>JAXJVM010000226.1:0-12594 GCA_036308515.1 Clostridia bacterium | reverse complement strand
CTGCAGTACCATCGTACAGCGACGAAAACGATTTCACAAAATATACCTTCCTTTTTCAACATCTGCCAGCGTGTCGATAGGTTTATCGACACGCTGAAGCAGTCGCATAACTGCGACTGCTCGTCTCAAAATTTCATTTTAACTCTTTGCCCCAACTGTTGCCAAATCGTTGCCATTTTCGTTTTCAAATGCCCAAAAATGGCGTGGTTATGCGGTTTTTGCTCCGTAATTTGTCATTCCCACTCGATGGTGGCAGGGGGTTTACTTGTGATGTCGTAGACAATGCGGTTCACATGGCTGACCTCATTGACAATGCGCTTGCTGACGGTTTCCAGAACGTCATAGGGAATCCGCGCCCACTCGCCGGTCATAAAATCAGTGGTGGTCACGGCACGCAGTGCCACAGTATAATCATAGGTTCGCTCGTCGCCCATAACTCCCACAGAACGCATATCGGTAATCACCGCAAAGTACTGGTTAATTTCCCGATCCAGTCCGGCATTGGCAACTTCTTCCCGGAAGATGGCGTCTGCATCCTTGAGAATCACCAGCCGTTCTTTGGTAATCTCACCGATGCACCGTACCGCCAGACCGGGACCGGGGAAGGGCTGCCGCCAAACCAGATGGTCGGGGATACCAAGCTCTGTACCCAGCTTACGCACCTCGTCCTTAAAGAGACTACGCAAAGGCTCAATAATCTCCTTAAAGTCCACATAATCCGGCAAACCACCCACATTATGGTGGCTCTTAATCACCGAGGCGTCGCCGGTACCGCTCTCAATGACGTCAGGGTAAATGGTTCCCTGTACCAGAAAATCCACGGTGCCAATCTTCTTGGCCTCTTCCTCAAAGACGCGGATAAATTCCTCGCCAATAATCTTGCGCTTGGTCTCGGGGTCACTGACGCCGGCAAGCTTACCAAGGAACCGCTCCTCACAATTGACACGAACCAGATTGATGTCAAACTGCTTGCTGAAAATTTCTTCTACCTCGTCGCCCTCGTTCTTACGGAGCAGGCCGTGGTCTACAAAAATACAGGTCAACTGCTTGCCTACCGCTTTATGCAGAAGCACCGCTGCCACACTGCTGTCCACGCCGCCGGAAAGTCCGCATAGCACCTTCTTATCACCGATTTTCTCTCTGGCTAATGCAATAAAGTTTTTGGCATAATCCGCCATATTCCAGTCACCCTTGCAGCCGCAAACCTCAAAGAGGAAGTTGCGAATCATCCGACTGCCAAAGGGGGTGTGGTTTACCTCCGGATGAAACTGTACGCCGTAAAAGTTCCGCGCCGTATCCTGATACGCCGCCACGGGACAATCCGCGGTTTTGCCGGCAATGACAAAGCCCTCCGGCACAGAAATAATCTTATCCGTATGGCTCATGAGACACTCGTTTGCCTTGTCAATATCTTTAAAAATCGGGCTTTCCTCCAGGGTTACCGGCACCACGCCGTACTCCCGGGTATCGGCCCTCTGTACCTCGCCGCCCAGCATCATGCTCATCATCTGCGCGCCGTAACAGATTCCCAAAATCGGAATCCCCAGCTCAAACACACCCGGGTCAACCTTGGGCGCATTTTCATCATAGACGCTGTTGGGACCGCCGGTAAAGATAATCCCCTTGGGCGCATATGCTTTGATTTCTTCCAGGGATTTGGAATAGGGCAGTACCACACAATACACACTGGCTTCTCTCACCCGGCGGGCAATCAACTGATTGTACTGTCCACCAAAATCAATCACTACAATAGTTTCGTTCTGCATTTGTCTCTCCCTTTCGCTGACGTTTGAATAAAAAGAGACAAGGGAACCCTAAGTAAGGCGCCCTTGCCTTTGTTTATCTAATTATTGACCCATGAGACGGCGCATAATCTCTTGATATGCGTCCTCTACGTTACCCAGGTCTCTTCTGAACCGGTCTTTGTCCAGCTTTTCGTTGGTCTCTACGTCCCAGAACCGGCAGGTGTCCGGAGAAATCTCGTCTGCCAGCACAATGGTGCCATCGGAGGTCTTACCAAACTCCAGTTTAAAGTCAATGAGCCGAATACCCAAAGTCAAAAGATACTCCTTGAGAACCTCGTTGACCTTAAAGGAATACTTCGCAATCAGGTCAAGCTCCTCCTGGGTTGCAAGACCCAGTGCCAGCACATGATAGCTGTTAATCAGCGGATCACCCAGCGCGTCGTCCTTCAGGCTGAATTCCAGGGACGGCGTACAAAGCTCTTTGCCCTCTTCCACGCCGTAACGCTTGGAGAAGGAGCCTGCCGCTACATTCCGGATGATAACCTCCAACGGAACAATGGTTACCTTCTTCACCAGGGTTTCGCGGTCGGAGATTTCCTCCACCAGATGAGTGGGAATCCCCTTTTCTTCCAGCATCTTCATGAGATGGTTGGTGACCTTATTATTGATAATACCCTTAGACGCAATCGTACCCTTCTTTTCGCCGTTGAAAGCGGTAGCATCGTCCTTGTAATCTACCATCAACACTTCGGGGTCATCGGTCTTAAAAACTTTCTTCGCTTTACCTTCGTACAACTGTTCTAACTTCTGCATGTGCATTCCCCTATCCTTCGGTATAAAAATATGTTTCTATTGTAGTACAAAAAATAGCAGATTGCAAGAATTTTTCCCGTAATTTCTTTGTTTTATACCCAAAAACGTCATTCTGCACAAAATTCTCCTGTTATTTTCCACGAGAAAAAAACGGTTTAGACAGAACACCACCGGGAAAAATTCCGAAACCCTTACCGCAAGCGCGCCAAACACTTCCCACCGTCAGGGAACAGGTAAACAGGTTGCTGAGAGCAATGACCCAGAGCAGTGCCGGCATCCCATATACCGGCACCAGTAAAAAGATGGCGCCCAGCCGAAGAAGAGAATCACTGACGCTATACGCCAGCAAGGGAACCTGTTTGCCCAAGCCGTTCAAGATGGAGCAGGACAGGGAATCCAGAAACATGACCGGACAGAGTACTGACAAGGACCGTACCATAGGTACGATGGAGGTATCATGATAAATTCCCTGTGCCAGTTGGGGCGCAAAAAGGGCAAATACCAACAGTACCCCTGTACCAATACCCAGTCCTGACCGGTAAACCTTTCTCACCAGACGCCGGAGCCGTCCTTTGTCCTTCAGGGTATTCCGCCGGGCAATCTCCGGCACCAGCAGGGTGGTCACCGACCCCAAAAGGGTCAGAGGAAACACCAGCATGGGCATGACCATGCCGTGAATCACCCCAAGACCGCTGACCGCCTGGGCATGGCTCAGCCCGAACCGCTTCAGTGCTGATACAATCCAGACCTCTTCCTGCATTCTAAGGGACGAGCCGGCAAGGGAGCTAAGCATGGAGGGAAAGGACACCTGCAGCAGGGCACCAAAGATTTTCCCCTGTTCCTCGCCGCTAGTGAGAGTTTTAGTCTCCTTAAGATAGAATAGGCTTAAATACAGGCAGGAGGAAAACTCCCCTATACTGATGCCGGCAAAAACGGCGGCACAGCCGTAAGCCACTCCATAGGGTAAAAACCACTTTAAAAGCAGGCTGATTGACAGAAACTTTACTGCCTGCTCCAAAAACTCCGAGCTTGCCGGAATCCATACCTTGCGTGCGGCATAAAAATACCCTTTTAAGCAATAGGAAACCCCCATAAACAACACGCTGGGCACCAGACAACAAAGCCCGGCAGAGATACGGCCGTCCCCCAGAATCCGTACTCCTATCCACTCTGCCCCAACCATGGTCAAAAAAATCACGGTCAACGCAAGACACGCCACACCCCAGACTGCCAGCTTCATACTCTGGCGCACGGCGCAAAGCTGGCCCCGTTCCAGATACTCCGACACCACCTTGGAAACCGCAACCCCCAGTCCTGCCGTTGAAACCGTCAACATCACTCCGTGGAGTCCAAACCCCAGGGATAAAAGTCCCATGCCCTCAGTCCCCAGCTGCCGGGAATAAAAGGCACGGAAGGCAAAATCAAAGGACTTGGCGCAGATACCCGAAAACGCCAGAACCCCTGCACTCTTTAGCATTTGATTCTTCAACTGATGTCCACCTCTTTTCTCTTTCATCATATGAAAAGAAAAGATTGACAATACCAAAGTTGGTGTACTAAAATAAAGGTAAGGAAAATTTCAGGAGGCAGCTATGATTCACATTCAGGAAGTCATTGTGGTAGAGGGCAAATACGACAAGGAACGTCTGCGCAAGCTGACAGACGCTCCTATTATCTGTACCCACGGATTTCAGCTCTACCGCTCCAAAGCCATTGTGAGCAGTATCCGCAATATGGCAAAAAAACGCGGCGTGCTGATTCTCACCGATTCTGACCAGGCCGGATTCCGCATCCGTAATTATCTGAAAAGTTGTCTGGGTCAAGACTGCCCGGTGAAGAATTTATATATTCCCGCTATGAAAGGCAAGGAGAAACGCAAGGAAAAGCCCGGCAAGGAGGGTCTTTTGGGGGTAGAAGGCATGGACGATGCTACCCTGACCGCCCTATTATTCTCCGCCGCAGGGGCAGAAGAATCCCATGTCACCTATACCCCGGCAACCAAAGCGGACTTCTTCGCCGCAGGGCTCTCCGGTAAGGATGACAGTACCGAAAAACGCGCAAAGCTCGCCCGGCACCTGAACCTGCCGCCGCGGATGTCCGCCAACGCCATGCTGGAGCTTATTAACCAAATTGGTGGCAAGGAATTGCTGGAAAAATCCCTGGGGGAATTAAAATAAAACATGGTACAGGCGACCACACAGTGTCGCTCCACGGATATGCTAAGTGCCCAAAAAAATTGCTCTCCAACCGGAGAGCAATTTGCATTTAATTCTCTATATTTGTTTCTTCTATGATGTATCGGGGGCGGCGTTTGACTTCCTTATAAATTTTGCCGATGTATTCGCCAATAACACCCACAGAAACCAACTGCACACCACCCAAAAACCAGATAGAAATCATCAAGGACGTCCAGCCGGTAACGCTGTTGCCAAAGAACCAGGACACCAGAGAATATGCCGCCGCAGCCACCGCCATGAGACACGCCAGCAATCCCAGACCCCAAACCAGTCGGATGGGCTTAATACTGAAAGAGGTAATGCCGTCAAAGGCGAAGGAAAGCATCTTTCTTAAGGGGTATTTGCTCTTTCCTGCAAACCGTTCTGTGCGTTCGTAATACACCGTTCCACTAGGGAAGCCTACCAGCCGTACCACCCCTCGCAGAAACAGGTTGACCTCCGGAAACTCCGCCAGTGCCGCCAAAGCACGGCGGCTCATAAGCCGATAATCCGCATGGTTGTCAATGACATCGGCACCCAAGATCCGCATAAGCTGATAAAACACCTTGGCAGAGATACGCTTGAAGCCGGAATCCGTATCCCGGCGGCTTCGCACCCCGTAAACCA
This sequence comes from Clostridia bacterium, assembly GCA_036308515.1. Taxonomy (GTDB): domain Bacteria; phylum Bacillota; class Clostridia; order Monoglobales; family Monoglobaceae; genus Ructibacterium. The sequence continues at coordinate 7,193 of JAXJVM010000226.1, read as the reverse complement.
CATCACAGCCACGGTCAAATTCCGTCACGAACTTAGGAATCGCCCCAATGTCATCCTGCAGGTCTGCGTCAATGGAGATACAACAGTCGCAGGATTCCTTGACCGCCATTAGTCCGGCAAGAAGGGCGTTCTGATGTCCGGCATTTTTGGAAAGTTTAATACCTCGGAGCCGTTCATCCCTCTGGGATGCCACTGAAATCAGTTGCCAGGTGGCGTCCTTGCTGCCATCGTCCACAAAGACAATCCGGCTTTGGGGCGCAATCTGCCCCTCTGCCGTCATAGTATCAAACAACTGCCCCATCCGCCGAATGGTTTCCGGCAGAACTTCTTCCTCATTATAACAGGGAATCACCACATAGAGTACCGTATTCTGCATTGCCTTCACCCCTTTACAAAAAAAAGGCGGACTGGTGTCCGCCCTTCGTGGTCTTTGCTTATTCAGCAGGAGTAGTCTCTGCCGGTGCTTCGGTTGTCTCTGCACCATCTGCAGTAACTTCGCCCTCTACGGCCTCAGCCTGTGCAGCTGCCAAATCTTCTGCGGTTGCCAAAACGTTACCTTCGTTGTCAACCAGATTGCCGCTTTCGTCCAGCTTTGCCTGTACATTGCCCTCTGCGTCAACAAGCTCGCCGTTTTCATTCATAGTCACGCCGGTTGTATCCTCAGTGCCTTCGGTTGCAGTCTGGCTTTCTGCTTGCAGAGCTTCGTTTGCCTTGTTATAGGTGTTGATTGCAACACCGGCAAAGGTCACGGAAGAGATAATAAACAGAATTGCAACCACTGCGGTGAACTTCTTCAGCATTGCATCAATGGTTCTACCCTTGTTTTTACCGAAAAAGGTCTCTGCGCCGCCGGCAATGGCACCGGATAATCCCTGCTGTTTACCGTGCTGAAGCAGTACAACTACAATCAGCGCCAGGGAAATTACTACATGAATAATGGTTAATGCTGTCATCATTTCAAACATATCCTCCTCGTTCTTCTCGAACACATTTTTGTCCAGTATGTGCCATTGTACCACAGACCGGCGAACTTTTCAAGTGCTTTTTCAAAATTTATCAAATTTTTTGCCCGATTTCCGGTTTTTTAATCTTTTATGCACAGTTCCACCGGGCAATGGTCACTGCCCATAATTTCCTGATGGATTGCCGCACTTTCCAATTTTCCCTCCAATGCCTTGGAAACAATAAAATAGTCAATCCGCCATCCTGCATTCTTTGCCCGTGCCTGAAACCGGTAAGACCACCAGGAGTATTCCCCTTCTGCCTCCGGATAAAAGTACCGGAAGGTATCAATCTTATCCTCTGCCAGCAGGGCGGTCATCTTCTCCCGTTCCGCATCGGTGAACCCGGCGTTATTCCGGTTGGTTTTGGGATTCTTTAAGTCAATCTCCTTGTGTGCCACGTTCAAGTCTCCGCAGTAAATCACCGGCTTGGTTTTCTCTAAATCCGCAAGGTAACCACGCAAGGCATCCTCCCACGTCATCCGATAGTCCAACCGCTTCAGCTCATTCTGAGAATTGGGGGTATAGCAAACTACCAAATAATAATCCGGGTACTCTGCCGTAATCAGCCGTCCCTCGGTATCATGCTCCGGAATGCCCATGCCATAGGTGACTGCAATGGGTTCCTCCCGGGTAAAGAGTGCCGTGCCCGAATAGCCTTTTTTCTCGGCATAGTTCCAGTACTGGTGATAACCGGGCAGATCAAGGGTAATCTGTCCCTCCTGCAGTTTGGTTTCCTGCAGGCAGAACATATCCGCATCCAGGTCTGTAAAGACCTCTGAAAAACCCTTTTGCACGCACGCCCGAAGTCCATTAACGTTCCAGGAAATCAATCGTTTCATAAGCAGTCTCCTTTATTTCACTCTGTCTCCCTATCATATCACATATCCCACAGAGGGGCAAGAGGATTTTCCTGCTTGACCGAAGTTTTCTTCGGGGGTATAATAGAGACACCATACTAATTACGGAGCATATCACCATGAAACGCATATTTTCCCTTTTTCTGATACTTCTTTTGGTGACAGGCTGTCAGCCCATAGACAAAACCGCCGAGGAGACCCAATTCCTCATGGACACCGTCTGCACCATTCGTGCCGGCGGCAGCAATGCGGACACTGCCATTCGTGACGCCTTTGCCAAGGTCAAGGAGATTCAGGACGCAGTCAACTACTACGACGAAAGCTCCACCGTCTCCCAATTCAACCGTGCCGGAGCAGGGGAGGTGGTTCCTTTGGACACACACACCGCAGCCATTCTGGAAACCGCACTGGAGGTTTGCCGGGCATCGGAGGGTGCCTTTGACATCACCATTGCCCCGGTATCGTCCTTGTGGCCCTTCCACGGAGAGGAAACTCCCACACCGCCCACAGATGCCGCTATTCAGGAAGCCTTGGAACTGGTAAACTGGGAGTATCTCAAATTTGATCGGTCAGCAAGCACCCTTACAAAGACGGTAGACGGGGTAGCCATCGACTTAGGGGGTGCGGCAAAGGGTTATGCCGCTGACTGCGCAGCGCAGGTTCTGCAGAAGGCAGGAGTTAGCTATGCTCTGCTGAACTTTGGCGGCAACGTCTACACCTTTGGCAAGAATCCCAGCCGCAAAGACGGCAACTGGCAGGTTGGCATTCAGAAGCCCTTTGCAGACAGCGGCACCTACACCCGAAGGGTGAGCCTGACACAAGGCGCGGTGGTCACCAGCGGCACCTACCAGCGAAACTTCACCTACGAGGGTAGGTTATATCACCATATCTTAGACCCCAAAACCGGATATCCCACAGAGGGAGTCCTTGCGGGAGTTACCATACAGGTGGGCTCTGCCCTGCTGGCGGACTGCCTTTCCACCGCCTGTCTGGTTCTGGGCGAGGAACAGGGGCAAGCCCTGGCGCAGCTATTTGGTGCCGCAATGTATACAGAAAGGATAGAATAGGTTTCAGCGCTTCAAAAGCGGTGACAAACGCTTGTACAAGAGAAAAGTCACCAGGGATTCCAGCACGCCTTTGAGCAGATTAAAGGGGGTCACGCTGAGCAGAATGACCTTCATCTCACTATCCACAAAGGGCAGAATCTTCTGGCACATGGCGATAATTGCCTCCATAGGAAGCCCCATGACCTTGGTATAAAAGGGAAACATAATAAATAAATTCGAAAATATCCCCACCACCGAAAAGCACAGGGTACCCGTCAGCATGGCAAGCAGAGCCCCCTTGCGCCCCTTGCGGTATTTGTACACCCATCCGACCGGTGCCACAAAGGCACAGCCCAACACGAAGTTGGAAAGCTCGCCTACGCCGGATGTGGAGGTGACAAGCAGATGCAGCAGATTCTTAATAAGCTCGGTCAGTACCCCGGCAAGGGGGCCAAACGCAAAGGCTAGAATCAATGCCGGAATATCCGAAAAATCCAGCTTGATAAACGCCGGAGCAATGGGCAGATTCGGGTCAAAAAACATCAGCACAAAGGATATGGCGCCGGCAATGGCAACCGAGGTCAGGATACGGACGTTGATGAATTTGGTTTGGTTTTTCATAGGTAGTACCTCCTTGTTTTACCCCTCATCCGACGGCTGATGCCGCCACCTTCCCCCTTGGGGGGGAAGGAAAAGAGGAGGAAAATAATAAACCCCTGAAGCAGAAAGCTTCAGGGGTAATTTTTATAAAAAGTCTACGCCAAAGGCAGACCTTTTTACTTCTTCCATCCAGACTCTACTGTCGGCTTTGGAATCTCACCAAATCAACAAACAATGTTTGCTCGCGGGCTTTACCGCCGGTACGGAATTTCACCGATCCCTGAAGTATTATGAAATTGTAAGTTTTATTCGGTCACTGCCGTGCCGGTACTTTCCGTTCCGGCCGCCGGTGTTGTTGCAGGCGCCGGTACTGCTGTGGCAGCAGGCGTTTGGGTTTTCGTGGGGGATGCCGTAGCTTCTGCCGGCGCAGTGGCACCTGTTCCCTCACTAGGGGTAGGTGCTACAGTGGGCGCGGATGTTGCCTCCGGTTTGGCGCTCTCAGAGGGCTTGGGGGTCTCAGAGGGCTCGGGCTTTACATAGTTGCTGCTGCGCAGCTGCTCCCGGCTGACCTCTGTGCCGTCTTTCTTGACCACACGGGTGGCAGTATAACTATAACCGCCGCCGCCCCGAAGGATCTCCACCGAGATATTCTCGGGGTTATAGCCCCAGATACTAAAGTTCAGAACACCGCCGGACGCCTGCCCCGAAATCTTAATGGGGTAAGGAGTGTTGTTCTTGAACTTCATATCCAGAACCCCTTGGGCAATGGTGGCATCCAAACCTGCCGGCAAGTAGCTTACCAGCATACTGTGGTTATGACGCTCTGTAATTTCCAGATTGGCATAGAGTGCCGCACAATACAGAGTGGAAGAGGGCTGACAGATACCGCCGCCCATGCCACTTTCTACCTTGTTGCCCACATAGACAGGGGCTGCCTGGTAGCCGTTTTCTGCGGTTCTGGGCAGGATGGTCTGGTCATAGGAGAACTCTTCCCCCGGCATCAGCTCATAGCCGTCAATCCGGCTGGTTGCCAGTTGGACGTTATTGTTTCTGGCAGCGCTGCCACTGTAATGGGTGGTATAGCCGCCTAGTTTATCCTTGTAGAGATTCTCCTGCAGTTGGGTGGACAGAACCTGTGGTTCGGTGGTGGTCACCCCAAAGGTTGCAGTGGTGTTTCCGGATTGCTCAATACTGTCTACGGCTTGTTTTACCACGCCTTTGTCCACGGAGCACTGCAGTTTTTCCCGGGCAACGATCACCTTACCGTCCTCGCCCCTGGTATAATACGCATCCTCCGCAGGGGAGGTCAGCCAGGTGTAGAATTCCTCAAAATCCAGCGGTTCAGGCTGGGTGGTTATGGGTTCCATGACAATGTCAGAAAAGGCTCTGGCACGGATTTGTCCCTCTACCTGAGCAACAATCTGGTCACGATCCACCTTCACCCCGGCAACGGGAGCATGGATGGTGACTTCGTCAGGTGCAATCTCAAAGGTATAGCCCACCGGCTCTACCTCGTAGGGCTTTGCCACCGCATCCACAGTGCGGTTTAACAAATCATTGTTATAGGTAATCACCGGGTCTATCCGGGTGGGAAGAACCAATTGTGCTGCGAACTTGACCGCCCGGGCAACGGGGTTTTGGCTACCCCCCACCGCCTTGGCAGCGTTCACGCTCTCCTGATTCTGGAAGGTAATCCCCAGAGCGTCGGTGGTGAGCTCCTCCTTGGAATCCTTGCACTGCAAAGCAAAGGTAACACCCTTGATGGCATCGGCACGATAAGTTTGATTCAGTACTTGCAATGCTTCATCCGCAGATTTTCCCGAAAGGTCTGTGTCCCCAACGTAAACATTCGGAAAAATCCCATCATAACCATTGACATAGACGGTCAAAACCGTCAATGGTAAAAGCAAAACCAACAAAACCAGCACACCTGCGATCACAAGAGGTTTTTTACGGTTTTTGATATCGTTGGATTTACGGCGGCTGCCCTTTGGAGGTGCAGCTCCTGCTCGCCGTCTTGCAGCAGAACCGCCGGCATTGGTATTTTCGGACATACACTCACTCCCTGATTCTATGTTCGTTTCCGTTACATCATACTACAGATTCCTCAAAAAAGCAATATACTTTGACAAAGTTCTGCAGTTTTTACGGAACAATCCTAAGATACCATATAGTATATGAAGTTTATCTGCCTATCATGCTGGCAACAAATTGTTTTGCCGTCCGTCCGGAAAAACCGTTGTAATTGATTTCCCAGGTCAAGGCTTTGGCGCGGATTTCCTCGGTCATTTCCATACCCTTTGCCGCCAGAAGATTTTCCACAATTCTTAAGTATTCGCCCTGGTTGGGGGTCAGGAAGCTCAGGTTGATACCAAACCGAGAGGCAAGGGACTTCTTCTCACTCATGCCCTCGCTGCGGAGCACCTCGTCCTCCAGATAGCCCTCCCGGTCTCCCCATGTCTCCTTAATCAGGTGGCGGCGGTTGGAGGTGGCATAAATCAGGACATTGCTGCCTCTCGCCTCCGCCTGACCGTCCAGTGCTGTCTTTAAAATTTTGTAGCCGGTGTCCTCCGGCTCAAAGGACAAATCGTCAATAAAGACAATGTACTTCAAAATGGGATTGTTCAAAGTCGAAAGCACCTGGGAAAGGTCGTTCAGGTGCGACTTTTTCAGTTCCACCAGCCGCAGTCCCCGATCCTGAAACATATTCAGGCAGGCTTTGACACAGGAGGATTTTCCGCAGCCCATACCACCGGTAAGCAGAACGTCATTGGCGGAGTCGCCGCCAAGGAAGCGCTCGGTGTTGTCAATCAGCACCTGCTTCTGATGCTCCAGTCCGGTCAAATCGCTGAACTGAATGGGGTCAGGACGAGGAATGCCCACCAGCTTTTCACCATCCCACATGAGTGCGCTAAATGCAGCCGCCGTACCGGTTCCGAAGCTCTCGGTATGTGCCAGGATGGCACCGCCCAGCGCCTCGTTGGATTGGCAGTCAATCATACTCTCTAAGGAGAACACATAGCTTTTCAGTCCGCTGTACTGGGGTTGTGTGGGAATCTGGCACAGAGACACCAGTCCCTTTTCCTTAAACAGGGTGTCCCAGTCGGTTTCCATAAAGGTCTGGTAGATGGTCTTGACGTCATGGCGCAGGAAATCCCGCAGCTGCACAACATCCGGCAGGTTTTCCTGCTCCAGCATACTGCGCAGTACGTATTCATGAATGATGTTTTTCTCTGTAAGTCGGTTTCCGGCATAGGCTATCAACCCCCGTGCCGCCTGATAGTAGGCGTCCTCACTGCCGGTTTCCTTGAACTGCAGAAGGGCATCAATCACCGGGTCTTTGGTGATTGCATCAAAAATAAATAAATTCATAGCTTGTCTCCTCTTTCTCTGTCCGTTTATTTGCCGCTTTCCAGAAGCTCTAATGCAAGTCGGGTATTTTCCAGTGCCTTGGCTTTAGCATCCTCGCCCATAGCCATCAGCTCTTGGGTCAGCGCCTCCGGATTTTTCATAATCTCATCCACATATCGGCAAAGAGTGATGGGATTGATGCTCTCCACCGGCTCGATGAACTCCTGGCCGATGTAGCGCATGGTTGCCTCCACCTTGGGGTCGTAGGTCAGTCCAATCACCGGAGTTCCCATCTTGGCGGCGTAAATCAGAATATGCAGCCGCATCCCCAGGAT
>JAXJVM010000225.1:0-2085 GCA_036308515.1 Clostridia bacterium | reverse complement strand
TTTAAGCACGTATCTCCGGCAGGCGCGGCAGTTGGCTTGCCTCTGTCTGATACCTTAAAGAAGATTTACTTTGTGGATGAAACCATCGAGATGACCCCACTTGCCAACGCTTATGCCAGAGCCAGAGGCGCAGACCGTATGTCCTCCTTTGGCGACTTTATTTCCCTGTCCGATGTCTGCGACAAGGCAACGGCTCAGCTGATAGCCAAAGAAGTTTCCGATGGCGTTATCGCCCCCGGCTACACCGATGAGGCGCTGGAAATCCTCAAAGGCAAACGTAAGGGCAGCTACAATGTGATTCAGATTGACCCGGATTATGTACCGGCGCCTATTGAACACAAACAAGTATTCGGCGTGACCTTTGAACAGGGGCGCAACGAATTGAAGATTGACACCGAACTGCTCAGTAACGTAGTCACCGACAACAAGAACATGACCGAGGAACAGAAGCGTGATTTGATGATTGCTCTGATTACGCTCAAGTACACCCAGTCCAACAGCGTTTGCTATGTGAAGGACGGTCAGGCAATCGGCATCGGTGCCGGTCAGCAGTCTAGAATCCACTGCACCCGTCTTGCAGGTAACAAAGCGGATATCTGGTGGCTTCGTCAAGCACCGCAGGTACTGAATCTGCAGTTTGTGGACGGCATCAAGCGTGCAGACCGTGATAACGCCATTGACGTGTATATCTCTGATGAATATATGGACGTACTGGCAGACGGCGTATGGGAAAAGACCTTCAAGGTAAAACCCCCGGTATTTACCAAGGAAGAGCAGAGGGAATGGCTGGCAAAGAATACAGACGTTGCGCTGGGTTCTGATGCATTCTTCCCCTTTGGAGATAACATTGAACGTGCTCATAAATCTGGTGTCACTGTCATTGCGCAGCCCGGCGGTAGCATCCGTGACGACAATGTCATCGAGACCTGTAACAAGTTTGGCATGGCAATGTCCTTTACCGGAATCCGTTTGTTCCACCATTAATATCAAGCGTGAAAGGTATACGGTAGGGAGCGATGAGCTTGTCGCCCCGCATTTTGACATAGTAAGGAGAGGTACCAATGAACATATACAAGCTGTCCGAGATGTCGGATGAAAAGAAGAATTTTATTATGAAGCGTGCGGAGCTGGATATCTCCGAGCAGATGAAGCTGGCAAAGGAGGTTTCTGACGATATCCGTGTCCGCGGCGATGAAGCGGTGCTGGAATATACTGCGAAGTTTGACCGTGTAACACTGACCCAGGACAAAATCAAGGTAACCCCCGAGGAAATTGAGACTGCCTATAACAGACTGGATGCTGAAACTCGTGACGCTATTGCCTATGCGGCAAAGAACATCCGCAACTTCCACGAAAAGCAGATGCCTGAGGAAATGTGGTTCACCGAGGTGGATAAGGGTCTCATGGTAGGCGAAAAAACTACCCCTATTGTGGACGTTTGTCTCTATGTGCCCGGAGGTAAGGGGAGCTTTCCCTCCGTGCTGCTGATGCTGGGTGTTCCGGCTAAGGTTGCAGGGGTTGAAAAAATCGTGGTTGTCACTCCTCCCAATGCAAAGGGCGAGGTAGATGACGCTATCCTGGCTGCGGCAAAGATTATCGGCATTACCGAGATCTATAAGGTGGGCGGCATTCAGGCAGTGGCAGCGGTTGCCTTCGGCACCGAAACCATTCCTAAGTGCCACAAGATTATCGGCCCGGGAAACTCCTATGCAACGGCAGCAAAGCGCGTCCTTGCCAACTACATTGACGCAGGTCTGCCTGCCGGTCCCAGTGAATGTATCATTCTGGCGGACGAAAAGGCTGATCCGGAAAAGGTTGCCCTTGACTGGATGATTGAAGCAGAGCACGGGCCGGATTCTGCGGCACTTCTGGTTACCCACAGTGCAGAACTGGTAGAAAAGGCAGCGGCAATCGTAGAGCGGCAGCTTCAGAAGATTTCTCCCAGACGGCAGGAGTTTGTTACCACCAACTTCAACACTTACGGCGGTGCTATCATCACCGAAAGCCCGGAAGAGAGCATTGCCTTCGTCAATGATTATGCCCCCGAGCACATGGAAATCATGTTTGAAAAGCCCTTTGATATTC
>JAXJVM010000224.1:0-34636 GCA_036308515.1 Clostridia bacterium | reverse complement strand
TGCCCTCTTTCAAAGAGGCCTCAAACTTTTTGATTGCAGTTTTGAGCTGAGACTTGATCATCTGATTTTGCAGAGTTTTCTTTTTGATAACTTTAACTCTCTTTTTAGCAGATTTAATATTAGGCATGGTTTCACCTCCAAATCATCAATCTTAACCGGGAAAAAAACATCAGTCTTCTTACACCAGTATTTGTTATCATACCACTATTTCAGGTAAAATGCAAGTACTTTTTTCAAAAAAATTTAAAATATTTTGTTACAAATGTGTTTCACACATAAAAAAACCGGTTAAGTAAAAACTACAAACAAAGGAGTTGAGAAAATGAAGCAGGTACGTTGTGATTTGGCAGTAGAAGCGAAAGAAATGCTCACTGAACTGGAGGGGGAATCCTATGTCATCCCTGGGGTTGAGTTCAAAGAAGAGGAAGTCGAGGGATACATCCGCATCACTAAAGTGAAGGTTCTGGATGATGAAGGCTCAAAGCATCTGGGAAAAGAGATCGGGAACTATGTGACCATTGAAATGCCGAGCCGCTTTTACGGTCAACAAAAAATCTATGAACAAATGTGTCAGACCTGCGCAAAGGTCTTAAAAGAGCTGACGGAAAGATTACTCCCAAGCGAAAAGGAAACCGTACTGGTAGTTGGTCTAGGGAACTGGAATATCACCGCAGACGCATTAGGACCTAAGGTGTTGGATTCTCTCATGATTACACGGCATCTAAAAGAATATATGCCGGAAGAAATTGACGAGGGCATTCGACCGGTTTGCGGTGTCACTCCAGGTGTTCTTGGGATCACCGGTGTAGAAACCGGTGAGATTGTCAAAGGCATCGTTGACCGGGTAAAGCCCTCTCTGGTCATCGCTATTGACGCCCTTTGTTCCAGAAAAATCGAACGCATCAATACCACCATTCAATTTTCGGATACCGGAATTACACCGGGGGAGGGTGTAGGAAATAAGCGTCAAGGAATTAACCAACAAAATTTAGGCGTTCCTGTCATTGCTATCGGTGTTCCCACGGTGGTAGACGCTGCGACCATCGCCAGCGAATCCATGCACAGAGTTATACTCAAAGTAAAAGAGCATACACAGGAAAACTCGGAATTCTATCACTTTCTAAAGGAACTGGAACAAAATGAACGTTATGAACTGGTTCGAGAGTCAATCCGCCCCGCCTTTGGTAACTTTATCGTCGCCCCAAAGGAAGTGGATGCCATCATTGATGATATTTCGGACGTGATTGCCAATGGAATCAATATTGCCCTCCATAAGGGTATTGGGCTGGATGATATTGACCGCTATGTATAAAGTTCGACCACCGGTATTTATAAACCGGTGGTCTGCTACTTTGTGCGCTCTTTTTGAGATTTTATCACTTTAAGCCGCGAAAATTCTTCTCGTTCCTTTTCTTCAAGAGCGTTTAGAATTAGCCTTGTCTCCGATTCGTATCGTGGTATCATTATGTTTTTTAAAGCGTTGGCACGTTTTTGCGTCTTTTTTACACTCTCAGCAATGCGATATAAGGAAATTTCAATCTGTGCAAGAAGCCTAGTAAGTTTTTTTACAGCGATAAATTTCTCTACTGCTTCATCCAAAGAGGAGGTAGTGCTTTTCATGCCGTAGGAGGGGCGAAAATCCGGTTCATCCATAAAAACAATAGGGATTTCTTCTCCCATGACGCTTCGAAATTTTACATTTACGGAATCTTCTATTTCGATGGCATATCCAATTTTCTCTACGGTATCAATGCCAATATCAATATTTGCCTGCTGCAGAGCAGAATACGCCTCCTGAAATACTGTTTCGATATCCCCTTGAATTTCTTTTGCACTATCTATTAGATTCATCATTTCTCGAATCAGAATATTACGTTTTTTGTCCAGAAGCTCATAACCGGTTTTACAAAGCTCCAAAGTATTTTTTGCAAAAATTAGATTGCCTTTGGTTGGAACGGTTGCCATGGTGTTTCACCCCCTAAGCTTACTTATCATACATATTGGAAAGGGTCTCAGGCGAAATGCGGTCAAGCTCGTTTTGGGGTAACATTCGAAGTAAATCCCAAGCAATATGGAGCGTTTGTTGAATGGTTCGGTTTTCACTCTGACCTTGACCTACGAAAGCTTCCTCAAAAGCAGTGCCAAACTGCATATACATCTTATCCGTATCCGAAAGTTCGTCCTCGCCGATAACAGATGCTAAAGCCCGAATTTCCTGCACCTTTGCATAGGAGGAAAATAACTGATTGCTGACCTCCGGGTGATCTGCTCTGGTATATTTTTCACCAATTCCGTCTTTCATAAGACGAGAGAGGGAGGGAAGCACCGAAATAGGCGGATATATGTTTTTCTGGTACAGCGCCCTGTCCAATACAATCTGTCCCTCAGTGATATATCCGGTTAAATCTGGAATTGGATGAGTAATATCATCATTAGGCATGGTCAAAATCGGAATCTGAGTGATAGAACCCGTGCTTTCCTTTATCATGCCGGCACGCTCATACAAAGAAGCCAAATCGCTATAGAGATACCCGGGGTAACCTTTCCGGGAGGGGATTTCCTGCTTGGATGAAGAAATTTCACGCAACGCCTCGCAATAAGAGGTTATGTCTGTCAGAATTACCAGTACATGCATATTTAATTCAAAGGCAAGGTATTCCGCGGCAGTCAATGCACATCGGGGTGTCAAAATCCGTTCTGCAACCGGGTCTGAGGAAGTATTGATAAACATAACACTCCGGTTGATGGCGCCGCTTTGAGTAAATGCTGTCATAAAATAGTTGGCAACATCATGCTGCACTCCCATAGCCCCAAAAACTATGGCAAAGTTTTTATCACCAGCCTCTGCAATTTTTGCTTGGGAAGCAATTTGCGCTGCCAAATTGTCATGAGGCATACCATTTCCAGAGAAAATCGGAAGCTTTTGCCCTTTGATTAAGGTGTTCAGTCCATCAATGGCAGAAATTCCTGTCTGGATAAAAGAACGGGGATATTCTCTTGAAACAGGATTCATGGGCCTTCCGTTGATATCCATGTGCTTTTTTGCCCAGATGGGATCCAGCCCATCCATAGGTCGTCCAATTCCGTCAAAAGCACGCCCCAAAATTTCTTTGGAAAGGGGGAGGCGGAGAGGACTACCGGTGCGCCGGGTTCTGGTGTTGGTGAGAGAAATTCCCTGGGTCCCTGCAAAAACCTGTGCAACGGCAAAATCTTCGGTCAGTTCCACAATGCGCGCAAGTCTTTTTTCTCCACTGTCAAGCGTGATTTCCAGAAGTTCATCATAAGCTACGTCTGGGATGCCACGAATCACTACCAGGGAGCCGCTTAAATCATCTAACCCCATATAGTGCATTTGCACGCCATATCACTCCTTTTCCTTAGAATTCAAATGCATCAATTTCTTCCTTTATTTCTTGAAATTTTTCCGGCTTCTCATTTTCGATTTCGTACTTCATCTTAATCAGTCGGTCAAAGATGCCTGTTTCCTGTATCTGCCGAAGGGGAATCGCTTGATTTTGCATCCATTCCTTACATTTTTCATAGAGATACAGGATGGTATCCAGCATCAGATACTGTTTTGCTATTGGGACATAGGTATCCAATGGGTGATAGGCATTCTGCTGCAAAAATCCTACACGAATCACCCGAGCAATTTCCAGCGTCAGTCTTTGGTCCTCCGGAAGCACGTCTGCCCCAATGAGTTTTACAATGTCCATGAGAGAGCTTTCTTCTCGGAGAATTTTCAGAACTGCTGTACGTGCCTTGGAAAATTTCGAATCCACATGTTCCTGATACCAAGGAGCAAGTTCGTCACCATATTCACTGTAGCTAGTCAGCCAGTTAATGGCAGGATAATGACGAGCGTATGCCAAGTCCTTATCAAGTCCCCAGAAGCATCGAGTAAAGCGCTTGGTGTTTTGGGTTACCGGTTCAGAAAAATCTCCACCTTGGGGGGAAACTGCGCCAATTAGTGTAACGCTGCCCTCGAGGTTATTTAGCGTTGTAACATAGCCTGCGCGTTCGTAAAACTCCGAAAGTCTGGAGGGGAGATATGCCGGAAATCCTTCCTCGGCAGGCATTTCCTCTAAGCGTCCGGAAATCTCTCGCAGTGCCTCTGCCCATCGGGATGTAGAATCTGCCATAATGGCTACATGATATCCCATATCACGATAGTATTCTGCCAGCGTCACGCCTGTATAGATAGAAGCCTCACGTGCAGCTACCGGCATATTGGAGGTATTTGCAATCAGCAGCGTTCTGTCCATCAACGGCTGACCGGATTTCGGGTCAATCAGCTTGCTGAAATCCTCCAACACCTGTGTCATTTCATTTCCACGCTCGCCGCAGCCAATATAAATAATGATATCCGCATCCGACCATTTTGCCAGCTGATGCTGAGTCATAGTTTTTCCTGTCCCAAATCCGCCGGGGACGGCAGCAGTACCGCCTTTGGCAAGAGGATAGAGGATGTCAAGAATCCTTTGACCTGTAATCAGTGGCTGCGTAATTGGTTCCCGGCGCAGATACGGGCGCGGCACGCGAATGGGCCAATGTTGAATCAGCTTTATTTTTTCGATAGTACCTTCCGGAGTCCGAATCTCCGCAAGCGTATCTTTACAGGTATAAGTACCCGAGGAGACTATCTTCACTACCGTTCCTTGTATAGAGGGTGGAACCATAACTTTATGCTGCACCAGTGCAGTCTCCCGTGTTTCAGCGAGAATACTTCCCGGATTAACTGTATCACCTTCCTGGGCAAAAACCGTTACATCCCAGCTTTTTTCCATGGGGACGGCATCTGTCCTGAGTCCCCTTGAGATAAATGCACCGGAAAGTGCCTCCATACTCGTAAGAGGACGTTCTATGCCATCAAAAATATTCCCTATGAGCCCCGGCCCCAAGGTCACAGACATAGGTCTTCCGGTAGAAACGACCGGTTCACCGATGGTAAGACCGGAGGTTTCTTCGTAAACCTGTATAATGGTGCAGTCCCCGTGTACGGCGATGACTTCACCGATGAGTTGTTCCTTTCCTACATAGACCATTTCCATCATGGCAAGCCAGGGGGCATTTTTTACTTTAATCACAGGACCATTTATGCCGTGGATTGCAGCAAGTCGATTCATGTTGTCACCTCTTTGTGCCGTAAAAAACGGCAGTTTTCTGTTTTAATCTTCCATGAGTAAGGCGTTTGTTTTTCTAAATTCCTCTTTTTGTTCTGCAATCCGGGCGAGCAATGTGTAGTCAACGAACAGGCGTAGAGTGGCGTTTTCCAGCAGAAATCCACCAATAAGGTCTTTTTCGCTATGCACAAACTTCAGTCCCGGCATTGGAAATAATTCTTTTGCCAGTTCCATATCCGATGCCATAACCGTACAAATTACTTCACCGCTGCCTTTACGGAAATAAGGCTCTGCCCGATTCCATGCTCGCTGTAAAAACATTTTATAGTGTTCGGTTTTGGTAAACGCGCGCACTTGCTGTTCTAAATCTGTAAATAACTCCTCGCAAAGTCCCTGCCGTGTTTGGAGAAGCAAGCGCTTGAGTTCTATTTTACGCTGCGTCAGAATTTTTCGTCTTTGATATTCCAATTCAGAAGTACCGTTATGAAGCGCTTGCTCTAATCTTTGCTTGCAGGTTTCGTCCGCACGTTTTAACGCCAGGGTTCTTTGAGCTTCCAGTTTGGCGAGTTCGGATGCTTTTTGATCCTTTGCTTCTTGTAGCAGCACATTTGCAAAATTGTTCAAACCATCGTTTGCCACTTGCTCTCACCTCAATTCTATCCTTAGAGCCGGACGCCAATGGCGTCTTTCACGTAGTTTAAAATATAATCCTCCGATCTTTGAGATCCGTGTCTGTCAGGAAGTTCCACAATCAAAGGGGTTTTGTTATTGATTCTGTGTGCGGCGATATATTCCGGACACAGATTCATTAACTTTTCTGTTATCAGTAGAATTGCTACTTCCGGGTCAGAGATTGTCCTGTCAAATGCCTGACGAAATTCCTTATCCTTATGAACCACAATGCCTTCTACGCCGGCAAGCCGCATCCCGATTTGCGTATCAATGTTATCACTTAATAAGAAAAATTTCATACCAAAGCCCCTTCTTTATTGGAAAAGAATCAATAGAGAAATAATCAACCCATACAGGGCAATCCCTTCAGCCAAGGCTACAAAAATCAAGGATTTCCCCATGATTTTCGGATCTTCGGAAATGGCACCTAAGGCAGCGGAAGCAGAAGAGGATACCGCAATGCCCGAACCTACACAGGCAAGGCCGGTGGAAAGTGCTGCACCAAGAAACTTCATTCCTTCAGCCGAACTTACCATAGTTTCAGATCCGGTTGCAAAAACATCCGTAGCGCCAACCACCATACAAACGCCGAAGGTGAGCATCAAACCAAAGAAGGAAAACAGATTAAACACAATCGCGTGTTTCATCCTTGTTCCTTGCAGTCTATATCCGTAATGGGCCACCAAGGGGACAGATATTGCCAAAGTGACTACCAGAAATAATACAACAGATTTTAACATGAAAATACCTCCATAAACTATACTGTACGATTGGTTGGTGTAAACTCCCGTCCACCGCCATCGTAAAAACGACTGAACATTTCGTAAAATCCCAATCGAAGCACTTGGATTCCTACAATCAGGCCTTCCAGTCCAATGACCAATAGATTGCCGAAGATGGCAATAGCGATAGAACCAACGGTGTTAAGTTGCAGCATGAACATGACCACGACCGACATCATACCTGCATGATTCAGAGCAAAGGCACCTACGCGTAAAAAAGACACCGTATTCGTGATAAAACTTAATACAATTTCAAACAATTCAAAAAAGGACTCTAACAAAAATCCACCCTTTTCCTTGGGTATCCAATCTTTTTTCTTCGCAAGAAGTTTCCCCAGCGGTTCCTGCAGGAAAATCAGAAGTAAAGACAATGCGATTAAAAGTCCAGCCAAGAGAAGAGGATGCTTGGAACCAAGTAGTGTGGTTATGCCGCAGTAGAGTGTCAGTGCGTAAAATGCCATACCTGCAAGTCCATTCTGCGAAAATAGAACTTTTTGCCAGCTCTTCTGACGGATGCCGTTGATGATATTAAATATCATGCAGACCAAAATAATGGCAATTCCAAGAATGATGGAATAGATTAAGGTACGCATCATGGTTTCACTGCTCTCAAACGGTGTATACCATATGGGATGAATAATGGCGTGGTCACCCTCGAAGCCGAAAAACGACCCGTAAAGCATGCCAAAAACTGCCGATGAAAGACCAATAGGAACCAATAGCCTGCCAAGAAAACCGCCTTTTTTCCTCGAAGAGAGCAGAAAACCTATGAGGGCGAGACAAAGTCCGTGCCCCAGATCTCCAAACATGATTCCAAATAGTAGTGTATAGATCAATCCCAGAAATGGAGTAGGGTCAAGCTCGTTATAATTTGGAACACCATACATGCGAACAAACTCTTCAAAGGGCTTAAAAATTTGTTTATTATTTAGCTTGGTGGGCGGTGTAATATGCCGTACAGAATCCGGCTCATCTACCATGAGGGAACAAGACACGTCCGGCTCTATATGTTTTTGTAATTCCAATGCGGTTTTCTCGTCCGTCCATCCGGTTAAACAAAAGGCATTCTGGCTGACTAAAGCATAATGGTGTATCTGACATAAGTCATAACGGTATTTCAGGGCTGCATATCCGCGTAGTAAATCTCCTTTTTGCGCTGTAATAGTTGTTTGCAGTTGTTCTCTGAGAGAAGCAAGCTCTACGCGTTTCTGTTCCCCTTGATGGGTCATTTCACGAATGATATGCGCCGGCGTTCCGTTCTCGGTACCCTCTAGGGTCAAAGGTTCGAAATAAAGCGTGGAGAAAATTCGATCAATGTTTTCCAGATGGATATCTGACACAAAGTAGATGCCCCACACATATTCCCGATTTGAGGTAAGTGCATAGAAGTAAGCAGGCATATTTTTTAGGTAGTTGCCCAACTTTTCGTAACTGGAAAGAGGAAGCTTCCCAAACCGATAGTTCAGATAATGGAGTCGAGAAAGAGACTCCAGATGCACATTGGTATTCACCACCGGAGTTATGGTTTGAATCACTTCGTCATAGTGCCTTAAATCCAATTCTAAGCGTTCAATTTTTTCTTTTAGGGTATGAATCCGCGAATCAAAATGCTCTAGAAACTCTTCCAGCTCCGTCTGTGTCAAATTTTCCTTATGCCGCCGCACACTCTGATAGGGAATATTCACATACTGCAAAACATCAGTAAACCGTTTCATAGTGTTTTCATAAGGATTTGGAGAGTTATCCAGAGTAAATCCATCGGTGCTTTTCAAGGCGTGGAGCGGATTTTCGAATTCAATATCAAAATTCATCAAATGCTCAGCAACAATACGGTCGAAGTCGTCACGAGGGCCAACCAGACTAATAAATTTCATCTTTGCAATCATGTGGATTCACCTCCCGATGAATAGCCTATCAGGGTGCTTTTGATTTCTTTCGGGTTATGTCCGTACCGGATGCCTTCTATGAGAGATACAATATTGTTTATCTCTAGCCGCCGAAGATGAACATAACAGATGGCAGAAATCACGGAATAGGGGTGTGTGGTTAACATTCTTTGATATAATGAATATAGATACTCATTCTTTCTCATTTCATAAAACCGATCATTTGCAGAGAATGCCTTTGTATAGGGGGTTTCTTCACAAATCGCCTTATGTGCAGCTTCTAGTGAGGGACTGGTAACAATGTGGGTGATAGTTTCTTTACGCAATCGATGCTGATAGGGAATCATGCAGGCATAGATTTCCTCATGGGACATAGCAAAACGTTTTTTACAACGAAGCAGAAAAACAAGATTTTCTAAATCAAACTCCGTTCCGTAAATACGCAAAGCAGCTTTTGCATCTTTTCCGGAGAGGTATTTTGTCGTATACTGTTTCACCAATTTTGCCCAATAGGTATCAAGCGCCACCTCAAGGTAAAACGAATCTTGTCGAGAAAAATCCCCATGAAATGAACACAACGCCCGATAAAAGGGCGTTGGTCGAATCAGTTCTATCAATGTCGAAAAGTCTTTGATTTGCGCTAAATCTGTATTTTTAATATGATGTTTTCCGACAAAAACATCGACATTTTCCTCCAAAATCTGCTCCGGACGACCCAGATGCAGTAAACGCAAAAACAGTTTCAACTTTTCAATGCTTTCTTGTGCTTCCAGAAGCTTCAAAAAAAATGCACTTTCTATATCCGTATAATGCAGAAGAGCACGAATATCGTTTTGAATCTGGTTTCTTAATAACTGCTCCAATTTTCCTCGATGGAGGTTGGCAATAGCACAATCCTTAAGTGCCTCTCTGTATCGGGTATGATCATGCAAATAACCTGCAACAGACGGGATAGAATGAAGCTCTGCCATGGCATCATAATCCTTTTTATGCAGCGTTGTGGCTGTCATGGCACGAACCTTCGTTGCAAGCGCAATATGCGCTCTAGTATAAAACGTCATGACAAACACCTCCTCGAATTTAGAATTGCACCACTTGCTGTACGAGATTCTTTATCCAATCCTGCTTGTTGATTTGGAAGGTATGGAGGAGGTTTTGCATTTTTTCTTCATAGTTTTTTTCCAGAAGCTCCAGTTCTTCCTGTTGTTCTGCAAGCATCTTGTGCTTTAACTGCTCTAATCGGACAGCAATTTCCGTCTCAGTTTCTTTTTCGCGAATTTGAATTTCTTGCTGGATTGTTTCTGCATATTCAAGCTTTAACACATCGGTAGAAGCCGCAATATCCCGTATTTTTTCTTCGATAGATACAATGGCTTGTATCATATCCATAGAAAATCATCCTTTCCGAAAAATAATACCTTGGAGATTTAGTTTCTCAAGCTATGGATGGGTGCGGGAATTCTGCCGCCGCGAGCAATAAAGGCTTCGCTGGAATAGGAATGAACCGGCATAACAGGTGCTGCACCCAGTAAACCGCCAAATTCAACATTGTCGCCTACCTTTTTGCCGATAGCAGGAATGATGCGAACTGCCGTGGTTTTTTGGTTAATCACACCGATAGCCATTTCGTCAGCAATGATGGCAGATATGGTAGAGGCGGAAGTGTCACCGGGGACTGCAATCATGTCAAGTCCTACGGAGCAAACACAGGTCATTGCCTCTAGTTTATCCAAATGCAGTGCACCACATTCAGCAGCAGCAATCATTCCAGCATCTTCGCTGACGGGAATAAATGCTCCACTCAGACCACCGACCGAACTGGACGCCATGACACCACCTTTTTTCACTGCGTCATTAAGCAGAGCAAGCGCGGCAGTAGTGCCGTGGGTACCGCATTTTTCCAAGCCCATTTCTTCCAGAATATAGGCAACACTGTCACCCACTTCGGGAGTAGGAGCCAGGGACAAATCCACAATCCCAAAAGGTACGCCAAGCTCTTTGGAGGCTTCTTGCGCAACCAGCTGACCCATACGGGTAATCTTAAAAGCGGTTTTCTTGATAGTTTCTGCCAGTACACCAAAATCTTTGCCTTTGATTTGCTCCAGTGCACACTTTACCACGCCGGGACCGCTGACGCCTACATTGATGACGCAATCGCCCTCACCAGGGCCATGAAATGCACCTGCCATAAAGGGATTGTCCTCCACCGGATTTGCGAATACCACAAATTTGGCACAACCCATGGAGTTGTCATTCTTGGACATTTCTGCGGTTTTTACGATGATTTCACCCACCTGTTTCACTGCATCCATATTGATGCCGGCCTTGGTAGTAGCCACTCCTACTGAAGAGCAGACCCGGCTTGTGGTGCACAATGCCTCAGGAATGGAGCGAAGAAGGATTTCGTCGCCCTTGGAAAATCCCTTGTGTACCAAAGCGGAGTACCCACCAATGAAGTTAACACCGGTCTCCTGCGCAGCCCTATCCAGCGCCTTTGCAAAGCATACATAGTCAGTTGCATCGCTTGCACCAGCAACCATAGAGATGGGGGTGACAGAGATTCTTTTGTTGATAATCGGGATTCCATAACGACTGCTGATAGATTCTCCGGTTGCAACCAAATTTTCTGCGTAGCGTGTGATTTTATCATAAACCTTGTCACAAGCAATCTTGGCATCGCTGGAGGCACAGTCCAATAGAGAAATACCCATGGTAATGGTGCGGATATCCAGGTGCTCGTCACGAATCATCTGAATGGTTTCAACAATTTCATTTGGATTGATATTTAACATGATGTGAAATTCCTTTCAAAAATATACTTATAAAACAGAAATTGGTTTAAATTCTGTGCATGGAATTAAAAATATCCTCATGCTGAATCCGGATTTCAACACCCAGAATCTTTCCAAGGTCATTCAAAGATTCTGCCAGAGCAGAAACCTCTTTTTTGCTGTTGGAAATATCCACCAACATGACCATAGTAAAGATATTCTGAACGATGGTCTGGGTGATATCCAGAATATTCACTTCATTCTCCGCCAAAAGTGTACTTGTTTTTGCAATAATACCGGGTTTATCGTTCCCCATAACGGTTACAACTGCACGCATAATGTTCTCCTTCCGTAATTTAAGAAATCTTATTTCATATGTAAAACTTGCTTTATTATTATAACCTTTTTACTATTCTATGTCAACAAGTGAAAAACGGAAAAAAGTCAGAAAGAATGGGGATTTATGTGGAAATTCCATGAATAGTTACACAAGGAACGTAGTTTCCAATAAAGAAAAAAAGCGGCGAACTGAGTTCGCCGCTTCGTTGATCAACGAAAGTGATTATTTGTCAGTTTCAATCAACGCATAATTGCCGTCTCTTCTCTTATATACCACGTTGGTTGCCATGGTGTCAGGGTCATTAAATACAAAGAAATCATGACCCAGCATATTCATCTGCAAAATCGCTTCCTCAACCATCATGGGTTTTGCACCAAGGTGTTTTACCTTAATAACCTTAAATTCTTCTTCAGCCGCATCGTCAACCGCACCTAAATCGATATCATAATCCTCAATGCCGCTGTCACGCAAACGCCTTGCAAGCTTGGTTTTGTTCTTCCGAATCTGACGATCAATATTGGTCAAACAAACATCAACAGCAGTCAGAAGTTCACGGTCACGAGCCTCGGCACGAATCAAAAATCCTTTATAAGGGAAGGTAATCTCCACGACCATATGCTCGCGTTGTTCATCAATAACAATGCGGCACTCGGTATCATCCCCGAAAAACTTATTCAGTTTTTCCACCTTGTCCAGGACTTTTTCTTTGCTGGAATCTGCCAATTCAACCTTTTTGCACAAAATCTTGTAAGTCATACTCATGCCTCCTGTCGTTTGGTTAAGTTCGACTAAACAACTACTACAAATTCATTTAGTCTGGTTATATTATACAACATATAGTGGAAAATAGCAATAGCCTTTTGTGAATAATTTGCAGTTTTTTTGTTACATTTTTATGATCATTTCTTGTGAAGTCTGCATAAAACCCCATCGGGCAGTGTGCCCGATGGGGTGTCATCACTAAAATTTACGCCAGGTCTCCCGGGAGAATAGAAGAAGCAACGGGAAAAGTTCCAATCGTCCTGCCAGCATATCAAAGATAAGCACAAGTTTTGCTCCACCGGAAAAAACCGAAAAGTTTCCCATAGGTCCAACCAACTCCAAACCGGGGCCAATGTTGTTGAGTGTTGCGACTATCGCTGTAAAATTGGTGGTTAAATCATGATTATCAAAGCCTATCAGTAAAACAGATAAGGAGAATATTATCACATAGGCCACCATAAATACATTAATAGAACGAACTACTTCATGAGGTACAGGTTTTCCTTCCAAAGCAATTTTCCCAACACTGTTTGGATGGAGATAGTGCCAGATTTCCTTGCGCACAGACTTGAACAAAATCACAAATCTTGATACCTTAATACCTCCGCCGGTACTGCCTGCGCAAGCTCCTACAAACATAAGCATGACCAAAACCGTTTTGGATACCTGGGGCCACAGATTAAAATCAGTGGTTGAAAATCCGGTGGTGGTAATAAGCGATCCCACTTGGAAGAAGGCTTGTTGCAACGCACCCCAGACACTTCCGTAAATCTCCATGGTATTCCAAGTAATAATAAGAATTGCGACCAGAATAATAATAAAGTACCATCGCACCTCCTCCATAGCAAAAGCGCGCTTTACCTTTCGGCACAGGAGAAGGAAGTAGAAAGTGAAATTTACGCCAAATAGTATCATAAAGATAGATACCACATTTTGAATATACGTAGAATACCCTGCCATACTATCGTTTTTAATACCAAAACCACCGGTTCCCGCGGTGCCAAAGGCAGTGGTCACTGCCTCAAAGGGCGACATATGTCCAACCAGAAGCAGAACAATTTGACACAGAGTGAGTACGATATAGATGCCATAAAGAATCCCGGCGGTGGAGCGTGTTCTTGGCACCAACTTTTCCACTTGCGGGCCGGGGCTTTCCGCTTTCATGAGATTGGCATTATAACCGCCCTTTAAGGGAGTGATAATGAGCAGAAATACCAGAACCCCCATACCGCCAATCCAGTGAGTAAAGCTCCGCCAGAAGATGAGGCTTTTGGGGAGTGTTTCTACATCCGAAAGGATGCTGGCGCCGGTGGTAGTAAAACCGGAAACTGTCTCAAACAATGCATCAATTGGATTTTGAATGGCACCGGTTAACAGGAAGGGAATTGCTCCCATAATACTAATCATCACCCAACTCAACGAGGTGATTACAAAGCCCTCCCGAAGGTAAAAAATATTCTTTTGGGGTTTACGCCAAGAGAGGAGTAAGCCTAGGCCTACGCACAGAGCAACCGTAATTAAAAACGCGTACATGGCGCGATATTCTCCGTAATACAGTGAAACCGCCGTTGGAAGCACTAATAAAGCGCCCTCGCAGAGCAGCACCCGCCCTAAAAGATAGAAAACCATAGATACGTTCATAGGGAACCTCCATTATTTTGCTACAATGTCCCGAATATCCTGCAGCCCTCGCCCCAGTGTCACGACAACCACAGAATCGCCAACCTGTATGGAATCAGAACCCTTAGGAATAATAATTTGATTTCCCCGTGTGATACAGCAAATCAGTTGATTGGGCTTCAATTTTAAATCTGCAAGAGCTTTATCAGTAGCTACCGACGGGGAGAGTACAGTAAACTCAAGCGCTTCAACTCTGTCATCCAGAATCCGATAAAGAGTTTTAATTTTGTTTCCGGACGCGTTTTGCAACGCACGGATGTGCTGAACAATGAAGTCGCAGGTGATATATTTGGGATAAATCACACTGCCGATTTCTAGGCTATCCAGAATATCGTCAAATTCTAATCGGTTAATTTTAGTTACTAATTTTGCCTGGCTATGTTTTTTAGCAAACAGGGTAAGCAGGACGTTCTCTTCATCCAGGTTGGTAAGGGGAACAAATGCTTCTGCAGCAGGAAGACCTTCCTCCATAAGCAACTGTCGGTCAGCTCCATCACCCTGAATAATGGTAGCTTCCGGCAGTAGTTCCGCCAGAACCTCACAACGGGATGGATTCTGTTCCACAATCCGCACACGGATATGATGGCTTAATAAATCCTTTGCCAGGTAATACCCAATCGTACCACCGCCTACCAGCAATGCATTCTTTACCGGACGGTTTTTGACATGTAACTGTTCAAAAAACGTGCCCGCATGGTCTTTGGCGGCAAGAAAAGTAATGATATCACCGCTTTGAAGGATAAAATCACCGGAGGGAATCGTAACATCCCGACCGCGTTCCACAGCGCAAATTAAAATATTGTTTCCGAATTGCGCCGGGATTTCTTTCAGGGAAACCCCATTTAATGCCATGTCATCCGTCAATTGAAATTTAATCAAATTCACAAGCCCGCCGGCAAATGCATCAATTTTTATGGCGGCAGGAAAACGCAGAAGCCGTGAGATCTCCCTGGCGGTAGCAAGCTCGGGGTTGATAATTGCAGAGATTCCCAGCTGATTTTTTACAAATTCAATTTCCTGACTGTACATGGGATTGCGTACCCGGGCAACCGTATGACAGTTTGCTGCTTTCTTGGCAAAGAGACAACAAAGCAAATTCAGTTCATCCGACCCGGTCACCGAAATAAAGACGTCTGCCGCTTCAATACCTGCCTGTGACAGAACAGAGATAGAAGCACCATTGCCGACAACCCCCATAACATCCAGTTCATCGGTAATATGCCGTACCCGTTCTGCATTTGTATCCACAACGGCGATATTATGTCCCTCATCTATGAGTTTTCTAGTCAGCGCAGAACCAACTTTTCCACATCCAACCACAACGATTTGCATAGCAAAACTCCATTCCGCCGAATTTATTCGGCTTACATTCGTTTATCATTATTCTCATATATTATACCACTTATGAGAAAAAAGTCTAGAAAAATATGAAATTTTACTTTGAATATTTCCCAATTATTTCATTGAGATTTTAAGCGTCTTTAAGTAAAGTTTTATTTCCGCTGATATTCGATAGCTTTCGACAGCCTTTTGAATGGTTTTATTGTGAACCCAGACAGGAAGCCGGTGCTCTGTGAGAAAAGGAATAGCAGCGTCATATTGTTTGACAAAAGCAGTAGCAAAATACCAGGCAATCATCATGTTGATGTAGTATTCTTCTGATTTTATTGCGGCAACCAGTTTTAAATATTCGGGTGAAAAATCTTCGTTGAGAAAAAGGTGCATCAGGACGCCGATTCCATAACGAACGGTGTAGGTGTGTTCGCTTTGCAGCCATTGTTTTGCAGTGGGGAGCAGTTGGTGTTTATGCTTCTTAAAAGTTTTTGGCAGAAAAGTGTCACAGGTTGCCCAATTATCAATCCACGGCAAAAAACGTTCAGTTTCTTTTAAGGCGGTTTCGTAATCCTTGATTTGTTCAATCAGGTAGGCGTGGAGGTTGTTTTCTTCATAATAGACATGAGGAAGTTCTTTGAGAAATGTTGCGTGTTCCGGTGTTTTTGAGAATTTTTTCGCAAAAGCTCTAAGATGTGGGGTACGAACGCCAATAATAACATCGGGGTTGAGTGTTGGCACAAGCCTTTGATGAAATTCTTTATAACCTATGTCCTGCATAGCAAAGAGTTCTTTTTGAATCTGTTGCATGGTACTGATAACCTCCCTGTAATAAGAAACAAGCAACCGGTGACAAAAGCCTCCCGATTGCCTTGTTCGTTTTTAACCGTTTTCTAATGCCTGCTCAAGCCAGAACATCCCAATATCAAAAGCTCTGTACAGACCGTCACGTTCCGCCTGACGAATCAATTGAGAACGTTTGCCTTCGTTGGTTTTCAATTCAATGATTACGTGTTTTGCAATCTGTAAATCTCCCAAAGCTTCTTGCTCGTCCAAACGGAAGATTACAACATATTTGTCCTCGGGTTTCCCATAATAAATGGTGTTACCGCACCGAACCAAAGGCTTACCGTTGTATGTGAGAATCTGGTTTTGTGCTTTAGCTTCTGAAGCTTTTTTGTCTTTTGCAGTTGACTTTTTTGCCGGTGTTGTTTCTGCCATAACTTTCATCACCTTTCTTCCCGTAAGGAAATTCGCAATCCCTTATCTACGGGAGAATAAGGGGTTGTAACGATTATCTATTTATGTTTTGGTCACGACCGGGGCCAACGCCGATGGAAGTAATGGGGCAGTCACATAATTCCTCAATGCGCAGAATATACTTTTGCGCAGCGAGAGGAAGCTTCTCAAACTCCTTGATATTGCTGATATCTTCGCTCCAGCCTTCCATTTCTTCGTAAACCGGTGTACACTGTGCCAGCTCTTCCAAAGTCGGCGGAAAATCTGTTGTGATTTCACCGTTTTTCTCGTAGGCAACACAAATCTTAATGGTATCAAGACCACCTAGAGGGTCAATCTTGTTTAATACAATTGAAGTCAAAGAACTGGTACGTACTGCATATTTTGCAATGACAGCATCAAACCATCCGGTTCTTCTTGGGCGACCGGTTGTAGTACCGAATTCGTGCCCCTTTTGACGGATGGCCTCGCCAACCTCGTCCTCAAGCTCGGTAGGGAAGGGGCCGTTACCTACACGAGTAGTATACCCCTTTAAGATACCGATACATTCATCAATCATGGTAGGTCCGATACCGCTACCTACGCAGACACCGCCAGAGATGGGGTGGGAGGAGGTAACGTAGGGATAAGTACCCAAATCAAGGTCAAGCAAAATTCCCTGTGCACCTTCAAACAAAACTTCCTTGCCGTCCTTGATGCTTTCATACAACACCGGCGTGGTGTCCATAACATATGGCGCAAGGCGCTTTGCGTATTCACTGTACTCTGCAATTACTGCTTCCGGATCAAGAGGGGTACCCTCATAGACCAATTCTATAATTTTATTTTTTATCCGTAAGTTTTCACGAACACAGTTGGCGAACTTTTCGGGATTAATAAGATCGCACATACGAATTCCGCTCCGCTCAGCCTTATCCATATAACAAGGACCGATTCCCTTTTTGGTGGTTCCAATATCACCTTTGCCTCTGGCTTTCTCGGATAACCCATCCAACTCAATATGGTATGGCATAATAACGTGTGCTCTGGCATCAATCTTCAGATTTTTGGTACTGATTCCCTTAGATTCCATTCCGTCAATTTCAGTAAGAAGAACCTTAGGGTCAACCACAACACCGTTGCCGATGATATTCAGAGTATTCGGATTTAGGATACCGGAAGGCATGACGTGGAGCTTGTAAGTCACTCCGTCAGCTTCAATGGTATGACCGGCGTTATTACCGCCGGAGGTGCGAACTACGACATCGGCTTTAGCCGCCAGAATATCAATAGTTTTTCCTTTTCCTTCATCGCCCCATTGGGCACCGATTACAACCTTTGTTGGCATAAATATCCCTCATTTCTAAAATGTCCAATATACAATCATTTGTTTTTTACCACATACTGTTCTATCATAACAGATACCGAAAAGAATTTCAAGTGGTATTTTTATTTTCTCAGCATTACTTTTCGGAAGCAAGACCCAATAATTTTTGGATGAGTAAATGTCCTAAGGGCTGGTAAATTCCCGTTTCACGGGCAGCAGCTTCCGAGTAAATCCGTTCTTTCTTTTCCAATGGTGCTTCACTGCTGAAAAGAATATAAGGAATGGGATCCGAGGTATGGGTTTTGATTGCCAGTGGTGTGGGATGGTCCGGCATCACCAGCATATGATAATCCTCACCGGACTCTTTCAAATAATTTAAGACAGGCGCAACAATCTTACTGTCAATAAGTTCGATGGACTTAACTTTGTTTTCAATTTCGCGGCGATGTCCAGCTTCATCAGCACCCTCCAGATGAATATAGACAAAGTCTGAGCCATTTTTCATAGCCTCAATGGCAGCCTGTGCTTTTCCGTCGAAATTGGTATGTACTGTTCCGGTTGCTCCGGGCACGTCGATTACTTCCAGTTCCGCACAATGACCAATACCCTTAATCAAATCTACCGCAGAAATAACCGCGCCCTTAATGCCGAATCTTGCCTGATAGGTATCCAGGTTCGGCTTGGTGCCATTTCCCCAAATCCAGAGCGAATTTGCCGGATGCAAACCCTTGGCAACACGCGCCTGATTGACCGGATGATCTTTCAGAATTTCATAGCTCTTTTGCATCAACTGCAGAATGGTTTTATCCTTTGGAAGATACTCACCAACAACCTGATCCGAAATATCATGGGGAGGAGTGAGAGTAAAGTTATTTTCCTTGTCATGCCAAACCATTAAATGGCGGTAGCTGATTCCTCCAAAAAATTCGTAAGAATCTGTCTTTAATGCATCATTGACAGCTTGTATCAGTTGATGTGCCTCTTCGGTAGATATTTCATCGGAGCTATAATCCACCATAGTTTTTTCTCCATAATTTTCTTCATCCGAAAGTGTAACCAAGTTGGCACGGAACGTGGTATCCGTCAGCTTGAGCGGTACGCCCATGGATGCAGCTTCCAACGGAGAGCGACCGGTGTAGTATTTTTGCGGATCATATCCAAAGACAGCAAGGTTCGCAACATCGCTGCCCGGGGGAAGATTTTTGGGAACCGTAGTAACCATCCCCATCTCACCTGTTGCAGCCAAGGCATCAATATGCGGTTTATGCGCAGCCTCAAGCGGTGTCTTACCGTTTAACTCAGGAACCGAAGTGTCCGCTGCACCATCCATTAAAACAACAATATATTTCATTTTGTCACCCTCCTAAATTGCAAATCATAACCAATCATACTTTTTTAGTATACTAAAGTTGGACATCCCTGTCAAGTAATCTGAAAAGATTCCCAGCGTTTGAAATGAAATAAAGTCAAAAAAAAGATATTGACAAATAGCATTTAATACTGATAATATTACCTTAGTTGCTGGCAGGAGTGAGTTAAGATGGAAAAATGGATTGAAGAACCTAAAGTAGTTGTAAACGGCGAAGAACGGCAGATTATCGTACATCGAAATATTTTGCCCGGTCCTATCATCTGCGCCAATGCACATTCTCATGATTATATTGAAATCCTGTACTGCCTGTCCGGTACCCACGAAATTCAATTGAATTGGAAAAGTTATACCTTTACTGTTGGAGATATGGTGCTGATTAACTCCCGTGAGATTCACCAAATTCGTTCTGTCACCAAAGAAATGAGCAGTTATATCGTGGTTCGGTTTGAACCTGAGCTTCTGCATACCAGTTATCAAAAAACCTTTGAAATTAAATATATGCTTCCGTTCATTACACGGGAAAGTAAGCTGCAGAAGGTTTTCCGTGCCGAAGAAATTCAAGATACATTTCTTCCTCAAGCTTTTTTTGAGCTTTTAGAGGATTACACGTCCCAGTCGTATTGTTATGAATTCGCACTTCACACCAATATCTGTCGGATTTTCTTGTGGATTCTTCGCTACTGGCATCAGAACGGCGTTGAACTCCACACCCCGGTAGAAGACAGCGGACTGATTGAACAATTTCGTCAGGTTCTGGACTATATGCGTAAGCACTATGACCAAGATATTACGGCATCTGATATGGCGGATCTTTGCCACATGAGCTACAGTTATTTTTCTCGTATGTTTAAAAAGGTCATTCATCAAAACTTCCGGGAATATCTTAATTATATCCGCATTGAAAAGGCGGAGCAGTTGTTGGCAACAACGGACTTAAGTATCACTGACATTGCTATGCAAACGGGCTTTTCCTCCAGCAGCTATTTTATTCAGCAGTTTAAGCTCTATAAAAAAATTTCTCCCCGACAATTTCGCAAAAAATTCGTATTTACAGACGAAATCGCACTTCCTCCTGAGGCTTGATGGAGGGAGTGCGATTTTTTTAATAATGAGAAAAACTTAGGAAGCGTTTTTAATCTGTAGACGGAGCTTATCAGCAATCATTGCAATAAATTCTGAATTGGTAGGCTTTCCCTTAGAATTTGCAATGGTATAACCAAAGAAAGAATTCAGAACTTCAGTATCGCCTCTGTCCCATGCGACTTCAATAGCATGACGAATGGCACGTTCTACACGGCTGGGCGTGGTATTGAAATCCTTAGCAACCGTAGGATAAAGTTCCTTGGTGATAGAATTGATAATATCCAAGTCATCCACAACCATCATAATGGCATGACGCAGATACTGGTACCCCTTGATATGTGCGGGAATTCCGATTTCATGAATGATTTCAGTTACCATAGTTTCCATATCATTGGAGGACACCTTTTCGGAAACGTGCTTGAATTCACCCGGCTTTAATTCCTTTCCTTTTCCGTTTCCGTGATTTTCCAGCGAGAACATACAAATACGATCAATTAAAACTTCAAAATCAACCGGTTTAAGCATAAAATACTCCGCACCCAGCGCAATAGTTCTTGCAGCAATACTATCGTTTAAAACCGCGCTGACCACCAGGACTTTGGGGTGTCGATTTAATTTTATCGTTTGTAAACGTTCCAATACGCCGATGCCGTCCAGATTGGGCATCACCATATCTAAAATCATAATATCTGGTTCCGTCATCCGAATCATACTAATGGCTTCGTTTCCGTCATAAGCACATCCGACAATTTCGATTCTGGGATTTCCTTTCATATATCCGGAAAGCACCTCAACATACTCTCTGTTGTCATCTACAATCAAAACTCGTGTTTTTTTGGAAATTTGTCCTTGCATTTTACGCACTCCTTTTGTTATTTCTCAAGTTTATTTTTCTTTTGTATCTAGATTATAAACCCAACTTACAAATTTTGTCAATACATTTTTAAGGAATTTTTGGAAAAATTTTACACAACAAGGAAAATAACTTAAAAATTGATAAACTCCGACAGTTTTTTCTCTTATTTTGAAGCTGTGCTGAGAGAAATTTTTACATTATTGTTACGAGCATATAAGGTTCCTATGTGTATAGGAAAAAGCTTGTGACAAATTTTTAATATTTTTTTGCAAATTCATGATAGCATCTTAATTATAAGTATGTTATACTACTCGTAACGAAATCGTACATGCATTATGAATTATTTTAATTCTAAACAAATAAAAGGAGGATGTTATATGAAACTCAGCGTTATGAACCCTGTATTGAATCAATATCCCTTTGAAGATGCCTTGGTTTATCTTGAAAGTCTCGGCGTTCAGGCGGTAGAAATCGGCGCAGGCGGATTTCCCGGTGACAATCATTTGAAACCGGCAGAACTGCTTCAAAGCCCCGAAAATGTAAAAAACTACAAAAAAGCGCTTGCTGACCATAATCTTGAAATTTCAGCAATCAGTTGTCACGGTAATGCCTTGCACCCCCAGAAAGCAGTTGCTGAAAAGTTCCATAATGAATTTAAGAATGCGATTCTGGCTGCCGAAGCACTGGAAGTTGAGACTGTAATTGGTTTTTCCGGTTGTCCCGGTGATTGTGATACTTCCAAATATCCCAACTGGGTTACCTGTCCCTGGCCTGAAGATTTTCTGGAGATCTTGGACTGGCAGTGGAACGAGAAGGTGATTCCCTACTGGAAGGAAATGGCAGCATTTGCAAAAGAGCACCATATCAAAAAGATTGCCTTTGAGATGCATCCGGGATTTGTGGTTTATAACCCGGAAACCTGCTTGCGTCTGCGAGAGGAAGTTGGAGAGATTATCGGCGCAAACTTTGACCCCAGCCATCTGTTCTGGCAAGGCATTGATCCCGTTGAAGCAATCCGTGCTATGAAGGGTGCGATTCATCATTTTCATGCTAAGGATACCCGGATTGATGAACGTAATTGCGAAATTAACGGTGTTCTGGATACCAAGAACTACGGTGATATTGAAAACCGTTCCTGGGTATTCCGTACTGTTGGTTACGGTCACGGCAAAGAGGTCTGGAACAACATGATTAGCATGCTGAAAACAGTAGGCTATGACGGATACATCAGTATTGAACATGAAGATGGCTTGATGTCACCCAAAGAAGGTCTTGAAAAGGCAGTTTCTTTCTTGAAAGAAGTGCTGATTTATGAAAAAGCAGGAGAAATGTGGTGGGCATAATGAAAGAACAGTATAAGTTAGGTATTGTAGGCTTTGGCGGAATGGCAGGACATCACTATACTCAGCTTTCCAAAGGAAATACCAAAGTCAAAATTAAAGGCGTATATGATATTAAGCCGGAAAGAATGGAAGATGCCGCAAGCAAAGGACTTTACACCTACGAATCCTTGGATGAAATGTTACAGGATCCGGAGATTGATATTGTTCTTTGCGCTTGCTACAATAACTATCACAAAGAAGTGGTTATCCGTGCTTTAGAGGCAGGGAAACACGTGCTTTGTGAAAAGCCGGCAACGCTCTCCTCTAAGGATATGATGGAAATGATGGAGACCGCAAAACGTTGTGGCAAGGTCTTCACCATCGACCATAACCGCCGTGTCAATAAAGACTTTGTAGCGATGCGTCGTGCCGTGGAAAGCGGAGTGATCGGTAAACCTTACGTCATAGAAACCAGAGTAGAAGGATCTCGTGGACTTCCTGAAGGATGGCGTGATACCAAAGCCCTTGGCGGTGGTATGATGTACGATTGGGGGGTTCATCTGATTGATCAGATGCTTTATATGTTTGATGAAAAGGTTACCAATATTTTCTGCAAAATGTATAAGGTTAAATATGACGAAGTAGATGATGCTTTCCATCTGGTTTTGACTTTTGAAAGCGGTTTGACCTGCTATATTGAAGTTGCTACCAATAATTTTATCAACCATCCGCGGTGGTATATACTTGGTGAAGAGGGTACACTGCAAATTGACGACTGGGCATGTAATGGTAAGATTGTGAAATGCCTCGAAAGAGAAAATCACTGGTCAAACGATATTAAACCCATTAAGGCAGGGCCTACCAAAACCATGGCACCTCGTGACCCATCCACAGTTGAAGTGATTCCCATTTCTGCTCCCGATGATGTGATTGATAATCTGGATCCGGTTTATTTCCAGCTTGTAGATGCCATGGAAGGCAAAGCAGAGCTTACCATTAAGCCGGAAGAAGCGTTGCGCGTGATTAAGGTTATGGAGGCCGCGTTCCGTTCTGCTGAAACCGGTGAGGCAATTAAGACGAATATTTAAGGAGCGATTAAAGATGAAGGTTTTAGTTTGGAACGAATTTCTACACGAACGTACAGATGAGAGAGTTAGGAAAATTTATCCTGATGGAATTCATAATACAATTTCTGAGTTTTTGTCCAAAGAATCGGACTTAGAAGTGACAACTGCCACATTGGATGACCCGGAATGCGGTATCACCGAAGAGGTTCTTGCGAATACAGATGTTTTAATTTGGTGGGGACATATGGCGCACAAAAAGGTACCGGAGGAGGTTGCCAATCGCATTCGTGACGCTGTTTTGAAGGGAATGGGATTTATTGCGTTGCATTCTGCGCATCATTCCAAACCTTTTCGCTACCTGATGGGAACCAGTTGCAACCTTACCTGGCGTGAAAATGGCGATTCGGAACGCATTTGGGTGGTCGACCCTGCCAATCCCATTGCACAGGGATTAGGACGTTATTTTGAACTCCCCCACGAGGAAGCTTACGGAGAATACTTTGATATTCCTCAGCCGGATCGTCTGGTTTTCATAGGACATTATGACGGCGGTGAGGTATTTAGAAGCGGATGTTGTTTCCAGCGCGGTTATGGTAAAATCTTTTATTTCCAGCCGGGACATGAGACCTATCCGACTTATTATATCCCGGAGGTACAGACTGTAATTAAAAATGCAGTTCGCTGGGCGGCGCCTGTACAAAGAATAACTGAATTAAAGGCACCAAGGGTAGAGCCTGTTATTCCGGTTACGGAAGAATAAATAAAAACAAAAAAGACCGCATTGCATCGTCAAGCGGTCTTTTGCGCATAAGACACAAAGGATGATAGTATGAATTATCAAGAAACCATTGCCTATATCCACCAAACGCCTAAATTCAATCGTGAATTAGGAAATCATTTACTAAAAAAACTTTTAAGTCATTGCGAAAACCCCGAGCAGAAATTAAAGTTTATTCATATTGCAGGAACGAATGGAAAAGGCTCTACGGCCATCATGTTAAGTGAAATTCTCCAGAGTGCCGGGTATAAAACAGGTCTTTTTACTTCGCCTTATATTGAGCGTTTTAATGAACGAATGAGA
The DNA here is from genome assembly GCA_036308515.1 of Clostridia bacterium. GTDB lineage: Bacteria > Bacillota > Clostridia > Monoglobales > Monoglobaceae > Ructibacterium. Next base: position 9,962 of record JAXJVM010000224.1, on the reverse strand, counting down.
GTGAATGGAATACCTATTCCGGATGAAACGCTTGCGGAAATCGTTTCTGAATTAAGAGATATCATTGAATGTTATGATGCCCCTGTGTCGGAATTTGCATTAGACACGGCGGCTGCGTTCTGCTGGTTTTATCAACAAAATGTTGATTTTGTTGTATTGGAAACGGGACTTGGAGGAAGACTGGATGCCACCAATGTCATTTCCGAAAGCATGGTTAGTATTATCACTACCATTGGTTTGGATCATACGCAATATCTTGGGACAACTTATGCGGAAATTGCCGCTGAAAAATGCGGTATCATCAAAAAAAATTGTCCTGTAGTCAGTTATCCAGTGCAGGAGGATGAAGTCTGGGAGGTATTGCGCCAATATACCGATAAGAACCATGCACCCCTTGCTATTGCAGAAATTCCGGAGCCTTTGAAGGACGGTATGTTACTGCAAGGTAAGTACTATCCCTTAGGTCTAAAGGGGGAATTTCAAATGTATAATGCTGCAACGGTGTTAAAAGCAATTGACGTATTACGAAAGCAAGGCGTCAAGATATCCGATTCAGCAGTCAATGAAGGGCTGAAGAAAGCAAAAAATCCTGCGCGTTTTGAGCGCTTTGGCTCCCAAATTATTCTTGATGGTGCACACAATCCGCAGGCCATCCTTTCGTTATGTCAAGCATTGCATGCATGCAATCGACCCATTTATTTCTGTACTGCTATGATGGAAGATAAAGACTATACTGCTTGTATCTCTATTTTAGCACAATACGCAAAAGGTGTAGTTGCAACGGAAATTGAAATGCCTAGATGTTGTTCCAGTGAAATCTTGGCTGAAGGATTTAAAAACCATGGAATGGAAGAAGTGCGCTCTGTCAAGAGTCCGCAAGATGCACTGCAAGAGGCATTGTCTTTGGCCGGTAAAGATGGTTTGGTTTGTGTTTGCGGATCACTATACTTGGCAGGGATATTGCGTCCGTATTTGCATGAATATTTTCAATAAAGTTCCTGTGACACCCAAATAACAAAACCTCCGATAATCGGAGGTTTTGTTTACATAATAATATTATAGTAAAATTATTCGGCAACATCAACTTTCGGGGCTTTTACCTGAGAGAGGGGGTTATTTTGAACAGCGTTTCGCATTTGATCATTACTGATATGAGTATAAATTTCTGTGGTTGAAAGCTGTTTATGCCCTAGAATTTCCTGTAACACTCGAATGTCTACACCTGCCTGATACATCAAGGTCGCTGCAGTGTGACGCAGCTTATGAGTGGTGTATTTGTGTGAATCAAGACCGATTTTTTTTACATACTTTTCTACAGTATACTGTACTGTTCGACGAGAAATCCGCTGATTGCGTTCTGAGAGAAATAGTGCATTTTTATCTCGTGCAATAGGGGTTTGCTGGTTTCTAATAGGGAGATAAACCTCCAGCGCTGCCAGGCAAGCCTCGTTTAAATATATGGTCCGCTCTTTGTTACCTTTGCCAATTACTACCAGTGTGTCACCATGAATATCTGTCATGTTAATATTTACCAATTCTGCAAGGCGCATTCCACAATTCAAAAAAAGAGTAAGCATACAATAATCTCGGGCAGAATTACGGTTTTCTACAGAATTCAGCAGAGCAAGGCTATCTTCTAAAGTAAAATGCTTCGGGAGCTGCTTACTAAGTTTGACGGATTCCAGTTCCGTTGTGGGATTATCGTCAATTAAGTTGACTTTATTACATAAATACTTATAAAACGACTTTAATGACGAAATTTTCCGTGAGCGTGCCCTGTTAGAGTTTCCGCGTGTTCGATTTAGATAATGCATATATTCATGCAGTATTTGCAAATCAACTGCGCGCAGCATTTCGATATTAACGTTATCAATAGGAATTTCCTCAGGTGCCAGTGAATCATCAACTTTATCAAAGTATAGATTCAAAAACCGATAAAAGGTTCTTAAGTCATAAAAATATTCATCAGCAGTTTTTGGGGATTTCCCCTGAATGCTTTCAATGTAAATTAAAAAGGACGCCAAAGGTTCTGGGGCGTTATGATCCAGGGTTTTACTAGATTTCATAATTTCTCACCTCTTTTGCTTTAACATCCTCTATTACATTGCACAAAATTTTTATTTTGTGCAATATTTAGTCTCATTTAGTTAGTATATCTTCTTTTAGATAACAATACAAGTATTTTTCCGTTACAGATTTTTTACAATTATTTTGATATTAAAATTTAGGAACTTCCTGAAAAAATTGAATTCTTTCTTCAAAAACCAGTTGTAGCGTTGTTAGGAAATTTCTATTTTGAATATATTGTATTCCGTAAAGACAAATGGTTTCCGGCACTAAAATGACTAATAAGCTGATAAGCATGTCATTTTGTTTTTCAGACTCCTCTTCAACTATTTCTTGGAATTCTTCCTGAAACATTTGAATACATTCCTGGGTAATCTCTCTGTAGGCTTCATCATAAAAACGATAAAATCCATCAGGTTTTGCCACAACGGATAAACACTTAAAATTCGGCTCTTCCAGCTCGATCAGGTGGTGCAACATGTGTAAAAATTCCAAATACTCTTCATGTGCCAGGTATTCATCAAGTGATTCTTCCACTAAAAGTAAAATTGCTTCCCTGTATTCCTGCATACAAAATATAACAAAGCCGTCCAAATTAAGCATGTTGGAAACTTTTGACAGAGCGAAAAGCCCTTCTTGGATCGGCGGCAGCAATTCATTCTTTTCTTGGTTAAGTTTTTGCGTTGCCAACTGCTTCACAGAAAACAGTTCCTCGCAAGACAAAAAATCATAGTTAGCCAACAGTGTTTGTATAACTTCTCTTTGCCCACAGGATTGGTTGATCCATTCAGCAATAAAAAAAGATGCTTCCTCCATATCCTTAAGGTCAAACCCCAGATAGTTTACTGCATCTTTTTGATAAAAAACAATGTGTTTTAATAGGCCTTCCTCAATCAGCATCTTATATAACTTTGTCAAATCGTTTTTTGAACAAAGAACCATTTGCTCCAACGGATTCACCCTTCCCGATATTCTAACACTAATATGTCATGAAGAAAAGCATATTATACCACCTAAATCACATAACTTCTCCTGCGATAACGCAATGTTATAGATTCCACCGCGTTCCGCCTGATTCTTTAGTGTTTCAAAATACGAACAATTTTGAGGGTTTCCATACCAAAATAGTACATCCTCCATTCCTCCACCGGCACCGCCAATAAAACCATGGGGAAACCCCGAAAGAGAGATCTCGCCCACAGGAACTAAAATAGATTGAATTGGAAGCTTGTTTGCAATAATAATATTATGTATACCTACATCTTCAGTAATAATGCAATTCTTTCCATATATTATCATATTGCATTTTGTATACCCCTGATTGGTATGAATAATTTGATATCTTTCTCCTTGATAAAAGGCAAGGAGCTTTGGATCAATGCATCGGGTGTTGCAAAACAAGAGATCCTTAACCTTTGCTACATTGTATGCGCAATCCATCGGGTAGGTTCCTCCCAAATTTTTCTCACCGGATATTAGTTCAATGGACAGAGGTAGTTTTTCCCGATAGTATGCATAACACATCGGAGGAACCATTGCCAAGTCCTTACGCAGAGGGTGAATTTGCATGTCAGGATGCTCCGCGACTGCAGCGGAAAGTCCCGGATAGGTCATGCTTGGAATCACCGTGTGTCCCATTATCTTTAGTCGTTTTATCATCTGTTCCGGTGTATTTTTATGGATAATCAAGACCATAAATTTCCCTTCTTTCATAGCGTTTTCACTGAAAAAGCACTTAAACATATAACGGCTTCGCTTTGTCTAACTGCGAAGCCGTTATGGTATGATATTTTTAATTCCAGTCAAACTAAAGCTAGAATTCTTTATGAAAGGCTAGGTATGCTACCATGTCAACGATTTTTTGCTCCGAACAGGGCTGCGCTTATCAAAAAGACGGCAGATGTAACCTCAATGCCATCAAAACTCAATCCGTTAAACATCCTCATCCGGCTTCCGGGTGTTTCTATTATCGAGAAAAAGAATCTAGTCCTCCAGAAAATGCAGCGCAAAATCCGCGAAAATAGCAAGACCATACTTCATAGCTTCTTCATCTACATCAAACAGGGAGTTGTGGATAGGAGCTGTAATCCCTTTCGCTTCATTTCGGCACCCCAATTTAAACAATGCCGACGGTACTTCTTGGGAAAAATAAGCAAAATCTTCTCCTGCCATGGTGGGAAGCCCGCCTTTGATGCAATTCTCTTCTCCCAGGCAACGTGCCGCACTTTCGGCAATCAATTCAGCAATGCACTCATTGTTGATGAGTGGCGGAAACAGTTTCTGAAATTCATATTCATATTCTGCCCCGAAGGATGCACAAACAGTCTGTACAACGGTTTCAATTCTCTTTTCCAAGAAAGCACGGGTAGCATTATCCAAGGAACGTGCTGTCCCTGCCAGCTTTGCAGTATCGGGAATCACGTTGGTAGCATCCCCTGCGTGTACGGAACCAACAGTAACTACCGCAGAAGCAAACGGGTCAATATTCCGGCTGACAATACTCTGTAATTGCGTAATAATCTGTGCCGAAATTAAAATTGGATCAATGGCGTTCTGAGGCTCCGCGCCGTGTCCCCCTTTTCCTTTCACAGTGATATAAAAATCGTCAGGGGAGGCATAAGCTGGTCCGGACTTGATACGGATACTCCCAGAAGGCAGGTCTGTATCCACATGAAGTGCAATACAGGCATCCACCTTGGGATTTTCTAAAATCCCTGCATCTATCATAGGCTTTGCGCCGCCGGTTGTCTCCTCTCCTGGCTGAAAGACAAACTTTACCATACCGGAAAATCTATCGCGCAGCTTGTTTATAAGCTCACAAGCAGAGAGCAGGACTGCCGTATGGACATCGTGCCCGCAAGCGTGCATAACACCCGACTTTGTCGAGCGATAGGGAGCGTTGCTCTTTTCCTCCAAGGGCAGAGCGTCCATATCAGCCCGAATCAGCAGGCATTTACCCTTTCTTGCTCCGCTCACCTCCGCAAGCACACCGGTGCCGGAAATGCCGCTTTGATAGGAAATGCCAAGCTTGTCCAGTCGCTGACAGATATACCGCATGGTATTTTTCTCTTCAAAAGACAATTCAGGATTTTGATGAAGATATCTCCTATCCTGTATCAGTTGGGATTCCATGGCTTTTGCCATGGTAAGAATCTCATGACTCAAGGGGGTCACCTCCGTTAAAATAATCAATGATTGCTTTTGCCGTTGTTCGATCCACGACCTCACATAGCTCTTCGAAAGTTGCCTGTTTCAATCGTTCTATATTCACAAAGGTTTGCATCAGTTTTTTTCGTTTCGCAGGGCCAATACCATGAATTTCCTCCAACTCCGAATGAAGTGAGGCACGTTCATGCTTGCTATGAAAACCTGCAATAGCAAAGCGATGTACTTCATCCTGCATACAGGTCAAAAATCGAAATAAATTCCCTTCTTTATCAATCGCAAATTCCTCGTTTTCATCCGTTAGGCCACGCGTGCGGTGCTTGTCGTCCTTTACCAATCCAAATACCGGAACTTCTTCGCCTAAAGTTTCCATCAAAAGCTTAATCGCGCTGACATGGCCCTTTCCTCCATCCAGTAATATCAGGTCAGGCAACGGCAAAAATTTTGCCTTTTCCGGGAGTAGAGTTCCTTTTTGGATAGCCTCTTCCTCCTCGTACGCCCGATGAAACCTGCGGTAAATAACCTCGCGCATACTCTCATAGTCATTGGCACCTTCTACCGTTTTGATATGGAACCGCCGATAATCTTTTTTAGACTCCTTAGCATTTTGATACACCACGCAGGCACCCATGCTCTGGCTTCCCGAAATATTGGAAATATCATAGCTTTCAATGCGGAACGGAGGTGCCGGCAGTGATAATATCCGCATCAATTCTGCCAGAATATCATTCTGTTTTAGGCGTTCTCTGTCCCGTTTGAACCGATGTTTCTGCAAAGATTCTTCGGCGTTCTTATTTACCATTTCAACCATAGAGACTTTTTCGCCCCGTTTGGGAACGACCAGAGAAATCTTGTGTCCTGTCTTTTCACGCAACCAGGCTTCTACCTCTTCCATGTCCTCAAAGGCTTCCGGTAGTAAAATTTCTCTGGGTATCATGGTAGTATAAAAATAATATTGCTTGATGAATCCGGATAACAGTTCGGAAACAGTATCTTCGTCAGCATCAAAGAAGAAATATTCAGAACCTGAAACCTTACCGTCACGCATATAGAAAATCTGGACACAGCTTTCCGTTTCATCCCGGTATATTCCAATAATATCTCGGTTGTTTTCTTGTGCAGAGACCATCTTTTGTTTTTCGCCTAAAATTTTCAGACTCTCAATTTTATCCCGATAGCGTGCTGCACGTTCAAACTCCAGTGCATCCGACGCCTGATACATCTTCTCAGTTAAAATTTGAATAATGGCTTCATATTTTCCTTCCAGAACATCCGTAATACGATCGAAAACCTCTTTATATTCCTCTTTTGAAATTCTGCCATCGCAGGGCGCGGAGCATTGATTGATATGATAATACAGACAAGGTCTCCCTTTGCCAATGTCATGGGGAAGGTTTTTATTGCAGCTTCTCACCCGAAAAATCCGTTTGATAGTTTCCAGCGTTTCTTTTACCATATAGGAGCTCATATACGGGCCAAAATACTTTGCTCCATCTTTGGTTATCTTGCGCGTCATATAAATGCGCGGATAGTCTTCTTGCACGGTGATTTTAATGTAAGGATATTGCTTGTCATCTTTTAGAAGAATATTGTACTTAGGTCGGTATTTTTTGATTAAGGTACATTCCAGAACCAAAGCCTCAACCTCAGTATCCGTAATCATATAATCAAAATCTGCAATACATGCAACCATAGCACGGGTTTTGGGAGAATGATTTTTCGACTGCATAAAATATTGACTGACACGATTTTTTAGCAATTTACTTTTGCCGACATATATAATCTGTCCGGTTTCATCCTTCATGAGATAAACTCCGGGGCAAAGAGGCAAGTTTTTCAATTTCTGTTTTAATGTTGCTTCATCAAATTTCATGCAATCACCCGAAAGATTTTTACAAAAAAAGCACACTGTGCTTTCACTTTTCAGCGAAAAGACAGTCTGCTCTTTTCAGACAAGTTTGTTCAAATATCTCTTATGCAAAATTAGAAGAAACCAATTCAACAAGATCGTTAACTGCTTGTTCTTCATCGGTGCCTTCCGCAATGATGGTAATACTCAACCCCTTGGTAATACCGAGAGACAGAACCCCAAGCAAGCTTTTTGCATTCACTCGCCGACTGTCTTTTTCAACCCAAATACTGGATTTATACTCATTTGCTTTTTGAATAAAGAAAGTCGCGGGTCTGGCATGAAGACCAACCTGATTTTGAATAACGACCTCTTTCATATACATACTAATACGCGCTCCTTTAATTCCTTAATACTGTGCATAAATACACAGACAGTTACTATTATATTACTAAAAATCGCAAAATAAATCAATAGCTATTTTTATGTTTTTTCCGCGATTTTTAGAGGATTTTTATGCAGAATAACTAAATCTTGTACCCCAAAATATGTTTAACTACAAAAAATTTATTATGGCTCTATAATAAATGTTGGGGTAGCGAAATAGAGCCTACAAAAAAATAATTAGATAAATTTCGAAAAAGGTAGAGCATATTTAGCTAAAATCCGTTAAAATGGAATGGACTATAAACCATAACGGAGAGGAGACTAAATTATGTTTTACGAAAACGAAGATATCGTTGTACGCACTGTGGTAACAGGTTTTTTGAAAATAATTCATTCCTACTAAACTATCATCGTATGACAAACAGACTTGCAGCTACGGCTACAAAAATTTTAATAGATTTAGAAACCGTATTTTACATATGTTTTCTCACCAATCTCTTAGAAACAAACAAGCAGTCGCATAATCGCGACTGCCCATCATAATTCTGTTTTAACTTTTTTCACCCCAACTATTGACAAAGAGCCACTTTTATTTATATCCTTTGTCATTATTTATGACCTTTGCATCGGAAACATCCACATCTCCGAGATATTTTTTGCTGTCTAATCCAACATAATTACAAAGCTCTATCATCTCTGCAACTGTACTGATATTAACAGGTATTCCTGTTTCCATCATTTGTTTCATATTGTTTATTTCCTTTTCGCCATGTGTATAAATCGGAATATTTTCGTCAGCGCGTTTTGCATCACGCAGTTCTTGTAAAAAGTCGGAAAGATTTTTTTTCATTAAATTTGCATCCCCAAAAATTTTAGGATCAATCACGATAAAGCTGTGACAAGTTCCTGCACCTTGCCCCTTTCTCCTTACATGGTGATTTGACGTTGCTCCAAAGGAGGTTATTGCACTCAAAATTTCGCATATCATACTGTATCCATATCCTTTGTGGCTACCCATTTCTTCGGTATTTCCTCCCAAAACCATAATTCCACCATCTGACTTACTGATTATGCAGTCAAGCACATGCTCTGCATCGGAACAAGCTTTTCCATCAACTCCGATACCCCACCCCAAAGGGATAGGCTTGCTCTCTTTGTTATAAACCTCAAGCTTGCCCCTCGGAACAACCGTTGTTGCTGCATCAAACCAAAACGGATATGGGGTAGCCGGCATTGCAAACGCAATAGGATTTGAACCGAGCACAGCTTGTTTTGAATTGGTATGAACAGCTATGGACTCAGAATTTGTTGTAGAGATTCCGATAAAGCCCGCGTCACAGGCCATTTTGGCGTAATAACCGGCTATGCCGTAATGATTAGAATTGCGAACAGATACAAAAGCCATGCCGACATTTTTTGCTTTTTCAATAGCAAGAGTCATGGCATAATGAGAAATAACTTGTCCCATTCCACTATGTCCGTCAATAACTGCCGAAACGGGGGTTTCAAATACAATCTCTGGTTTTACTCCGATTTTTATAGAATTATTTTCAATACTCTTATGGTACCTTGCTAATCTCTGTGTTCCATGTGACTTTACTCCGTACAAATCTGCCAAAATCAATACATCTGTAATTATATCAGATTCCTCCGGTGAAAATCCAAATTTACAAAAAGCATCATAACACAAATTTTTTAATTGATCGCAGTCAAATTTAATGTAACTCATTTTTGATCTTCCTTTCTTTGATATACTTTGATTATACCTAAAGCATAATTGGCTGACAATGTTTGAAAGTTTAGATAAATTTATAAATCGTTCAAATATTATGAATTTTATAGATAATTTTTTGAGAATATATTGAATTTTATTCAAAATAATGATAGAATCAAATAATCAATCAGAGAGGAAGTAAAGTATGAAAAATGCATTATATGATCATGGATATCATTCAAGGTGGACTGATGTATATGTAGAAAACCGAGAACGCTACCAAACCTCTGTAACGGACTTTCACGAACACGATTTCTATGAGATAAATTTGATTTTGTCGGGAAATGTAAAAGTTCTTGTTGCGAACCAAACAGTTGATGGTACGGATAGCAAGATCGTTTTGGCAAAACCGGACACACCACATTTTGTTTCATGCAAGCCGGAAATATTATATAGCAGTATGTTTTTAGTGTTTTCAGATGATTTTATTCGAAGTTATGATATTCAAACTATGAATCTTTTGTCTGTATTTGGCGAAGAAGGTGCAATTCTTACAATCACTCCAGAAGAAAAAGAGACTTGTGCAAATATCATTAAATTTATTGATAGAGAAGAAAATGTAATTCGGAAAAGGTTTTTGGTTTTTTATTTACTTTCGTATATAGACGATATTTCAAAGAAGTACCCTACGCATACGAAGATCGTTCCGAAACCGATTTACGAAGTTTTAACATATATCAACAAGCATTATATGGAGAAAATAGTTGCACAGGAACTTGC
>JAXJVM010000223.1:0-6275 GCA_036308515.1 Clostridia bacterium | reverse complement strand
CCCTGTCGCCTCCGCATCCAGAAACCGTATAACCTCCGGCTTACCTTTGGTGATGGTTCCGGTTTTGTCAGAAAAAAGAATGTTGATACCCCCTGCAGTTTCGATGCCGATAAGTTTTCTCACCAACACCTTGGATTTTAGCATTTTCTTCATATTCAAGGAGCACACAATTGCAATCATCAGCGGCAATCCTTCCGGCACGGCAACCACAATGACAATGATTCCCATAATCACGGAACCAATCAAATCCGAAATCACCTGCCCGGTATCGCTAAAGTATCCGGCGATCAGTATGGGGTCAAAATGCTGTGCCAGAACGGCATTTTGAAGAAAGCTGATAACAACAAGAAGGATCGCTCCTAAATAACCGAACCTGCTGATGCTCTTTGCAAGTTTGGTGAGTTTCACATTTAGGGGACTTTCCCGTACCTCTGTTTGGGTTTCAGCGGTGAGTCTGCCGTAAACGGTTGCATCTCCCACGGTATCCACCTGCATGACACATTCACCGGAGCACACCACGCTTCCCCGATACAGGGTGTGTTTGTTCCAAAAATCGGTCAGGTCATTCTTCGGAGGTTTTCCGTTCTCGGCACTCTGTTTTTGAATCTCTTTACTCTCACCGTTCAGGGAGGACTGATCAACCATGACGCTTCCGTGCCAAACGCGACCGTCTGCCGGAACCATATCCCCACTCTGGAGCAATACCAAATCATCGGCAACAATTTCACCAATGGGAATCTCCGCCAGCAATCCGTCCCGATAAACCTTGCAGGTAATCTTGGACGCCTCCTCCTGGAGTTTTTGAAAAGTGTTTTCATTATTGTACTCCGAAAGGGCACTGACAAAGGTGGATACCAAAACAGAAATGAGAATCCCTGCACATTCGTGCCAGTCCACCTTACCGAAAAAAGTAAACACAACATTGATGCCAAGCGCAACCAGCAAAATGAGAATGATTGGGTCATCATATTTGCTCCAATAAGTTTGCCAGAAACTTCGCCTCTTTTTGGCTGTCAGATTGTTATCTCCGTTTCTGCGCCGGGACTCGGTTACTTCGTCTTTGGATAATCCCTGATAGTTCTTCATACTTCTACCTCCGCTTTGGTTTTTCTGATTGTCATGAGAGCATTGAATCTGTTATGACTTAAACCTATGCGGACAAGACCCAATTTATTCCGCACCGATGCAAGATTGATGCATAAAATAAAGCAAAGACTCGGGCATCAGAGGCTTGCGCTCTGCATGCATCATTTAGGAGGCATCATTGTGATTTCGCTATTTTTTCTAGCCTTTGCCCTAAGCTTTGATGCGCTTGGGGCAGGCTTTACATATGGGTTAAAAAACATTCGGATTCCTTTTCTATCCAGGCTGCTTCTTTGCCTGATGTCTGTACTTTGTGCACTGCTTGCCACCAATCTAGGGTATTTGTTATCGGATATTCTCCCCTTTTGGGCAGGAAGCACCCTCAGTACAGTAATTCTACTGGGGCTTGGAGTTTATATGCTGCTCTCTGCTATTGGAGAATATCATATCCCCAAGCCTGCAACGAAAAAAACAACTCCGGTCAGACAATATCACTGGGTTATTGAAGCCCTGGGGCTGACCGTTACGATAGTTCGTCACCCCATCCGCGGCGACTTCAATCATTCCAACACCATTGACGCCAAGGAGGCAGTTGTGTTGGGACTGGCGCTTTCCCTGGATGCATTTGGGGCAGGTATTGGTTACGGATTGTCCGCCGGAGTCTGGGGACTTCCTCTGTTGGCAGGAGCTTTTCAATTTTTTCTATTGACACTGGGTCAGGGGCTAGGTTATTGCCTTCGGCGTAAAATCAAAACCCTGGATACACTGGTATCCTTTCTGTCGGGACTGATACTGATTTTGTTGGGGCTTCTGCGAATAACCGGCGTGTTTTAGGTATGAAAAAACCCGCATAAGCGGGTTCTTTATTCCTATCAGCAAAGCCGTGGAAATTCACAATTATGCCGTTTGATATTTTATCGTAAACCGCGAACCCACCGAAGCAGTGAGAACACTAAAAATACCACGATATTCACGGTTACAATGCTAGCACCCGTAGGGGTGGAATAGACAAAAGAACAGAAAATCCCGGTAAAGACACAAAACATCGAAACCACCGCTGCGCAGATGATAACGCTTTTAAAGCTCTTACACAGGCGCATAGCAGTCAACGCCGGGAAAATAATCAGACTGGAAATCAGCAGTGACCCCATCATCCGCATTCCCAGCACAATGGTAACTGCCGTCAGAAACGCCAGCAACATATTATAGACACCGGCTTTTGTTCCTGTTGCCTTGGCAAAGCTCTCATCAAAGGTGACAGCAAAAATTTTGTGATAGAACACCACAAACAACACCAGAACCACTGCCGACAAAACAAAACTCAGAACCACATCATTCCGGCTCATGGCAAGGATACTGCCAAATAAGTAATTATAAATATCAGTATTCATGCCGGTGGTTTTTGAGGCAACCAACACGCCCAGCGCCAAGGCACCGGTAGAAATCATCGCAATGGCAGAATCGCCTTTGATTTTACTACTATCACTGATACGAAGCAGCAAAAAAGCTGCAACAACTACCACAGGAATGGTAACCTCCAAGGGTGCCCAGTTCATTGCTGTGGCAATGGCAAGACAACCAAAGCCCACATGGGAAAGTCCGTCACCAATCATGGCATAGCGTTTGAGAACAAGGCTTACCCCCAGCAAAGAGGCGCACAGCGCTACAAGCCCTCCCACAAGAATGGCGCGAAGAATAAAGGTATAGGAAAACATCTGACTCAAGGTCTCAATCATGGCGGTGACCTCCTATGTACTTTTTACCCACTTCACTGGTGAGATACTCTGCAGTAGTGCCGAAAAAGTAGCTCTCCTCCTGCAGATGCAGAATATGCTTGGAATATTTTGCAGCACAATGAGTATCATGGGTTACCATAATAATAGCGATTCCCTCTTGACGGTTCAGTCGCTGAATCAACGAGAAAAACTCTGTGGTCATGTTGGGGTCAAGTCCGGTAGTGGGCTCGTCCAACACCAGAACGCGTTGGGCTGCACCCATGGCGCGCGCCAGTAAAACGCGCTGCTGCTGACCTCCGGAAAGCTCCCGGTAGCATTTTTTCTTCAAATCCGCAATATCCAGGGTGTTGAGCGCTTCCATGGCTTTCTGCTTGTCCTCCTTGGTATAAAAAGGATGCAAGCCCTTTTGATTCAAACAGCCCGAAAGAACCACCTCCCAGACAGACGCCGGGAAGTCCTTCTGCACCTCGGTTTGCTGGGCAAGATAGCCGATTTCATTCCGTGAAAGACCGTCCCCCAGTCGAACCTCACCGGCAGACGGACGTTTCAGTCCCAACAGTGCTCGCATGAGGGTGGATTTTCCGGTCCCATTATCACCAATGATACAGAGGTAGTCCTGCTCCTCAACGAAAAAACTCAGGTCGGAGACCGTCACCAGGCCTTCATAGCCCAGGGTTAAATTTTTACACTCCAGGATTGCCATTAGTTCAGCGCCTCCTTTAAATTTTCTGCATTTTGCTCCATGAGCATTAAATAGGTAATTCCCTGTGCCATCTCGTCGGCAGACAGGTTATGACAGGAATGGAACATGAGCGGTTTTGCTCCGGTTTCTTCCTGGATGGTTAGTGCAATTTTCTGATTGCTAAATTCGATATAAAAGATATTAGGAATCTTCTCCTGACGCACTTTATCTATCAGATACGCCACAGTTTTTGCTCCGGGTTCCGATTCTGCACTGCATCCCGGGAACGCCGCCCGGTAGGTAAGCCCGTATTCCTCTGCAAAGTATCGAAAAGGAAAACGGTCTCCGAAAATAAAGGTATCTCGTTTGCCTTCCGCAACAATCCTTTGGAACTCCTGATGCAGTTGTCCCAGTCTTGCCTGGTAGTTTTCGGCGTTTGCCCGATAAAACTCTGCGTTTTCATTATCAATCTCCGCCACGGTCGCAGCAATGGCGGCAGTAATCTTCATGGCATTAACAGGAGATGTCCAAACGTGCTCATCATATTCTGCTACCTCAGGATGGAATTCTTCTTCCTCACCATGGCGATGCTCTTCGTCATGAGTTTCTTCATCCTCATGGTGGTGATGCTCGTCGGTACACTCCTCGCCGTGGTTATGGCTATGTACCGCTTGCATTCCCTCTACCGCTTCTTCTTCAAGCATGTCCACACAGTCCATCATTTTCAAAACCTGCAGATGCGAGGTATCAATGGTTGCGAGCAAATCCTCTACCCAGGTATCAGACTCACCACCGTTATAGATGAACAGGTCACAGGATTCCACCAGCAAAATATCTGCCGGGGATGGCTCGTAGGAATGACTCTCGGTACCGGGTTTTAGGAGCATATGTAGCTCCGCTTTGCCACCAGTAATCTCACGGGCAAAATCATAGGGCGGAAAGATGGTAGTCACGATCCGCAAAACGCCATCGTCAACCCGATGGGCGGTATTACCGGCACAGCCGGTACACAGCAGAAAGCTGCCAATCATGCAAAGAATCAGCATCCATGACAGTATGGGACTTTTTTTCATCTGCATCCTCCTTTTTCACTAAAAAACCGCCTCCCTCCGCGCAATACGGAAAGACGGCGGTTTTGCTTCAATCATGTTAACCGGCGTGTTCCTCGGATAATCTTTGACCGTCTTGACGGTAGGTAAACCGTGGCTTCGTGCGCTTGCTCACGCAGCCCTCCGTGATAGTAACTTTTTCAATGGTGGGGTCAGAAGGAATCTCATACATGATATCCAGCATGATATCCTCCACGATGGTACGTAGGCCTCTGGCACCGGTTTCACGCTCCATTGCCAGCTTGGCAATGGCAGAAATGGCACGGTCATCAAACTCCAGCGCTACTCCATCCATATCAAACAAAGCTGCATACTGCTTAAGCAGAGCGTTTTTCGGCTCTTTGAGAATGGATTTCAACGCCTCTTCATTCAAAGAATCCAGCACAGTCACAATGGGCAAACGACCAATGAGCTCCGGAATCATCCCGAATTTCAGTAAGTCCTCCGGCTGGAGTTCCTTTAAGATTTCACCGCGTTTTTTGTCCTTTTTACTCTCCACTTTAGCACCGAAACCTAAAGTTTTACTGCTGGTACGGCTTTCAATAATTTTATCAATACCTTCAAAAGCACCGCCGCAAATAAACAAAATATTGGTGGTATCGATCTGGATAAAGTCTTGATGGGGGTGCTTTCTGCCTCCGTTAGGAGGAACAGATGCCACCGTGCCCTCAAGAATCTTCAGCAAGGTCTGCTGCACACCTTCACCGCTGACATCACGGGTTATGGATGGATTTTCAGACTTTCTTGAAATTTTATCCATTTCATCAATATAAATAATACCCTTTTGCGCCAGTTCCACATCATAATCGGCTGCCTGAATCAGCTTCAGCAGAATATTCTCCACGTCCTCACCCACATAGCCTGCCTCCGTCAGGGAGGTTGCATCTGTAATCACAAAAGGAACGTTTAGCTTTTTCGCCAAAGTCTGGGCAAGAAACGTTTTTCCGCATCCGGTAGGCCCAATCATCAGAATGTTACTTTTTTGCAGTTCTACATCCTGATAGACCGCACCGCTCTGTATTCGCTTGTAGTGGTTGTAAATAGCAACGGAAAGCGCCTTTTTTGCTTGGTCTTGACCAATGATATATTCATCAAGGAAGCTATGAATTTCCTTAGGCTTAGGAACCTCGTTCAAAGAAAACTCCGCATCGGGATGATGAAAGTCCTCCTCAAAAAGTTCCACGCACAGGGACACGCACTCGTTGCAGATATAGGCACTGGGCCCCTCAATCAGGCGTTTCACCTGGTCTTCGGTCTTTCCGCAGAAAGAACAACGGCATACATGACTGCCCTCAGTTTTATTCGGCATACTTTTCTCCCCTATCTCTTGGTGACAATCTTATCAATCAGACCATACTTAACTGCTTCTTCCGCAGTCATGAAATTGTCACGCTCGGTGTCAGCCTTAATTGTCTCCAGGGGCTGCCCAGTGTTGGCGCTGAGAATCTGGTTCAAATTATCTTTGATTTTCAGCATCCGCTCTACGTGAATCTTCATATCCGTAGTCTGACCCTGAGTACCACCCAAAGGCTGATGAATCATTATTTCACTGTTAGGCAGGGCAAAACGTTTGCCCTTGGCACCTGCTGAAAGCAGGAATGCACCCATGGAAGCCGCCATACCTACACAGATGGTAGATACATCCGCTTTGGTATACTGCATGGT
>JAXJVM010000222.1:0-6704 GCA_036308515.1 Clostridia bacterium | reverse complement strand
TTGATCCACTGGTCTACGTTGTCAACGTCAACGCCGCCGGTGGGCATCATCTTCGCATGGGGCAGAGGACCCTTGATGTCCTTAATGATGGTGGGACCAAACAGGTCTGCGGGGAAAATCTTCACGATGTCTGCACCTGCTTCCATAGCGGTGAGAACCTCGGTGATGGTCATGCAACCGGGCATATAAGGAATGCGATATCTGTTACAGAGCTTTGCAGCTTCCAGGTTGAAGCCGGGGCTTACGACGTAGTTAGCACCGGACAAAATTGCCTGACGTGCGGTCTCGCTGTCCAGAACGGTACCGGCACCCAACAGCATTTCGCCGTTGTTATACTTATTTGCCAGAGCCTCGATAACCTTGTGTGCACCGGGCACGGTGAAGGTCAGCTCAATAGAGGGACAACCGCCCTCCAGGCAAGCATCAGCAATCCGGATAGCTTCGTCGGCAGAGTTTGCGCGTACAACGGCAACCAAACCGGCATCGGTCATTTTGGTAAGAACTTTTTCCTTTTCCATGTTGAAACATCCTTTCCTTTATATAGCGTTACTTAGCGCGTTTTATTTTTTGCAAAATGTAAGAGGGGTAAAATCTTAATTTCGTTTTACTCCGATGATATTATAACGCATTCCTTTTGAGAAATCAATAGATTTTTATATAAATTTTTACAATATTTCATCCCTATTTTTCCAAAAAAGAATAAAATAATATTGGGAATTCAAAGTATAATATAAGAAGAAAATGAGAAACTAACAGCCAGAGAAATTTGTTAAGAGAAAAAGTATCGACAAAAAGCACATAAATTCTGCTTGTTTTTATACGTCTTTTGGAAGTTTGTACAAAAAATCATTTTAGTTAAAAAAATAACGATTTTTTTCTTGAAAATTTTTCTTAAATATTGTAAACTGAATTTTGAGTTTTCCTGAGTGGAAAATCAAATGAGAGTATTGAAAACATATCAATTGCGGAGACATTTGTGACCGCGTATATACTCGCCTTAGCAGGTTGAGCATTTCGAATAGGAGGTAACAGAAATGAGTGAAATTAAAAGAATTGGTGTTATGACTGCCGGTGGCGACTGCCCCGGTTTGAACGCGGTTATCCGTGCGGTGACCAAAACTGCAATCCAGAAGTACAACCTTGAGGTTGTTGGCATTAAGCACGGCTACCGTGGCTTGTACCTGGGCGGTGACGAATTTGTGAATCTGGATCTGCACAGTGTATCCGGTACCATCACCAGGGGAGGTACCATTCTTTATAGCTCCAATAAGGACAATCTGTTTGATTACGATTACGTTGACGAGAATGGTCAGGAGCAGCATGGTGACGTTTCTGATGTAGGTGTGGAGAACCTGAAAAAGGCAGGCATTGATGCAATGATCATCATTGGCGGCGACGGTACTCTGACCTCTGGCCGTGACTTTGCCCGTAAGGGTGTTAAGGTAATCGGCGTGCCCAAGACCATCGACAACGACCTGGCATCCACCGACACCACCTTTGGTTTTGATACTGCAGGTGCAACTGCAACCGAATCTATCGACCGTCTGCGTACGACTGCGGAATCCCACAGCCGTATCATCGTGGTTGAGGCAATGGGTCGTTATGCCGGCTTTATCGGTATTGCTTCCGCAATCGCAGGTGGTTGTGATGCAGCGCTGATTCCGGAAATTCCTTATGATATCAATAAGGTTGCAGATGCCATCAAGGAAAATCGCAGAAGAGGTAAGGATTTTGCCATTGTAGTTGTAGCTGAGGGTGCAAAGCCTCTGAACGGTGAAGTTGTAGTTTCCAAGGTCGTTGAGGATAGTCCGGACCCCATCCGTCTGGGCGGTATCGGTAATGTGGTTGCAGAGCAGCTGGAGAGGCTGGTTGGTCTGGAAGCTCGTGCTACTATTTTAGGTCACGTACAGAGAGGCGGCACGCCTACTGCAAACGACAGAATTCTGTCTACCCGCTACGGTACGTATGCAGTTGAACTCCTGATGCAGGGTAAGTTCGGTAACATGGTTACCTTGAGCGGTAGCGAGCTGAGCTATGAGTCTTTGGAAAATGTCATTGGTAAGAACAAGGCAGTAGATGAAAACAGCTACTGGATTAAGACCGCACGCGGCATTGGTATGTGCCTGGGTGACTAATTTTCTGAAAATTTCAGGTTTTTAAAAAAAATGCTTGCATTTTTAGAATGGTTATGCTATAATAATTCACGCTTGTTTATGACAGGCGTGAATTCTCGTAAATAATTGATTTTATAGATTGAAAGAGGTGAAACAAATGAGAGAGGGTATCCATCCCGATTACAAGCAGACCACGATTAAGTGTGCATGCGGTAATGTCATCGAAACCGGTTCTACCAAAGAAGACATCCGTATCGAAATTTGTTCTGCATGTCACCCTTTCTACACCGGTAAGCAGAAGCTGGTAGATACCGGCGGTAGAGTGGATAAGTTCAGAAAGCGTTATGGTCTGGACAAATAAGCAAAGCAATTAAGCGCCGTTTCCTAAAGGAACGGCGTTTTTGCGTAGTGGACTGAGATTAAATGTTTTTTACAATTGTTATTAGATTCTTGCAAATAAAACAATAATTGTATATCATTTATCTGCCGTATTTATTCGGTAGGGTAGGACTGAAAACAGTGTAAACCTGGGCGGTTATGCCACCTTATTCCCGTGATAGGAGTCGGGAAGGGAGGTGGTTGTTATGGGAAAATACATAATTAAAATCTTGATTTTAGTTTTTGCGTTTTTGATGACACCTACGATAAAAGTAAGATAGCCCCCGCTCGTCCAAGTTAGGGCTATCTTGTAAAGATAAACTATATTTGGCATAACCGTTTGAGGTCTTGCCCTTTTCCGTTATTAGTATATCCCACTTTTGTATATTTGTCAAACTTTTTATGATAGGAGCATAGTTATGAAGGCGGCAATCTTTGATTTTAACGGCACTTTGTTTTATGATACAGACAAGCACAAGCAGGCGTGGAAAGCCTATGGGGAAGAGCTTCTTGGCCGTCCTGTGACCGAGGAGGAATGGCAGATCTCTATGCTGGGACGCAACAACAGGCTGATTTTAACCTTTCTGCTGGGCAGAACTCCCACGGAGGAAGAAACTACCCGTATGGGCGGTGAGAAAGAAGCCTGTTACCGGAAAATCTGCCTGAATGACCCGGCAACCTTTCACTTGGCTCCGGGCGCAGAAAATTTTCTGGATTGGCTAAAAGAGCAGGGAATTCCATGTACCATTGCCACATCCTCAGATATGGAAAACCTGAACTTTTACTTTGAACATTTTGGGCTTTCCCGGTGGTTTAGTAAAGAGCTTTGCGTGTATGAGGACGGCACCTTTACGGGTAAGCCTGCACCGGATATTTATGTGAAGGCAATGGAAAAACTGAGGGTTAAGAAGGAGGATTGCGTGGTCTTTGAGGACGCGCTTTCGGGGATACGTGCGGCATACAGTGCCGGCAGCGGCAGTATTGTTGCCATTGCTTCTTCTGCAGCACCGGAATATCTGGCAAAGGCTGAGGGAGTTACCTTAGCAGTATGTGATTACACAGCAGAGAGTATCAAGCAGTTGTTTGAATAAAGGAATACGGGCGGATTTTTTATCCGCCCTTTGCTATGCCCGGCTTTTTCTCTAATTCTTCGACAGTATAAAAAACTCAACGATGCAAATAATGAAACAAGGTTCTCAATTTTAAGGACAGGAGAGAGACGTTTCATGATGAACAAGGTTGAGATTTGCGGTGTCAATACCTCCAAACTTCCGATTCTTAGCGAGGAGCAGAAAAAGGAGCTCTTTGAGAGAATCCAGCAAGGAGACAAGCAAGCCAGGCAGGAATTTATCTACGGCAATCTTCGTCTGGTGCTGAGTATTCTGCAGCGGTTTCACAATCGCGGAGAGAGTGCGGACGATTTGTTCCAGATTGGGTGCATTGGTCTAATTAAGGCACTGGATAACTTTGATACCTCCCACGAGGTAAAGTTTTCCACCTATGCCGTGCCCATGATTATTGGAGAAATCCGGCGGTATCTAAGAGACAATAACGCCATCCGGGTTAGCCGTTCCATCCGGGACACGGCGTATAAGGCGCTGGCAGTCAAGGAAAAGCTAACCACCAAGGTAGGCCGCGAGCCAACCGTGGAGGAAATTGCCAAGGAACTGGAACTCACCAAGGAGGAAATCTCTCTGGCACTGGATGCTATTTTGGATCCGGTTTCTCTGCAGGAACCGGTGTATCATGACGGAGCAGACGCAGTGTTCGTTATGGATCAGGTCAAGGATGAAAAAAATCAGGACGAGTCTTGGCTGGAACGGATTTCTCTGATGGAGGCAATAAAAAAGCTGGGAGAGCGGGAGCAGCATATTCTCAAGCTGCGGTTTTTCGAGGGGAAAACCCAGATGGAGGTTGCAGGAGAAATCGGAATTTCTCAGGCGCAGGTCTCACGGCTGGAGAAAAACGCCCTAAGTCATATGCGAAAGTATCTGTAATGTGACATAAAAAACAGCGGCTTGATGTTGCATCAAACCGCTGTTTTTATGTATTTACAGTGTCTGTTATATCGCTATTTTGCTTTGGTTTCTGCAATCCAGCGGTTCAGCTTTCTTAGTTCCGCCAACACAAAGCACAGAACCACGATACCGGTGCCGATATCTGCGGTCAAAAAGGCGAATAGAACACCTTCCAGTCCCCAAAAGAGAGGGAGAATCAGAAGCAGGGGTACCAACAAAAGAATCTGCCGCAGCAGTGAGAAGAAATTGGCCTTTAACGGTTGCCCAGTTGCCTGAAAGTAGTTGGTAGTAACCACCTGCATACCTGCCACAAAGAGACCGGCGTTACAGATGCGCATACAATGTACGCCGAAGTTGGTAAAGGTCTCGTTTTCCTTGCCAAACAGTAATAAAATGTATTCCGGGATGGTTTCAATCAGAATCCAGCCCAACACCGTAAAGGAAACGGAATAAAGTAGTGCGGTGAGGTAGGTTTTCTTTACGCGCTGGGGCTGCTTGGCACCTCGGTTGAAGCCCAGGATAGGCTGACTTCCCACGCCAATACCCACACAGATGGAAACAACGATCATGGAAATCTTCATAACAATGCCCATGGCACTCAGCGCAATGTCGCCGCCTACCGGACTCTGGTTGCCGTAGTGCACCAGGACGTTATTGAGAATGATATTCAACATGGTGGAGGCAAGCTGCAGAACACAGCTGGAAATACCCAGCACAAAGATTTGGCGGCAGATAGAACCGCTGAGTTTCAGGTTTCTTTTGGTCAGCCGCATGTTACTCTTGCGCAAGAAGTAGTAAAGCAGTATCACGGCACTGACTACCTGAGAAAGCGCGGTGGCAAAGGCGGCACCGGCAACGCCCCAGTGAAATCCGAAGATAAACAGGGCATCCAGGAAAATATTCAGACCTGCACCTATCAGCATACTGGTCATAGAGAGCAAAGGCTTGCCGTCGGTACGGGCAAAGTTGGAAAGCACCACGCTGAGCAGGTTAAAGGGGGTTGCCACCAGAATTAAGGCGGTGTATTGCTTTGCGTAGCCGATGGTGTTTTCGCTGGCGCCAAAGAGCTTGACCAGAGGATTTAAAAACAACAGACCACAGATTGCCAGAATCAGGCTAGCAAGCACGCCGAAGGAAAATGCATTGCCCAAAGCATGTTCGGCTTGTTTCTCATCACCTTCGCCCATCTTCAGGGCTGCAAAGGCACTGCCGCCGGCACCCAGCAGGGTGGAAATTGCCAGAATAATGGTGACAATGGGAAAGGCAATGGTGGTTGCTGCGTTTCCTAAAAAGCCCACACCTTGACCGATAAAAATCTGGTCTACGATGTTGTAGATGGCATTCACTACCATGGAAACTACCGAGGGGAGGGCAAACTGCATTAAAAGTTTTCCGATTGGCTCAAAGCCGAGGGGATTTTCGTTTACGTGTCGATTTGTTTGCATAATAATTCCTTTCTGTCAAAAAGTCGTGCATACCAGTATAACACATCAGGAAGAAAAAGACAACCCCTTGTATTCTGTCTGAACTTATGTTATGATAACACCAAACTACACCAAAAGGAGAGAGGCACATGGTTCGTCATATTGTATTCTGGAGATTAAAGGAAGAAGCAGAGGGAAAGACCAAATGGGAGAACGCAAAAATCATTAAGGAAGGTTTGGAAGCATTGGTAGGAGTCATCCCGGGACTGTTAGAAGCAGAAGTGGGACTCAACGAAAACGGCGGCGAATATCATGCCTGCCTTATGAGTAAGTTTGAGAGCATGGGGGCACTGAAAGCCTATGACGTGCATCCTGAGCATCAAAAAGTTCGGGAGTATGTTACCAAGGTTCGGGAATCCCGGGTTGCGGTGGATTATGAAATCTAGTTAAGACTACTGCTTTATAATGAAATAAACCGCTTGTAGCCAAAGCGTCGGGTTGCTAAGGACATTAAAAAAATGAGCGGTGCAACTATTGCGGTTGCACCGCTTAGTCCATTTTTACGCACTTTTTTCATTGCGTATTTCATCCATTAAAGCAAGCAGTTCTTTTTCGTCAGGTATGCTGATCAGTCCTACTGCTGTAAAGTGGGTATGTCCCCGATTTTGTGTAAACTCCAAAATGGTAATATAATCTAATAAATTTTTTGCAAGGCAGAAATCCGCTTGTTGGGTTTCTGCCTTAGCTACAATATAGCATAAAATTAGCGG
>JAXJVM010000221.1:0-5599 GCA_036308515.1 Clostridia bacterium | reverse complement strand
GTGAAAGAGGGCTTGTCCATGTTCTTTGCCCAACGAGTGCCCCTGGTGAAGCTCATTGATCGCACCTTTAACTATGACGGTCACCGTGCGGCGGAAATTCTGCGGTTCATTCTGGCAGAGAGTCAAAATACCTGCGTACATATGGAACTGGAACCTCGGATTCTCACAGAAGAGGTCTTAGAGATTCTTGGCACTGCCCCTAGGGGAAAGTTTCAGGTGGAAATGGGCATCCAGTCCGTCAACCCCAAAACCCTGACCGCCGTTGGCAGAGTGGCAGATATGGAGACGGCGGCAAAGCATATCCGCACCCTTCGCGGCTTTGGCAATATGCATATGCACCTGGATTTGATTGCCGGGCTTCCCTATGAGGATTACGAGAGCTTCGGGCAATCCTTTGATTATGTGTACGGGCTAAAACCGCATATGCTGCAGCTGGGATTTTTGAAGGTTCTCCCCGGTACGGCACTGGAACAGGAAAGCCGCATCCGCGCCTGGTCCTTTCCGCCCTATGAGGTGGTGTGTACCGACTGGATTTCGGCAGAAGCGCTCTGCCGGCTCAAGGAGGTAGAGGAGGCGGTGGAGCTGTTTTACAACAGTGGTGCCTTTGCCAAAACTATAGAGAAATTGACGGACAACCATCCCCATCCCTTTGCCGTGTTTGAGCAATTGGGAACGCTCTTTGCCCAAAACCAGAAAACGGGCAAAAAAAAGAGAAAGGACTGGTACGGGATTCTGTACGAGACCTACGGCGAGGAGCTTCGCCGGGAGCTTTCGGAGGATTTCATCCGCCACAACAAGAGTATCCCCCTGCCTGGGTTCACCCGACCGGAGCGGGAGAGGGGCTTTAAGGATAAGGCGTATCAGTGGATGAAAACCCCGGCGTTTTGTGAAAAATACCGTGTCACTCCTGACCTTTCCCGGTTGCGCTTTGAGCGGATGGACGGCACTGCCTGGATGATGGATTATGAGACGGGAAATCTCTATGACATTACCCGGGAAATGGAACAGGAGGTTCGTCCAAATAAATAGTGAAGAATTGTGGTAGAAAATTTATATTCCCTTTCGGGGACACAGGTGGTTCACCGGACAGGTATCGCATTTGGGAGAGCGTGCCATGCAGTAGGCTCTGCCGTGGTATACCAGTTGATGGCAGAAGTGTGCCCAGTGGGTCTGAGGAATCACCTTTTGTAAATCCAGCTCAATTTTGTAGGGATCTTGGTTGACGGTCAGCCCCATCCGGTTGGAGAGCCGCGTAGCGTGGGTGTCCACCACCACGCCGGGGACACCGAAAAAGTCGCCCATGACCAAGTTTGCGGTTTTACGCCCGACTCCCGGGAGCTTGAGCAAGTCCTCCATATTGTCGGGTACTTCGCCGCCGAAGTCACGGATGAGCATCTGGCAGCAGCCGATGATGTTTTTGGCTTTATTCCGGAAGAACCCTGTGGAGCGGATGTCCTCCTGCAGCTCCAGCTCATCGGCGGCGGCAAAGGCGTATACGTCCGGGTATTTGGCAAAGAGAGCAGGGGTCACCAGATTCACACGGGCGTCGGTACACTGCGCCGCCAACTGGGTGGCAATGAGAAGCTGCAGGGCATTGGTGTAATTCAAAGTACAGTCCGCATCGGCGTAAACTTGGTCAAGAATGGCTATCATATCTATCACACGCTGTTTTTTTGAAGCTAAACTTTCTCTCATATAAAATTCCCCCTTGCAAAATGTCAGTAATATGATTATAATATAAAACATAAGTCTATGCAACAGATTTTTTGATAAGAAACGACAGGAGGAAAAGACATGTTTGAATTGGAGCAGATTAAGAAAGTAGACCCCGAGATTGCCGCGGCGATTACCTCGGAAATCAACCGTCAGCGCAACAAGATTGAGCTGATTGCATCGGAGAACTTCGTATCTCCGGCAGTGATTGAGGCAATGGGAACACCATTGACCAACAAGTACGCAGAGGGCTATCCCGGTAAGCGCTACTACGGCGGCTGCGAGTACGTCGATATCGTAGAGGATTTGGCGCGTGAGAGAGCCAAGGAACTCTTCGGTGCGGAGTTTGCCAATGTGCAGCCCCATTCCGGTGCTTCTGCAAACTTAGCAGTCTTTTTTGCAACCATGGAGCCGGGAGATACCTATCTGGGTATGAATTTGGCACACGGCGGCCATTTGAGCCACGGCTCCCCTGTGAATATTTCCGGTAAATACTTCAACGTGGTTCCTTACGGTGTGGACGATGTGACCCACCGCATCAACTATGACGAGGTACGTGCCCTTGCCCTGGAGCATAAGCCCAAGCTGATTCTGGCAGGTGCCAGTGCCTATGCCCGTGAGATTGACTTTGCCAAGTTCCGCGAGATTGCAGACGAGGTTGGCGCATATTTAATGGTAGACATGGCGCACATCGCCGGTTTGGTTGCGGCAGGACTGCACACCAGCCCGATACCCTATGCGGACTTTGTGACTACCACCACCCACAAGACCCTTCGTGGACCCAGAGGCGGTATGATTCTCTGTAAGGAAGAATACGGTGCTATGATTAACAAGGCGGTATTCCCCGGCAACCAGGGCGGGCCCTTGATGCACGTCATTGCCGGCAAGGCAGTCTGCCTGAAGGAAGCCCTGTCTCCGGAATTTAAGGAATATCAGCTGCAGGTGAAGAAGAACGCCGCAGCCCTGGCACAGGGGCTCATGAACCGGGGCATCGAGATTGTCTCCGGCGGTACGGACAACCACCTGATGCTGGTAAGCCTCTTAAAGCAGGATAAGACCGGTAAGGAAGTAGAACACAATCTGGACGAGGTGGGCATCACCTGTAACAAGAACACCATTCCCAACGATCCCAAGAGCCCCTTTGTGACCAGCGGTATCCGTCTGGGTTCTCCTGCGGTTACCAGCCGCGGCTTTAAGGAAGAGGATATGGACGAGGTTGCAGAACTGATTACCCTGATTATCAACGACTTCGAGGGTAATAAGGACGCAGTTGCTAAGCGTGTTGACGCCCTCTGCAAGAAGCATCCGCTCTATGAATAAGCCATTAGCAGACAGAATCCGTCCCACAACCTTAGATGAGGTTGTGGGACAGAAGCATATATTGGGGCAGGGACAAATCCTCCGCAATATTATCGAAAGCGGAAACATCCCTAACATGATTTTCTACGGACTGTCCGGCACGGGTAAGACCACCGTTGCCAATATTGCAGCCCAAATGAGCAACAAAACCCTGTACCGGCTCAACGCCACCAACGCCTCGGTTGCCGATATCAAGAATATTGTCAAAGAGAGCGAGGGACTTTTGGGTCAGGACGGTGTGCTGCTCTATCTGGACGAGATTCAGAACTTTAACAAAAAACAACAGCAATCCCTGCTGGAATACACCGAGAACGGTAAAATCACCCTGATTGCCAGCACCACCGAGAATCCGTATTTTTATGTGTATAACGCCATCCTCAGCCGGAGTACCGTCTTTGAATTTAAGGCACTGACCCCGGCGGATATTGAGGAGGCGCTGGAACGTGCCCTCAAGATTTTGCAGGAGGAGGACTTCCCCCACAACCCCATACGGGTGGATGCAGGGGTTCTTTTGCATTTGGCGGAAAAGTCCGGGGGCGATGTGCGTAAGGCACTGAACTCTCTGGAACTGGCGGTGAACTACACCCGTCCTGATGGTGAGGGGGTCATCCACCTGACCGAGGACGCCGCAGAGCAGTGTACCCAGAAAAAGGTGATTCAGTACGACCAGAAGGGCGATAGTCATTATGATATTTTAAGCGCCTTTCAAAAGTCTATCCGGGGCAGTGACCCGGACGCGGCAGTGTATTATCTGGCACGGTTGGTTGCGGCGGACGATATCCAGTCCATCTGCCGGCGGCTGATGGTTATAGCCTGCGAGGACATCGGACTTGCCTATCCTACTGCCATTACCGTGGTGAAAGCCTGTGTGGACAGTGCCCTGATGCTGGGCTTTCCCGAAGCGCGGATTCCCCTTGGCCATGCCACGGTGTTTCTGGCAACGGCACCTAAGTCCAACTCTGCCCATCTGGCATTGGATGCGGCGCTTGCGGACTTAGAGACTATGGACACCGGCACCATCCCACGGCAGCTGCAGAACAAGCACTATGACGGCGAGGGCAAGGGCGTCAAGGGTCAGCACTATCTCTATCCCCATGACTACCCCAACCACTACGTGCCCCAGCAGTATCTGCCGGATAAAATCAAGGATAAGGTCTACTATGTTCCGGGCAATAATAAGACGGAACAGGCTGCCAAGGAATACTGGGACAAAATCAAAGGAACAAGGCGGAATGAGGATGATTAAGAAATTTATACACTATTACAAACCCCATAAATTGATTTTTTCGTTGGACATGGGTGCAGCCCTGCTGGTTGCACTCATTGCTATTGTTTACCCCATCATCACCAGATCTATGCTCAATGATCTGATTCCCAACCGCAACTATCAAATGATTGTCATTTGCGGCACAGGTTTGCTGGTGATCTATGTGATTCGCATGGCGCTGAACTACTTTATTCAGTATCAGGGGCATATGATGGGCGTGAAAATGCAGGCGCGGATGCGCAGTGACCTGTTCCGGCATCTGGAAAGCCTGCCCTACGGCTTTTATGACAAGAACGAAACCGGTAAAATCATGTCGAGAATGACCACGGATTTGTTTGACATCAGCGAGCTTGCCCACCACGGCCCGGAGACCCTTTTGATTTCCACCATTTCGGTGATTGTCTCCTTCTTGTATCTGGGCAGCATCAACTGGCCGCTGACCCTGATTATCTTTGTGTGTGTGCCTTTTTTGGTGCTGATTGCTGCCTTTATGCGCAACAAAATGCGCTTTGCCTTTCGGCGGAGCAAAGCTGCCGTGGCAGAAATCAACGGCTCCATCCAGAGCAGTATTGCCGGAATCCGTGTGACCAAGGCATTTACCAATGCCAAAAAGGAAACCGAGAAGTTTGAGGTCGGCAACGAGGAATTTAAAGAAGCCAGCCGCGACGGCTATAAGGCAATGGGTGAGTTTCATTCCTTTACCACCTTTGTGACCGATGTGTTTAATGTGGTGGTGCTCATTGCCGGTGGACTGTTCATGTATAACGGGAAAATCAGCTTTGGTGACTATTCGGCGTTCATTGTGTCGGTGAATTTGTTCCTAAATCCCATCAATACTATGATTCGGTTTATGGAACAGTTCCAGAACGGCTTTGCCGGCTTTGAACGGTTCCTGAACCTCCTGGCAGAAACACCGGAGGTGGATTCGCCGGATGCTGCGCCCATAGAGCATGTCAAGGGTGAGATTCAGTTTAAGGATGTGTCCTACGGCTATACCGGCGACAAGAATGTGCTGCATCATGTGAATTTAAAGGTGGGCGTTGGTAAAAAGTTCGCCCTGGTAGGCCCCAGCGGCGGTGGTAAAACCACCATCTGCCATTTGATTCCTCATTTTTATGATGTCACTGACGGTGAGATTACCATTGATGGCAGAGAGCTTCATACCATCACCCTGGAATCCCTGCGCAAGCACATTGGCATCGTCCAACAGGATGTGTACCTCTTTAATGCCAGCATCCGCGAGAATATTCTCTACGGACG
>JAXJVM010000220.1:0-2503 GCA_036308515.1 Clostridia bacterium | reverse complement strand
CGTACAGCGACGAAAACGATTTCACAAAATATACCTTCCTTTTTCAACATCTGCCAGCGTGTCGATAGGTTTATCGACACGCTGAGACGATACCGCATAGGGTATCGTCTTTATTATTATCCAAGCAAACTTTCGCCGGTCATTTCCGCGGGCTTTTCCAATCCCATCAAATCCAGCATGGTGGGAGCCAGGTCAGCAAGTCTACCGGGCTTCAATTTGGCGTCCTTGTTACCAATCAGCACCAGGGGAACTACGTTGGTGGTGTGTGCTGTAAAGGCACCGCCGGTCTCGTAGTCTACCATCTGGTCAGCATTACCGTGGTCAGCGGTAATCAATGCTACGCCGCCCATGCTCTCGATGGCATCTACCACCTTGCCCAGGCATTCGTCTACGGTTTCTACCGCTTGTACTGCCGCGTCAAAGACGCCGGTGTGACCAACCATATCACAGTTGGCAAAGTTCAGTACAATCACGTCATACTCGCCGCTCTTGATACGCTTTACCACTTCCTCGGTAACCTCTGGAGCGCTCATCTCCGGCTGCAGGTCATAGGTTGCAACCTTAGGGGAGTTAATCAGCGCACGGTCCTCGCCGTCATAAACGTTCTCCACGCCGCCATTGAAGAAGAAGGTTACATGCGCATACTTCTCGGTCTCGGCGATACGGAGCTGACGGAGACCCTTCTGGCTAATGTATTCGCCAAAAGTATTGGTCAGGGATTCCGGCTTGAAGGCTACCTCCACATTGGGCATAGACGCATCGTACTGGGTCATGCACACATAGAAGGTGGGGAAGAACTTTCTCTCAAATCCGGCAAACTCCGGGTCAACGATGGTACGGGTAATCTCTCTGGCACGGTCGGGACGGAAGTTGAAGAACACCACAGAGTCGTTCTCCTGAATCTTGCCCACGGGCACACCGTCCTTGGTAACAACGGTAGGTACCACGAACTCATCGGTGACACCCTCGTTGTAGCTTTCCTTTACGGCAGTCACTGCGGATTCGCAGGTGTTGCCCTCTCCCAGAACCATAGCGTTATATGCCTTTTCTACACGTTCCCAGCGGTTGTCACGGTCCATCGCATAGTATCTGCCCATAACCGTTGCGATAGCACCTACGCCAATATTGCGGATTTGTGCTACCAAGTCCTCCACGTAGTCTGCACCAGAGGAAGGCGGCACGTCACGGCCGTCCAGGAAGCCGTGTACATACACCTTTTCCAGACCGTTTTCCTTTGCCAATCTTAACAGGCCGTACAGGTGCTTGTTATGGCTGTGTACGCCACCGTCAGAGAGCAGGCCTGCCAGATGCAGGGAACTGTTGTTCTTTTTACAGTTTTCAATGGCAGCCAGCAGGGTGGAGTTTTTAAAGAAGTCACCGTCCTCAATAGATTTGGTGATACGGGTCAGCTCCTGATATACAATTCTGCCGGCACCGATGTTGGTATGACCAACCTCGGAGTTACCCATCTGTCCGTCAGGAAGTCCCACATCCATACCGGAAGCGTGCACGATGGTATGGGGGCATTCCTGCATATATTTGTCCATGTTCGGCGTCTTGGCAGAGTAAATGGCATTGCCCTCGTGGCGCTCGTTCTCGCCGTAGCCGTCCATAATAATCAATGCATAAGGTTTTTTACTCATGAAACTATTTATCCTCCCGGAATTTATTTTGCAGCAGCAACGATGATAGAGAAGTCCTCTGCTTTCAGGCTTGCACCACCGATGAGTCCGCCGTCGATGTTGGGCTTTGCCAGAAGCTCTGCCGCATTGCCGGCGTTCATACTGCCGCCGTACTGGATACGGATAGCGTCTGCAACCTCTGCGCCGTAAAGACCCTTGATGGTGTCACGAATGATGCCGCAAACCTCGTCTGCCTGGTCAGCAGTTGCGGTCTTGCCGGTGCCGATTGCCCAAACAGGCTCGTAAGCAATAACTACATTCTTCGCATCCTCAGCAGAGATTTCCAAGAATGCAACCTTGGTCTGGCGCTGTACGGTTTCTGCAGTGATATCCTGCTCACGCTCCTGGAGGCTCTCACCAACACAAACGATGGGGGTCAGCCCTGCAGCGATGGCAGCCTTGGTTCTCAGGTTTACAGTCTCGTCGGTTTCACCGAAGTACTGCCGACGCTCGGAGTGACCGATGATAACATACTCTACACCGATTTCCTTCAGCATATTACCTGCCAGTTCGCCGGTGTAAGCGCCGCTTTCTTTGAAGTGCACGTTCTGTGCGCCAACTGCAATGTTGCTGCCCTTGATTTCCTCAATGACGCCGGGAATACAAACTGCGGTGGGGCAAACTACTACGTCACAAGCAGCGTCTGCAACCTTTGCTTTCATTTCTGCCACCAGAGCCTTTGCCTCTGCCGGAGTCTTGTTCATTTTCCAGTTACCTGCAATAATCTTTTTTCTCATAATACTCTTCCTTTCTCTTATCGCACCAAAAGACCGAAAAGCTTTCGGTCTTTTGTATGGTGTTCTTATTTATCGTTCAGTGCT
>JAXJVM010000219.1:0-7346 GCA_036308515.1 Clostridia bacterium | reverse complement strand
GTGCTGATGTGTGCTTACATGAACAAGGAAAGTCTCGCTAAGACTCTGGAAACTGGAAACGCAACCTACTTCAGCCGCAGTCGGCAGGAGCTTTGGGAGAAGGGTGCAACTTCCGGTCATGTGCAGCACGTCAAAGAAATTCTGGTGGACTGCGATGGGGACGCTTTGGTTTTGAAGGTAGAGCAGGAGGGCGCTGCCTGCCATACCAACAACCCTTCCTGCTTTTATCGTAAAGTGGTAGACGGCAAGCTGGTTGAAATTCCTACCGGTCTTGGCAGAAACCCCAAAATTCTGTATAATGTTTATGATATTATCGTTGACAGAGTGAAGAATCCCAAAGAGGGTTCCTATACCAACTACTTATTTGAAAAGGGCATTGATAAAATGCTGAAAAAGGTGGGCGAAGAGTCTGCAGAAGTGATTATCGCATCCAAGAATTATGTGAAATCCGAGGTGCAGTACGAAACTGCTGATTTGTTGTACCATCTTTCGGTTGTTTTGGTAGAGCAGGGATTGACTTGGAACGATATTTTTGAAGAACTGGCTTCAAGATATAATAAATAGGATAACAAAGAGTAACGGAGGAATAAAAAATGAAAATCGGAATTGAACACATTGGAATTTTCACCAAGGATACAGAAGCATTGAAAAACTGGTACATGGAGATGTTTGGATGGGAACAGGTTTATGACAATGGAAAGGGAACCTATTTCCTGAAAGCCGATGATGGTGTTATGATTGAGTTCTGCATGAGCGATGTAGATGGTGGTTTACACGTGATGAACGCTACCGGGGTTCGTCATATTGCTATTTCCGTGGATGAATTTGATGCGCTGGTTCAAAAATTGACGGATGCAGGCGTTAAGGTTTTAACCGAGGCGAAGGTATCGGATAAGGGAATCGGAACCATGTTCTTTGAGGATCCGGATGGTAATGTGCTGCACTTAATCAACCGTCCGTCTCCGCTGTAAGGCAGAGATGTCGGTTCGACTGCAAAAATATTTGATTCTACCCTTGGCGCTGATTATGGTCTCTCTCTATTTATTGGGATTGCGCGTTTGGCAGAATCAACAATGTGAGCTTAACGCCCCGATGATAGCTGAAAATTCGGTTGTCGTTGGGGCAGAATCACAAGGAGCCGAGGGTAACTCAGCGATTAAAAAGTTGAATATTAACACCGCGACTAAGGAAGAACTTATGACGCTTGACGGCATTGGCGCTGCATACGCAGATAGAATTCTCGAAAAACGTGAGATGTTGGGTGGTTTCAAAACACTTGAACAACTCAAAGAGGTCAAGGGGATTGGAGAAAAGACCTTTGAGGGAATTAAAAATGATATTACAATAGAATAGGAGTTTTCGTTTATGGGACTTTTTTCACCATCTTTTACAAAACCGGGCAAAGGCATTGAAAAGGATGCTCCGCAAAAGAGAAGTTTTTTTCGTTTCTTTGATATTTTCTTTCGGAAATTTTGGCATTTAATTCGGTTGAATCTGCTTTATACGCTGACTATGCTTCCGACATTTATTATTGTTTTTTTTCTGGCTGGATTAGTGTCTGGAACCATTTTATCCGCGGAGGGAGTTCGTTCACTTCTTGAAGCTATGGCAAGCCAAGGTGCTGATTATCTTGGGGATTCGGAGGCGTTTACTTATGAATATAGCCGCCTGGTTGTTACCTTTGATTTGCTTTTCCGTTTTGTAATCAGCTTTTTCTTTGTTATATTTTGGGGTATGGGTCCTGCAACCTCTGGATTTACCTATGTGCTACGGAATTTTTCCAGAGAGCAGCACGCCTGGATTTGGTCTGACTTTAAAGATGCGGTCAAGAATAATTTCAAGCAATCCTTAGTTGTATTTATTCTTGATGTATTGGCGTTTGTTGTTTTCTTTGCGGCTTTTCTGGTTTATGGACAGATGCCGGGAATCATTGGTTCACTGCGATACGTCATATTTGTACTCCTGCTGGTTTATACGCTCATGCACCAGTATATCTATCCCCTGTTAATAACCTTCGACTTGAAGCTAAAGGACGTATATCGCAACGCGTTGTTGTTTGCTTTGGGGAAGCTTCCTTCTAATTTCCTTGTTTTTCTTATTTTAGTTGCTGTGCATTTTGGAGGACTTTTCCTTTGTATTCAACTGGGGGGAGGCTATGCAATTGCCTTGCTGGGACTGGTGCTTATTTTGGAATGCCTGATTCTAATGAGCTTTTCCGGCTTGCTTGTAAACTTTAATGTGTATCCGAAAATGAAGAAATATATATTGGAAAATACCGAAAGTAAAGTGAAAATAAATAAAGAGAACTAAATTAGGAAGGAAAAGGGGGTATTTATGATGTTACTGGAAACAATTCATACCTCCGAAGATATCAAAAATTTATCGGCATTGGAACAAAGAGTGCTCGCAGGGGAAATCCGGCAATTTCTGATTTCCAATGTATCAAAAACAGGCGGACATCTTGCGGCAAATCTTGGTGTTGTAGAACTTACCCTTGCCCTTCATCAGGTGTTTGACGTAGACTTTGACCGCATTGTCTGGGATGTGGGACATCAATCGTATACCCATAAAATTCTCACCGGGCGCGCTGATCAATTTGCAACTCTTCGCCAGTTTGGCGGTTTAAGCGGTTTTCCAAAGAGCGAGGAGAGCGTTGCGGATGCTTTTAATACCGGACATAGTTCTACGTCTATCTCGGCGGCAACCGGTTTTGCGGTAGCTGCCAAATTAAAGGGTGAAAACCGAACTGCTGTGGCGGTTATCGGTGACGGTGCATTGACCGGAGGAATGGCATTTGAAGCATTGAATCATGCCGGAACCATGCAGATTCCTCTGGTTGTGGTGCTCAACGACAACGGAATGTCCATTTCAAAAAATGTAGGTGGCGTTTCCAAACGGTTAAAACAAATTCGCATAACTCGCCGCTATTTTAGAATTAAATCCAATGTGAAATCAACATTGGATAAAATTCCGGTTATTGGCTCCCCATTAAAACGACAGTTGGGAGAAGCCAAAAAAATTATCAGGCGTATGATTGTCAAAGATATGTTTTTTGAAGATTTTGGCTTTAAATACCTTGGCCCGGTAGATGGGCATAACATTGAAGATTTGGCATTTATTCTCCAGCAAGCAAAAGAAATGCGTGAACCCGTGGTTGTGCATGTGCACACCCAAAAGGGAAAAGGGTATCTTCCGGCCGAGAAAGACCCCGGATATTTTCATGGGATCCCTGAATTTGATTCTAAAACCGGACAACCTATACAAAAAAAGGCACAGGATTGGGCAGGATATTTCGGGGAAAGCCTCTGTAAACTGGCGAAGTCCAATCCAAAGATTGCAGCTGTTACGGCAGCTATGCCCATTGGTACAGGGCTGGAACAGTTTCAAAAGATATACCCGAGTCGTTTTTTTGATGTTGGTATTGCAGAACAACACGCTGTAACTTTTGCGGCCGGGCTTGCGAAAGCAGGGCTGATTCCCTGCGTAGCTGTGTATTCTACTTTTCTGCAAAGAGCCTATGATCAACTGCTTCATGACGTCGCGCTGCAACATCTGCATGTGGTGTTTTGTCTGGATCGCTCCGGCCCGGTAGGTAAGGACGGGGAAACCCATCAAGGGGTTTTTGATATATCCTATCTTTCGCATTTACCCGGATTTACAATCCTTTCTCCGTCTAATAGGGAAGACTTTAACCATATGCTTCACTATGCTTTTGAGGTATGCACCGGCCCTGTTGCAATCCGCTACCCCAGAGGGGAGATTGCTGCTCCGGCTTGGAAGGTATGTACAGACAATACGCCGAAGTGTTCCTTGGTTCGGGATGGCTCCGATGTAATGATTGCTGCAGTGGGAACAACTGTTTTTGATGCTCTTGCGGTAGCAGAGATTCTAGAAAAATATGAGATAAGCACAGCAGTGTTGGATGTAAAGGTCGTTAAACCCATGGATGCGGCGGATTTTCATCCGTATTGTGAGGGAAAAAAGCTTATTGTCTCGCTGGAGGATAATGTTATTACCGGAGGATTCGGTCAGCAACTGATGGCTTTACTGAAACGAGATGTAACGATGTTTGCTTACCCGGATGAACCTATCGTTCAGGGAAGTGTAAAAGAACTAAAATTTAACTACGGATTAACACCGGAACAGGTTGCAAAGCGGTTGCTGCAATCTATGTATGAGGAAAGCTATGGCAAAACAACGCTTGGATAATTTTTTAGTGGAAAAGGGCATGGTTTCCAGTCGTTCCATGGCACAGTCCATGATTATGGCAGGGGAAGTCTATGTCAATGAACAAAAAGCCTCCAAAGCCGGAGAAATGGTTACCGGTGAGGAGCATATAGAAATTCGCGGTAAAAGTCTGAAGTATGTAAGCCGCGGCGGTTTGAAGTTGGATAAAGCCATGTCGGTGTTTCCCATTGATTTAAATCGCAAGATTTGTATGGATATCGGAGCCTCTACCGGGGGATTTACGGATTGTATGCTTCAAAACGGCGCTGACCGGGTATACTCCATTGATGTAGGCTATGGTCAGTTGGCGTGGAAGCTGCGCCAGGACGCCCGTGTGGTCAATTTGGAGCGCACCAATATCCGATATGTGACAGAGGAACAGGTGCCCGAGCCTATTGATTTTTTCTCGGTAGATGTCTCTTTTATTTCTTTGAAATTGGTTTTACCGGTAGCCTACCGATTGCTCAAGGAACAGGGCCAAGGGGTCTGTCTGATTAAACCGCAGTTTGAAGCAGGAAGGGAAAAGGTCGGGAAAAAAGGCGTAGTACGCGACAAGGCGGTGCATTTGGAAGTCATTGAACAGGTCCTTGCTTTTACGCGAGAAATTGGATTTTCTGTATTGGGACTGGACTTTTCACCGGTGAAAGGGCCGGAGGGCAATATTGAATATTTAATGTATATCGGAAAAAGCGGTGAAGATACACAACCGGATGCACCGACTGTTGTCGAAGCGTCCCATATCTTGGATAGGTGATTGTATGGAAAAGATCGCGCTTATCCCCAATGTTTTGCGGGATATTAGCTTGGAAGAGAGCAAAAAACTGGTGCAGTTTCTGTTAGAACGGAATAAAATCATCTTAATGGAAGATCGCTTTCACAATGAGAGTTTGTCCAATGTACGCTTTTGCCCCATGGATACCATGATGCAGGAGGCGGAGCTCGCCGTTGTTCTTGGCGGCGATGGAACCATTCTTGATATTGCTCCGCAGGCGGCGCACTATGATCTTCCGGTCTTTGGAATCAATCTAGGAAATCTTGGTTTCCTGACCCAGGCGGAAAAAGGTGATTATGCTATTTTAGATGCAGTTTTTGCCGGAGAATACGAACTGCGCAGTTGTATGATGCTGGACTGTGTAATCTTAAAAAAAGGGCAGGAAATCAACCATTTTGTGGCGCTCAATGACGTAGTTGTTTCCGGCGACGGATATTCCCGGATGGTGACGGTCTCGGCTTCGGTGAACGGCACCTGTATCGGAACGTATTCTGCTGACGGCTTGATTGCTGCAACGGCAGTGGGATCTACGGCTTATTCTTTATCTGCCGGTGGTGCTGTTATGCACCCGGAAATGGATGCCATGATCCTGACGCCGATATGTCCGCATACCTTAAAGGCGCGTTCCATGGTAATCCCCGGAGGAGATACCATCGAGATTGTATCCTGTCCGCCCTATCGTTCCTCGGTACTTGTTATGGTAGACGGAAAACGCCGGCACGTACTGGAGAATGATGAACAGATTCGCATTACCCGTTCTAATTACAGAATCCGTCTGATTCATACCCAGAATCGGAATTTCTTTGATGTGTTACGAGAAAAATTATCTGATTGATTCATAGAGGAAAAGGAGAAGGCATATGCTGAGAGAGCTTCATATCAAAAACATTGCGGTCATCGAAGATATTACCATCTCCTTTGGTGATGGTTTTCATGCGTTAACCGGTGAAACCGGTGCCGGAAAATCCATCCTGATTGACTCCATCAATATGGCACTGGGTGGAAGAACTGCAAAGGATTTGATTCGAACAGGTGCCGATAGTGCGACAGTAGACGTGGTGTTTGAACTCTCTGCGCGTGTGGAGAAAGTTTTGGCGGATGCAGGGATTGAAAGTGAAGAAGGTCTTTTGTATATCAGCCGGCAAATTACCTCTGACGGAAAGAGTAAGTGTCGGTTAAATGGGCGTTTGGTTCCTCTGGCGGTTTTGAAAGAAGCAGCAGAGACGCTGATTACCATTCATGGGCAGCACGATAACCAGACCATATTATCTCCAAAATCCCACATTCATTTTGTGGATGATTACGGAAATTACAAACCCTTGCTGGAAGAGTATCAGGCACAGTATCATAAGGTACAGGGATTAAAGCAGCGGCTTGATAGTCTTCTTACAGATGAAAGTGAAAAGGCGCGGCGGATTGAACTTTTAGGCTATCAAATTAACGAAATTGACTCTGCAACGATTCGTCCCGGCGAAGAAGCGGAATTAGAAGAGCGGCGAGGTTATCTTGCAAACATTGAACAGATTGTCGAGAAAAGCGGAATGGCATATGAATCCTTGTACGGGGACGAAGATCGTTCGGCCTATGACGCTATCGCCGCTGCGGTTCATGCTTTAGAGAGCGTACATAGCTATGACCAACGCTTGGAGGAATATTATAACACGCTGTCATCTGTTTTGGCGGATTTGGAAGACGTAACCCATGAACTCAAATCCTATTTGGATGGGGTGGATTACCAGCAGGGAGAACTTGATTTACTGGAAGAACGACTGCAGATGTTGTTCCAGTTGAAACGAAAATACGGTGGGAGCGAAGAAGAAATTCTCGCATACCTTGCTGAAATAAAACAGGAGTTATCTGAAATCGAAGATAGCGATGCCCGCCGCGAGGCAGTATCTGCTGAATTGGAAAAAGAGACAGAAGCACTTTCTGTACTTGCTGCGGCATTGTCGGAAAAACGGCGGGAAACAGCCATTGAGCTGCAAACTGCCATTATGCAGGAACTTTCTGATTTGGATATGCAGAAAATGCGTTTTTCCGTTTCGGTCGAGCCGCTTGATGAAGCGTATACACCTTTAGGAAGTGACCGGGTGGAGTTCCTAATTTCCGGTAATCCGGGTGAGGCACTCAAGCCTCTTGCAAAAATTGCCTCAGGTGGTGAAATGTCACGGATTATGCTGGCTATGAAGTCTATTCTTGCCGGCAGTGACATGGTGGAGACCCTGATTTTTGACGAGATTGATACCGGCGTCAGCGGACGTGCGGCACAAAAAATTGCTGAAAAGATCTGTATGCTGGCAAAGGATCGACAAATTCTCTGTATTACCCATTTGGCGCAGATTGCGAG
>JAXJVM010000218.1:0-8585 GCA_036308515.1 Clostridia bacterium | reverse complement strand
TGGCAAGCTTGACCTCGGTATAACGTGAGGCGGCGAATGCCATGTCTCGGGAGTACTGCCGGCCGAAGTTACCCTTGGAATCCACCAGGGGAAGTAGCAGGGAGCCGTTGCCCTCGGTGAGACGCACCATGGTCTCGTAAATGGCCATGTCGCCGTGGGGGTTTAAGCGCATGGTTTGACCCACCACATTGGCGGACTTGGTGCGGTTTCCCGTCAGCAAGCCCATCTTGTACATGGTATAGAGCAGCTTCCGGTGAGAGGGCTTAAAGCCGTCAATCTCCGGAATGGCGCGGGAGATAATGACACTCATGGCATAGGGCATATAATTCTGTTCCAGAGTATCGGTGATTTGTTGTTCTGCGATAATGGGTTTTTTCATGGGTGTTCTCCTTACATGACATCGGTTAGGTCGATAAACTCATGTCCCACACTGGCAATGTGTTCCTTTCTGCCGGCGAGGTTGTCTCCCAGCAGCAGGTCAAACATTGCCTGGGTCTTTTCTATATCATCGGGCATGACCTTAATGAGTCGCCGGGTTTCCGGGTTCATGGTGGTTTCCCACATCATTTCCGGCTGGTTCTCACCAAGACCCTTACTCCGCTGGATGGTGTACTTTTTCCCCTCCAGCTTTTTCAGAATCTCTGCCTTTTCGCTCTCGTTAAAGGCAAAATAGGACTTATCCTTATGGGTGATTTCATACAGGGGGGATTCTGCAATGTACACAAACCCCTTGTCAATCAGCGTGGGGGCTAGACGGTAAATCATGGTCAGAATCAAGGTGCGAATCTGGTAGCCGTCCACGTCGGCATCGGTACAGATGATGACCTTGCTCCAGCGCAGGTTGTTCAGGTCAAAGGAGTTTAAGTCCTTGTTGTGCTTGGTGGAAATCTCAACACCGCAGCCCAGCACCTTTAACAGGTCAATGATGACATCACTGTTAAAAATTTTGTTGTACTCGGCTTTCAGGCAGTTCAGAATCTTACCTCGGATGGGAATGATTGCCTGGAATTCACTGTCCCGACCCAGCTTACAAGCACCCAGTGCGGAGTCACCCTCTACGATGTAGACCTCACGCCTGGTGACGTCCTTGCTTCGGCAGTCCACGAACTTCTTGACGCGGTTTGCCACGTCCAGATTGCCACCCAGCTTCTTCTTGATGTTGATACGGGTTTTTTCTGCGGTTTCCCGGCTGCGCTTGTTCACCAGAACCTGCTCGCAGATTTTGTCTGCGTCCATTTTGTTCTCAATAAAGTAGATGCTCAACTGCTCCCGCAGAAATTCCGTCATGGATTCCTGGATGAACTTGTTGGTTATTGCCTTTTTGGTCTGGTTCTCGTAGCTGGTCATGGTGGACAGGGAGTTGCTCACCAGAATCAAGCTGTCCTCCACATCCGAGAACTGGATTTTACTCTCGGTCTTGTTGTATTTACTGTTCTGCTTGGCGTACTGGTCGATGGCATAGACAAAGGCGTTTCGCACTGCCTTATCCGGTGCGCCGCCGTATTCCAGAAAGCTGGAGTTATGGTAGTATTCCAGGGTATTATACTCGTTGTTGAAGCAGAAGGCAAAGCTCATCTTGACCTTGTATTCGTCTAAGTCCTCACGGTCGCGGCCCTTGCGCTCGGTCTCGATAAAGTGTACCGAGGTTATCTCCTTCTCGTGGCTCAGTTCCTTGACGTAGTCCACGATGCCGTTCTCGTAATAGTATTCAAAGGTCTCGAATTCTCCGGGAGAGGTTTCGTTCTTTAGGATAAACCGCAGACCGGAATTGACCACTGCCTGACGCTTGAGGGTGCTCTGGTAGAATTCCAGAGGAATATTGATATCGGTAAACACGCCCAGATCCGGCTTCCAGTGGATGCGGCTGCCGGTGTGGCGATGGCGGAACTTTGTCTTTTCTAAGCCCCCCACGTTTTCACCCTTTTCAAAGTGCAGGTTAAACTTATAGCCGTCACGGAGGATTTCCACGTCCATGTATTCCGAGCTGTACTGGGTGGCACAGGCACCCAGACCGTTGAGACCTAAGGAGAACTCGTAGTTGCCGCCGGCATTGTTCTGGTACTTGCCCCCGGCGTAGAGTTCACAGAAGACCAGCTCCCAGTTGAACTTGTTTTCCCGTTCGTTGTAGTCTACCGGAATGCCGCGACCGAAGTCCTCCACCTCAATGGACATATCCATGTATCGGGTGATGTGTACCACGTCACCATAGCCCTCTCGTGCCTCATCAATGGAGTTAGAGAGAATCTCGAACATGGAATGCTGACAGCCCTCGATGCCGTCAGAACCAAAAATAACTGCCGGACGCTTCCGCACTCGGTCTGCGCCCTTTAAGGCGGATATACTGGTATTATCGTATTCTTGTTTTTTTGCAGCCATGAAACTACCTCCGGATTTAACTTACATGATAGGTATGGATAACAATAGAATGTCTCAAAGTAAAAAATGTTTGCATAGAAATGCCATATTTTATATTGTAACACAAAATATTGCGGTTGTCAAAGCCCCAATTGCACAACAAAGACCACCCGGAGGTGGTCTTTGTAAAGTTCTATTTTAATGTAATCGGTTTACCGGTTTTGGCGCTGTCGTAAAAGGCATACAGGGTTTTCATTGCCGGCACGGCATCTGACAGAGTGATGTAGTCACCCTCGCCCGTCTCCAGAAAATGATAAAACCCGTCAATTACCGTTTGGTGGCCGCCGCCCCAGCAATCCTTGCCGGGAACCTTCTGGTTATCGTAGGTGAGTATCTCGCAGTTGTCCTCTGTGATTTTGTAGAGCCGATGATCTGCATAGCGTAGGATTCCGTGCTCCAGCTTGACCTCCAGCTGCGCCGGAGTACTGTAAGCGGCACCGTTGGTGCCGTAAAAGTGCAGCCGCAGGCCGGTCTCGGTTTCAAAGACGGCATCCGCCGTGTCTTCGACCTCGATAATACCTTGCAGGGTCTTGTTGGAGATACTGCCGGTGACCTTGGTGACCGTTCCACCCAAATACCCCAGTAAATCCAGGGTGTGGACTGCCTGGTTAATCAGCAGGCCGCCGCCCTCGGTAGCCCACTTGCCGCGCCAGGCGTCTTGCGCATAATATGCGGCATCTCTGCACCAGGTTAAAAAACCGTAGATGCCCTGCAGCTTGCCCAGGGAAGCATCCGTCTCCAAAAATTCCTTTAGCCGGACAATGGAGGGATTGGTGCGGTTTTGCAGCATAACGCAAAGGTGTGTTTGTGCAGCCGCCTCTGCGGCAAGCAATTCCTCCAGCTCTGCCATGTTCATAGCGATAGGCTTTTCCAGCACCACGTGCTTGTCGGCA
The DNA here is from genome assembly GCA_036308515.1 of Clostridia bacterium. GTDB lineage: Bacteria > Bacillota > Clostridia > Monoglobales > Monoglobaceae > Ructibacterium. The sequence goes on along the minus strand of JAXJVM010000218.1, from coordinate 5,277 downwards.
GCCAAAGCAGAAATTGCCATATCCTTGTGCAGGTAATGGGGGGTGCATATATGTACCACATCCACCTTGGCATCTGCCAGCACCTCCTCAAAGCTTGCATAACGAACCAGGGTGGTGTTCTCCGGCTGAAAGCCCTTTAACCGCTCCGGCTGATGATCACAGACGGCGTAGAGCCAACCCCGTGCACCAAGTGCCTGTGCGTGAATGGGACCAATGGCTCCCATGCCCACAATGCATCCGTGTTTCATAGCTTAACAGAACCCCTTTGTTTTCAAATTGTTATAACTGATACGCAGACTGTCGAAGGGATCTCCCGGGCAGATATCCTGCTCTACCATGGCCGCCTCAACACCGGCTTCCTCACAGGCTTCGATGATGGAATCCCAGTCCAGGTTTCCTTCCATGACTTCTGTAATGGCAGGCTGGCATTTGAAGGTGCCGTCAAACGCACACTTCAAATCCTTAAAGTGTACCACCTTGGCGCGACTTCCCATTTTGCGAATAAACCTCGCAGGGTCAATGCCAGCATAGGCAAGCCAGTAGCAGTCTACGATGAAGTCAAAGTCCGATTCCTCTATGAGGATATCCATGAGGAATCTGCCTTCAACCTTGAGAAATTCAAAAGCATGGTTGTGATAAGCAAAGGTCATGTCCTCTTTTTTGAATGCCTCATAAACCGGCGTAAAGTCCTTGATAAACTGCCGGATGCCTTCTGAGGTTTTGGCGTAGTCGCCGGGCATACTGCCAAGACCTGCAATTCTGCAGCCGATGGTTTGATGCAGAGCAATGGTTTCTTCCAAACGGTTCAGGTATTCGTCCGGAGCTCTGTGGGTGCAAATAGGTTCGATATCGTACTTTTTAAGCAGGTTACGGACAGCCTGAGGGTCGATGGGACCCAAGCCCGAAAGCTGAATGGTCTGGTAGCCGATGTCCTTAAGCTTTTTCAGGCTCGCTTCCAAATCCTCGGCGGTTTTGATAAAGTCCCGGATGGTATATCCCTGTGCGCCGATTCTTTTATCCATGATTGATTCCTCCTTAATAAGAGCCTCTGGTGTTGGCGGTAATCTGAATATCCTTCTTCACTACGGTGGAAGAAGCAATCTTTTCATCCAGAATCCGTTTAAAGTCATCATGGGGGAAGTTCTTCAAATCTACCCAGCCGCCGGTCCATGCAGAATAGTGGATGGCGTTAGAAATGGTCAGGCCCTTGATGCCATCACTGCCCGGTGCCAGAAGTTCATGGTCGCCGGTGATAAGTGCGCGGGTGAAATCCTTCAGGATGCCCACGTGTGCTTCGTTCTCGCCTTTGACGGGGACTTCACATTTCCAGCATTCGGGGGTACCGAATACTTCGGTCTTGTTGTTTGCATTGTACTCGCGCTCGGAAATGACATTGCGGTCAAAGGTGATCTTGTCGTCCTCCACAACCACACGACCCATGTCACAGGCAATTTCTAGGCGGTTGGTTCCGGGCGCTTCACCGGTGGAGGTGATATACACGCCGGTCATACCATTGTCGTATTCCATGTATGCAGTCAGGTCATCCTCAACCTCGATGTCGTAGTATTTACCAAAGGAAACATGAGACATGATTTTGGAGGGCATACCAAAGAGCCACTGCCACAAATCCAGCTGATGGGGGTTCTGGTTAATCAGGGCACCGCCGCCCTCGGTTTTCCAGGTGGAACGCCAGGTGCAGCTATCATGATAGGTCTGGCAGCGATACCAGGTGGTGATAATCCAGTTGACGCGCTTGATGGTTCCCAGTTCGCCGTTTTGAATCATTTTGCGGAGCTGCTGATACACAGGATTCATTCGCTGGTTATACATGATACCAAAGAGCTTGTCGGATTTTTCTGCGGCCTCGTTCATTTCCAATACCTGTTTGGTGTAAACACCGGCGGGCTTTTCGGTAATGACATTCAGCCCTGCTTCCAATGCTTTGATAGCCAGACCGGGATGGTCGTAGTGGGGTGTTGCAATGATGACTGCATCCACCAGCCCGCTTTTGAACATTTCCTCTGCGTCCTCAAAGATTGTGACGTCGGGGAACTGCTCCTTTGCATAAGCTCTGCGGCCTTCTGCAATGTCACAGATGGCAGTCAGCTCCAGCTTGGGAACCTTGCCGTCAAACACATTGTGGGCATGGCCGGTACCCATGTTCCCCAGACCGACAATACCAAATCTTACTTTTTCCATGTGGGGTCAACCTCCTCTAAGATCTTTACCAGGCTGTCGTGGGCCAAAGTGAATTTTGCAGGTGTGGACTGATCCAGACCCTGCATATTTTCTCCGTTTTCCAAATCACTGAGTCCCTGGAATTCACCCAGATGGGGTTCCAGACTCAAGAATCCCTCGTAGTCACTGGCAATCAATGCCTGAATCAAGGATTTCCAGCTGCCCTCGCCCATGCCGGCGGGAACCACACTGCCGTTTGCCAGTGCGTCCTTCACGTGCATGTAAACCACATAGGGGCGGAGCATATCGTATGCCTCCGGGTAGACCTTCTGACCGCACTGGATGAAGTTTGCCGGGTCAAAAACCGCACGCAGGTTTGGGGAATTTACGGTTGTGAGAATATCCTCACAACGGGAAGCCACATCGCCATAGATGCCCTTTTCGTTTTCGTGCAGAAGAATAATGTCTGTTTTCTCTGCCTCTGCGGTCATAGCCTGCATCCGACGCATCACCTCGTCGCGGTAGATGGCAGGGTCTTCATCCTTGGGTACATAGAAGCTGAAAATCCGGATGTACTTGGTGCCGAGGATTTTTGCCAGTTTTATGACATGCTTCAGCTTTTCCAGATGGGGAGCAAAGTCATCGGTAATCTGGATTTTACCGATGGGAGAGCCAATGGAGGAAACCTGGATGCCGTTTTCGTCCATTTTCTGCTTCAGTTCCTTTGCCTGTTCCTCGGTCAGGTCGGCAACGTTGGTGCCGTCTACGTTTCTGGGTTCAAAATAACCAATGCCAAGTTGCTTCAGGTGTGCAAACTGCTTGTCAATCATAGAATCAATTTCGTCTGCAAAGCCCGAAATGATAAATCGATTCATGAAAATCCAATCCTTTCTATGTAAAAAACTTGCTTTTATTATAATACAAATATAGGAAAATTTCTAATCTTATATTGATAAAGATGTTGCAAATATTGATTGTTTGTTATATAATATTATAAAAAATGGGGAGGTGCAGGCCGTATGGTGGCTTCGTTTCCGGATTTAGGTTTTGTTTATTCTCGGTGCTTGGAGGAAAATGTAGAGAATAAACACTTTATTCTGCATAACCATAAGGATAGCTACGAAATCTATATTTTTCTGCAGGGGGATGCAGAGTTTTTGGTGGAAGGAACCCATTATCCCCTGCGTCCTTATGATATGATTTTGGCGCAAAGCTCAGAAATGCATTATATTCATCATCATCGCCCCTGTACCTATGAGCGGATTGTTATCAATATTGACCATAGCTTTTTTTTGAAAAACAACTGCGCGGCCTATAAGGAGATTTTTGTCAACCGTCCCCTTGGCGTACACAACTGTATTCCGGCAAGTACCATGCAGCAGAACGGGATTCCGGAACTGCTAAAGCGGATGGAAAGCTATCTTGCAGACGGTGCGGATGCAGGGGTTGCGGCAAACAGTGCTATGGTAGAGCTTTTGTATCTGCTGAATCGCATCGGAATCAAAAGCGAGCAAAGCACCGCCCATAACGACCAAATCAAGGATATCATTCTCTATCTGAATGCACATCTGACAGAACCCATGTCTCTGGAGGCGATTGCAGAGCACTTTTATATTAGCAAGGGGCATTTGTGCCGCAGTTTCAAAAAGCATACCGGGTTTACCGTCAACGGTTACATTACCTATAAGCGGCTGCTTTTGGTGAAGGAGCTGAAGGACAAAGGGCGTTCCTGGATTGAAGCCAGTGGAGAAGCCGGCTTTGGTAACTACTCAAACTTTTATAAGATTTTTCGGCGAACCTATGGTCACGCACCCACCGGGGAATGATTTTTCAAAAAATTACATATTGTAACCGGTATTTTTATGGAAATTCACAATTGCAGCTTTGCCGGCTTATGGTATATAATTTTTTCATATAAATTCATACAATACAGAAAAAGGAGATTTGACTTATGCGAATTGGAATTTTAGGATACGGCAACCTGGGGCGCGGTGTAGAATGCGCTATCCGCCAGAACCCGGATATGGAGCTTGCAGCAGTTTTCACCCGGCGTGACCCGGAGAGTGTGAAGATCCTTACCGAGGGCGTTCCGGTGCTCCATGTAGATCAAGCAGAATCCATGAAGGATGAAATTGATGTATTGATTCTCTGCGGCGGCAGTGCCACCGACCTTCCGGTACAGACCCCTGCCTTTGCCAAACTCTTTAACGTGGTGGACAGCTTTGACACCCATGCAAAAATTCCGGAGCAGTTTGCGGCAGTGGATGCGGCAGCGAAGGAAAGCGGCAAAATCGGCATCATTTCTGTGGGCTGGGATCCCGGTATGTTCTCCCTGAACCGGATGTACGCCAATGCCATTCTGGCCGATGGGCGCGACTATACCTTCTGGGGCAAGGGCGTTAGCCAGGGTCACTCCGATGCAGTTCGCAGAATTGCCGGTGTGAAGGATGCGCGGCAGTATACCATCCCGGTGCCTGCGGCACTGGAAGCAGTCAGAAAGGGCGAGAACCCCGAACTGACCACGCGCCAGAAGCACACTCGTGAATGCTTTGTGGTAGCAGAAGAGGGCGCTGACCTTGCAAAAATTGAGCAAGAAATCAAGACTATGCCCAACTACTTCTCTGATTACGATACCACCGTGCATTTTATCACCGAAGAAGAAATGCAGCGTGACCATAGCAGTCTGCCTCACGGCGGCGTGGTTATCCGCAGCGGTAAGACCGGCTGGAACGGTGAAAATAAGCATATCATCGAATATAGCCTGACGCTGGATTCCAACCCTGAATTTACCGCCTCTGTGATTGTTGCTTATGCACGTGCGGCATATCGCCTGAATCAAGAGGGAGAGAGCGGTTGTAAGACGGTGTTTGATATTGCACCGGCATACCTGAGCCCCCTGAGCGGCGAAGAACTGCGGAAAAATCTTCTGTAAAGAGTGAGACCCTGTGATTTACATATCACAGGGTCTCCCAGCGTGTTGATAAACTATCGACACGCTGGCAGATGCCGAAAAAGGAAGATATATTTTGTGAAATCGTTTTCGTCGCTAGGGCTCCTACAAAGGCATCGCCTTTGTGGGAAAGAGGAGCAACCGCCTGA
>JAXJVM010000217.1:0-2324 GCA_036308515.1 Clostridia bacterium | reverse complement strand
GTGTTCCTGCTACCATCGTAGCAGGTTTTTTCCTTTTGCTTCACTTGCTGCCTTCTTTTTTGGTAATCCCAGCGGAAGCCTTCGGCATCTGAATATTCTTCCTTTTGATCCGGCATGGGTAACCGTCATCATCAGCGGTATTCCCATGTTGTATTTGGCAATATGGCGCGTCATTCACAATCCTGGTATCAGTAAGATCTCCTCAGCATTGCTGATCTCCATCGCAATGCTTGCCGCCATTGCCATCGGTGATATTTTCGCTGCCGGTGAAGTTGCCTGGATCATGGCAATCGGTGCGATTTTGGAGGATAAGACCACAGAACGGGCAAAAAAGGGATTAAAAAAGCTTATCTCTCTGGCCCCAACGCAAGGAAGATTACTGTTCAATGGCGAGGAAGTCATAATCCCCGCTGAGAAAATTTCTTTAGGTGATATTCTTCGCGTCCTGCCCGGCGAGACCATCCCTGTAGACGGAACAATTATCCATGGTGAGACCTCTGTTGATCAGTCCATCATGACCGGTGAATCTCTTCCGGTAGATAAAACAGTTGGTGAGGATGTGTTCAGTGGAACCATTAACCGTTTTGGTGCTATTGATATCCAAGCAACCAAGGTTGGAGAAGACAGCTCTCTGCAAAAACTGATCCATATGGTGCAGGAAGCTGAGAATAAAAAAGCACCTATGGCAAGAATCGCAGATAAAGCCGCAAGCTGGTTGGTTCCTGTTGCGTTGCTGATTGCTATCGTAGCTGGCATTGTCACAAAGGATATCGTTCGTGCTGTTACCGTGCTGGTTGTATTTTGCCCCTGCGCGCTGGTACTGGCAACACCCACAGCAATCATTGCCGCCATTGGACAGGCTACCAAGCACGGTGTGATCATCTAGTCCGGCGAGGCGCTGGAGAAGATGGGCAAGGTCAATACCATCGCCTTTGACAAAACCGGAACCCTAACCTATGGCCGTTTGGAGGTCTGCGACATCATCTCTTTTGATCCCAAGATTAGCGAAGATACCCTGCTCTCTCTGGCTGCTTCCGCTGAAGCAAAGAGTGAGCATCCTCTGGGCAAAGCAATCGTAGCCTATGCTAAAAACTGCAACATTACTGTACTGGAATCTGATTGTTTCAAGATGACTGCAGGCAAAGGTATCTATGCGGAAGTGGATGGCAAGAAGCTGCTGTGCGGCAACGAGAATTATCTTCTGAATTACGGTGTGGAAATCAACGTTATCGTGCGTTCTATGCTGGAAGAGCTGCGTGCGCAGGGTAAGGCTTCTGTCCTTGTGGCAGATGATAGCGCCTGTATTGGTGTCTTGGCAATGTCCGATGTACTGCGTCCGGAAGCGAAAAATATGGTGGAACGCTTACATAGTATGAACACGAATATCGTTCTGCTGACCGGTGATAATCAGAAAACTGCTGACTACTTTGCCCGGCAAGTTGGTATCCGACAAATCAGAGCGCAACTGCTGCCTGAAGAAAAGGTCAGCAATATTGCAGCAATCCAGAATGAGGGAAAAGCTGTCTGCATGATCGGCGACGGTGTCAATGACGCACCGGCGCTGAAAACCGCCAATGTGGGTGTCGCAATGGGTGGTCTGGGAAGTGACATCGCCGTGGATGCGGCTGATATTGTTCTCATGGGTGATGATATTTCCAAGCTGCCCTACCTGAAGCGGCTGTCCAATGCTACCGTCAAGACCATCAAGTTCAGCATCTGCCTTTCCATGTGCATCAACCTTCTTGCTGTTTTGCTGTCTGTCATGGGCGTACTCAATCCCACAACCGGTGCGCTGGTACACAATGCCGGTTCCTGCTTTGTTGTGCTGATTGCCGCATTACTGTATGATCGCAAACTCGACTAAGGAATGAAATTCATGAAATGGAAAGGCCTTACATCCACGCAGTTAAAAACAATTGCAATCACGGCGATGCTCCTGGATCATTTTGCCGGGTTATTTATAAACCATGACACCATTGGGAGCATGGCACTTCGGGTTCCAGGAAGAATCGTTGCGCCGATTATGTGCTATATGATTTCCGAAGGTTTTTTCTATACTTCCAATAAAAGAAACTACTTGGGTGGATCAACAATCGTTTGATTACTGAAAGTCAACACTGTTCAAATGGATCCTGATATCCTTGAAAACTCCCAGAAAGGAATTGAAACTGTTTAATTGTCGCAAATAATAACACTAGATAAGGATAGAAAAAACTTATCCATACTACCTGCTATGCGGTGTTTTTTCCTTATTTTTCCCCTTATCAGGATGGGACAAGAATTTTGCATATGTGCTAAATGTTTTATTTGAGACTAAATAAGAC
>JAXJVM010000216.1:0-12160 GCA_036308515.1 Clostridia bacterium | reverse complement strand
CAAATCCGGTTCGGGAAAGTACCGGTAGTCCGCCTGTTCTTCTTTGGCACGCATGGAGAGGGTTGCTCCGGTGGTCTCATCCCAGCGCCGGGTCTCCTGTATGACGGCGTTCCCCTGGCTCAGCCGGGCAATCTGCCGCTTCGCCTCTGCGTCAATGGCGCATCGGATGGCGCGCAGAGAGTTCAGGTTCTTCATTTCCGTTCGGGTGCCAAGGGTAGCTTCCCCCACAGGCCGGACAGAAAGATTCACGTCCACCCGGAGAGAGCCCTCCTGCATCTTCCCGTCAGAAATTCCCAAAAACAGCAGAATCCGTCGCAGTTCCCGGACAAAGTCGCAGACCTCCTCCGCGGTGGAAAAGTCCGGCTGGGTGACAATCTCAATCAGGGGGACGCCGCAACGGTTGTAATCGCAAAGGCTTTCCGTCTCCAAACGGTCATGCACCAGTTTGCCGGCGTCCTCTTCCAGATGAATTTCCCGAATGCGGATGATCTTACCGCTTTCGGGCAATGCCAGATACCCGTTTTGGCACAGAGGTTCATACAACTGGGATATTTGATATCCTTTGGGCAGGTCGGGGTAGAAGTAGTTCTTGCGGTCAAACCGCAGGGTTTTGGCAATGGTGCAGTTGGTTCCCAGCCCTGCCAGAATCCCATAAGTGGCGGCTTTGCGATTCACCAACGGCAGTGCTCCCGGCTGCCCGGTACAAACAGGGCAGCATTGGGTGTTGGGTTCTGCTCCAAAGGCAGTGGAGCAGCCGCAGAACATCTTGCTTTCTGTGCGGAGCTCTGCGTGGATTTCCAGACCTATGACAGTCTCGTAGTTCATGGTTGTATCACCTCCGGGTAGTGGTTGTGGAAGTCGGTTTCCGTCTGCAATGCCATGACTGCCTGAAAAAGCAGTGCTTCTTCCATATCCGGGGCAATGAGCTGACCGCCCAGAGGCAGACCGTTTTTGCCAAAGCCTATGGGAAAGCCAATGGCAGGGAGCCCGGCAAGATTCACGCCAACGGTATAGCAGTCCTCTTGGTACATCTGTACCCGGTGCATGAGGCTTTCCCCCAGTTTGGGTGCCGTTCCCGATGCCGAGGGGGTCAGCAGCAGGTCATAGCGAGCAAACAAGTCCCGGTATGCCTTACGGATTTCCTCCCGGGCAAGCAGTGCCCGGCGGTAGTAGTCCTCGTAATACCCGGCAGACAAGGCAAAATTCCCCAGCAGAATCCGCTGCTTGACCTCGTGACCAAAGCCCTGCGTACGGGTTTGGGTAAGCTGCTCCTGCAGGTCTTGCCCCTCCCGGCGGCGGCCATATTTCCAGCCGTCAAACCGGGAAAGATTTGATGCCGCCTCGGCACAGGCGAGCAGGTAATACGCCGCAACGGCTTCATCCACCAACGGCAGTGTGGTGTCCTCGCAGCTTGCCCCAAGCTGAGTAAAGATGTGTGCCGTTTGGGTGATGGCGGCCTGCATTTCGGAATCTGCCCGGTGCAGGAGGGAGCTGGGAATCCCAATCCGAAGCCCCTTGACACCTTTGCTGGTGGGCAGGACGGGTTTCCCGGAACGGCAGGTAGCATCCCGGGGGTCGGGGACGGCAATGAGGTTTAAAATATGGGCGCAATCCTCTGCCGTTCGTGCCAGAACCCCAATTTGATCCATGGAGGAGGCGTAGGCAATCAGTCCATAACGGGAAACCCTGCCATAGGTGGGTTTGATTCCGGTGATGCCGCAGTGAGCGGCTGGCTGACGAATACTGCCACCGGTATCGGTGCCCAAAGCACAGGGGACAATTCCTGCAGCCACAGCGGCAGCAGAACCGCCGGAGGAACCGCCCGGTACATGGTGGGGATTCCACGGGTTTTTCACCGCCCCCATGGCGGAGGTCTCGGAGGTGGAGCCCATGCCGAATTCATCCATGTTGGTCTTTCCCAGAACCACCATGCCGGCTTCCTTCAGCCGTTGTACGGCGGTAGCGTCCCAGGTGGGAATGTAGTTTTCCAGAATCCCGGAGGCGCAGGTGGTGGGAATGCCCTTGGTGACAATATTATCCTTAATAAGAATGGGGACACCTGTTAGACGGGAGCCGTTTCCTTGGGGTTTGGATTCCCAGTCCATCGCCAGACAGGCGTTCAAGTGTGTGATTTGGTTGTAGCGTGTTTTGCAGGCAGCCGTGACCTCTGTCGGGGTAGTACTGCCTGTTTGCAGTTTTTCTCCAAGGGTGATGGCGGTTTCTTTCCAAAGTTCCATGGGATTCTCCTATTCTACCGTTTTGGGGACGGCAACATAGCCGCCATCGGTTTTGGGGGCGTTTTGCAAAAGTGCCCTGCGGTTCATGGAGGGCAGAACGGTATCCTCCCGAAGGAGAAGCTCCCCTGCCGGAGAGGCAGAGGATGAAAACTCCATGGTGTTCAGTACCTCCATGCTTTGCACAATGGAGGTGAGGCTTTCTGCAGTTTCTTTCAGTTCGGTTTCGCCCAGTTCCAGCCCGGAGTGGGCGGCAAGCTTCTCTATTTGTTCGTGTGTAATTTTCATGGGGGGTTCCTCTCTTAGTAAAAAACGGCCGCAAGTTCTGCGACCGTTTTTATGTTATAGCTGGGTATTGGCGCTGGTTGGTTTGGCAGTTGCTGTCGCAGTTGCCGTTGCCTCAGGTGCATCGCCCTTTGCCTCATCAGTGTCATCGGCATCCGCCTCAGAAGCGGAAGAAGAAGCCTTCGGCTTTGCCGTTGCAGAGGCATTGGAATCAGAAACCGCGTCCGGGGTGGTGGGTGTTGCGGTCTCGGTAGGAGCCGGAGAAAGGTCTACCGGCTCGGCATCGGTTTTGTAAACGACTACATCGCCGACTTCCAAACCGGAAATGATTTCCACGTTGGTGCCATCGGCAACGCCGTACTCGACGGTAACCAGTTCGCAGCCTTCGGGAACCTTAATCCAGGGATACATCAGTTCTTCCTCCAGCTGGTCGGCGTTGGAATTTGTGGTGCGCAGAGCACTTGCTACACCCTTCTTTACCAGAACCACGGCGTTCTCACCGTCTGCCTCCATCAATGCCTTGTGGGGGACATAGGTAACGTTGGTGGCAGATTCCAGAATCACCTTGGCAGTGACCTTCATGCCGGCTTTCAAATCCCCGGGCTCATCCACGGTAACGTCTACCTCGAACATGACCTTGCCCTCGTCGTTTTCCACGCCCTGGCTGCCAACCCGGGTGATTTCTCCGGCAAAGGATTCGTCGGGCAGGGATTCGGTGTTGACGATGACGTCTAAGCCGTTCTCAATATCTTTTAAGGTATATTCATCCACTTGGAAGGTGAATTTCAAAGAGGTGTTATCCAAAATTACCATCATGGGGTTTTCCATGTTGGTGATGCCTACGTTGTCGCCTACCTTGGTGTTCTTTTCAATAATGACACCGCTGACAGGAGACTTAATGGTGTAGTTTTCCAATTGAGCTTCGGCAGCCTTAACATCCAGCTCACTACTCTTCTGGTCATAGGCGCTGGTCTTTTGATTGGTGGAGGTCTGGATACTGGTAACCGATGCAATCAGCGTGTTCACCGAAACGCTTTTGCCCTGGCTCACATTGACTGCAGAAACAGTACCTGCAACCGGAGAGGTAACTGCCACTACGGTATTATCGGATTTTTTAATGGTGCAAACCACCTGACCGTAGGAAACGGTGCTTCCGGAGTGAATGTTCAGGGTGTGAATGGTTCCGGTATCCGTGGAGTAGATTTTATCGGAAGCCCCGGTGGAGGTGGTACCTGCCACCTTGGACTTGGAAAGCGCATTCTCTGCACGCTCGACTGCCAGCTTGGCTTCGGTATCGTCCAGCTTATAAAGCACGGTTCCGGCAGTAACAGTGTCGCCGACTTCGGGCTTGGATTCCACAATCTTACCGGAGACCAGTGAGGTAATGGCGTACCGGTCGTTGGCGGCAAGGGTGCCGGCGGTTTCCATGGAGTTGATGATGTTGCCTTTGACTACCTCTGCCTGGGAATACCCGCGCATGGGGTCAGTTACAACGGAAAGAATCATAAACAAAGCCACTAGGATTGCAATGGCAGCCACTGTGATGCCGCCGCCCAGTACCCAGGTCTTGTGGGCTTTAAGAAAGCCTTTGAAACCGGGCTCGCGCGTTTCTTTTTTGATAATGGGGGTAACCCCGTCCAATTCGTACTCGATTCTCTCTACTTCATCCGCATCTGTATTCTTGGGCGCATAGTCCGCGTAGGTGTTTCCGTTTTCCTCCAGCATGCCGCTGTAAATGGGCTCGATTTCGCCGGTATCGTCCATACTCGTATCGTACTCTTTTTGTACCGCCGGAATCTGTGCCGTGTTATCTGCGTCTTGTTCCGCATCCTCCCGAAGTAAAACGAAGTCCTCCGGTTCCTCCTGATCGGAAGATTTGCCGAATTTATGAAGCCAATCTGCCATGATAATACCTCCTGTATTTCACTATCCAAAGATAGAAAAGTCACACCTTGCCAATTATATTTTCTCTATTATAGCAGACGAATATTTCATATTTGTTAACAAAGTATTAAATATTTAAAAAATTGTGGCATCATTGCTTGAAAAAATGATTTTTTTGACCAAGTAAATTTCCCAAAGGAAAAAAGTAAGGAAGGAATGCCTGCATGGGCGGCGGAAGATTTCTGCCCCCGGCGATCCCTTCGAGAGCCTGAAGATGAGCAGCGATTATATGCACATGAATTTTATGTAAGATAGATTCCCCAGCAAAAAGGAACGGCACAGATGCCGTTCCTTCAGACTTTCGGCTATAAAAAGCTGCAAAGCTCCTGGGTCAGCCGCTGTTCCAATGTAATTAAGTCCTTAGCAAGCGCCTTAGATTTTTGGTCGGCGGCTTCGTATTTGTTCAAATACCGGTTCAGGGATTTTACCCCCATGTTGCAGCCATCGGTCATCACATCGGCAATGGTGTGATCACTGTCATGCATGTTCAACATCACATTGGTCTTTACCCAGGACATTCCCTTTGCCATGGCACTGGGTTCCTTGCCTGATTCTCCGTATTCATTGAGCAATTCATGAATTTTACTTCCCAGCTGCTGATGCTCCTCTTTGTTTTCGGTCAGCAGCTTCAGAAGGGTGTCGCTTTTTACATTGTCCAGCACTTCGTCAATGGAGGTGACCCCCATTTTCACCCCGGCATTACATTCCTTTAATAAGGATATTGTGTCTTTGTGCACCATTGTATCATCTCCTTTGTTTTCAGTTTGCCCGAAAAACAGGAAATTATGTACTTTGATTAGATGAGTAGTGCAAGCAACTGCCAAATTCCATGGACACCCATGCAGACCGCTACGGCAAGACAGGTGGGAATCGCAAACCCTGCTGCCATCCAGAGCACACTTCCGCTTTCCTTTTGAATGGTCCAGAGGGTGGTGGCACAGGGAAAGTGCAGCAGAGAAAACAGCATGACGTTGACGGCGGTACATGCCGTCCAGCCGTTGGCGCGCAGAAGCTCTCCCAGGGCGGTCAGGTCTGTAATGTCTGCCATTTGCCCGGTTGCCAGATACCCCATCAGAATGATGGGGAGTACAATCTCATTGGCAGGCAGTGCCAGCAAAAACGCCAGAAGAATCACACCGTCCATGCCCATCAGGGTGCCAAGGGGCTGTAAAAAGTTTGCACATACCGCCAGCAGACTGGCCTCCCCTGCTTGCAGATTTGCCATCAGCCAGATGACGGCGCCTGCCGGGGCAGAAATCCGAATGGCACGGCTGAGAATTTTCCACGTGCGGTCCAGCAGAGAACGCACCAGTGTTTTGACAACCTGGGGCTTGCGCAAAGGTGGTAGCTCCAGAGAAAAGCCAATCTCCTCATTTCCCGGGAAAACCCGGGTCAGTGCTTTGGTGATTCCCAGAGTTGCCACTGCCCCAACCCCAATCAAAAACAACACAAACAACGCCGCTGCCGGGGCTTGCATTCCCTTGCCGAAGATGCCGCCCACAAAGAGGGCGGAAAGGGTGATCAGCATGGAAAACCGACCGTTGCAGGGAATAAAGCAGTTGGTGACCATGGCGGCAAATCGTTCACGCCGCGAACCTATAATGCGGCAGCCGGTGACCCCCACTGCGTTGCATCCAAGACCCATGCACATGGTAAGGGGAGTCATTGGATGCACGATTCCACAACAATACACTCCTCCTCACAGGAGAAGTTTAGATAAATGTCAATGACCTGCTCTCGGGTGTTCCCGCCGCAGGTGCTCTGGTGTACCTCTATGCGGTCAACCAGCCCAAAAAGCAGTTCCGGGGTAAGTGTCCGGGGATGCAGCCATTGTTCCATGCCGACCAAGTCGGGGTGGGGATTTGCCTGGTTGGTATCGGCGAGCCTTTGCTGAAGCGTTGCCTGCTCTGTATGAAATTTTTCCTTTAGGGAGCAAAACAGTTCCGGCGTAATCTCGCCAGCGTATTTGTCCTCGTAGAGGCGTTCCAACTTTCTTCGATTGGAGGAAATCCGTTCCCGGAGCCGCGTAAGCGCTTGTGCGGTTTCCTCCTTGTGCCGGGCAGCTATTTCCCGGGCAATGGTTTGTTCCTCTGCCGGAGAGAGCTGGTATCGCTGCAAAACCGTCAGTACCCCCTGACAAAGAAGCTGGTAGTCGATGGTGTGGTTCCGGCAAAAGCTACGCCCCTTTGCCTTGTAACCTCCGCAGACTAGGCTTGCGGAGGCTCCTTTTTTGCGCGAGACAACGGTGGACATATTTCGTCCGCAGTCGGCGCACTTGGCAATGCCGGAAAACAGATTGACAAAGCCCTTTTCCCGTTTTCGGGTGCGGCTGTGCATCTTTTTTCGCACGGTGTTCCAGGTTTCGGTATCCACCAAAGGCTCATGGGTGTTCTCCACAAACGTCCATGCGCTCCGAGGCTTGTAATAGATGACAGAGGATTTAAAGCCTGCCTTCTCTGTCTTGCCCTGCAAAAGATGCCCAAGATAAACCTCGTTTGCCAGTAACTTGCTGACCATACGCCCGGTCCAGCTTTGTGCAGGGTGCTCCTGTCTGCGGTAGAGAGAGGGGGTGGGAATCCCGTCACCATTCAGCTTTTGGGCAATCTGGGACGGGGCATAGCCCTCCTTTGCTAATGTAAAAATTTGTCGAATAAAGGGAGCGGAAATAGGGTCAGGAACCAGGTGGTTTTTATCCATCTTGTCTCGGGTGTAGCCAAAAGGGGGATGGCTGCCGATGAATGCCCCTTGCGTCATCTTGGCGTGCAGCGATGCCCGTATTTTCCGGGAAATATCTCCGGCATAGAGCTCGTTGGTCAGGTTCATTACCGGAACCAGAACCCCGTCCGACGGTGTGGGGCAAAGGGTGTCGATGCCTTCGCTCACCGAAATATACCGTATCCGCATCCGGGGAAAGTATTCGTCCAGGAGCCAGCTTACCCGTCCACTGTTTCGCCCCAGCCGGGATAAATCCTTGGTGATGACAATCCCAATTTTGCCGCACGCAATATCGGCAAATAGCCGCTGCAATGCCGGGCGTTCCAGGTTTGTCCCGGAATAGCCGTCATCGGTATATTCCTGAAAGATAAATCCCTTGTCACGGGCAAACTGCCGGAGCAGAGTGCGCTGGGAGCTGATGGACAGGCTCTCGGTACTGCCTGCGTCCTCCTTGGAAAGGCGGAGGTATAGGCCTGCCCTTTGTGCCCGGTCATGCATGGGATTTCCCTGGCTTTCTGCTCGAATCTCCGCCTTGACGCAAGGCAGCCGTGATTAGCTCTTTCAGTCGTGTTTGATAGGGAATCTCGGAACGGGAATGGATTTGCAGAATCAGTTTTGTTTTTACTTCCATCAATAACAACCTCCTTTGGAAGATGTATATTCATTTTTTACAAAAATTTGTTTGTCCCGCTTGTGGAGATGTAATAATTCATAATCGAAGGGGCTGTTTTTTATATTTTTTTGTCTTTTTTGGCAAAAAGCATTGCAAAAAAAAAGTACGTTTGGTAAAATGAATCCAATCAATCTTTTAAAATAAAGAGGAGGAAATGTAAAGATGAAAATGAAAAATCTCAAAGGTGTAGCCGCAGGATTGGCAGCGGTTATGGCAGCAGCTTGCGTAACAGGCTGCAACGGCGGAGGAAAGTCCGGTGACCTGACCATCTATTCCGGTATAGGCGCCAACATTACAGCTGCCGGCGGAGAGACCTTTAACGACTGTTTGACCTTCCAACTGTTGGAGGAGAAAACCGGTAAGCATATTGAATGGATTCATCCTGCTGCCGGTACCGGTGCAGAGCAGTTTAACCTGATGATGACCTCTGGTGACTATCCTGACGCCATTGTATACAACTGGGCAAATGCTACCGGTGGTACGGCTTCTTATGTAGAGGACGGGGTTATTATCGACTTGACCGACTACATCTATCCCACAGACGGCAGCGAGAGCTGCATGCCGAATCTGAAGAAGATTATGGATGAGAACCCCAACATCAGACGTGATATCGTAACCGATGATGGAAGAATCTACGTGATTCCTTACATTCGTCTGGATCAGGCACTCTGTGTATTCCAGGGTCCGGTTATCCGTCAGGACTGGCTGGATAAGCTTGGTTTGAAAGCACCCACCACTGCAGATGAGCTTTACACTGTGTTGAAGGCATTCAAAACTCAGGACCCCAATGGCAATGGTCAGGCGGATGAAATCCCCATGGGCGGTAACGGCTTTGACAACGTTTCTGGTGTAGGACCTCTGCTCTGGGCATTCGGTGCAGAATATGACTTCCAGGTAAAGAACGGCAAGATTGTTTACGGACCGACTACCAGCGAGTTTAAGCAAGGTCTGGCATACATTGCAAAGCTGTATAGCGAAGGTCTGATTGATATGGACTATCTGCAGGATACCAGATCCAAGCTGGATGCCAAGTTCACCAGCGACAAGGCAGGGTTCAAGTTCGGATTCCAGCCCACTACCTACTATGACACCATGAATGACGGTACCAGAAAGGTAGCAGGAATTGGCTACTTAAAGGCAGCAGACGGAGAGAAATATTGCTTCAACACTTCTTACACACAGCCTGTACCTAGTTACGCTTCCTTGGCTATAACCACCAATAACGAGGATCCTGCAGGCACCCTGAAGTGGCTGGATGAGCTCTACGGCGGCGAAGGCTTGAAGTATGCGAACTACGGTAGAGAAGGAGATACTTATACCGTGGTAGACGGCGAAGAAATCTTTACCGATAAGGTTTTGAAGCCGGACAACGGTAAGACCAGTGCCAACATGATTGCCCTGACTGCGGCAGTACGTGACAGTGCGTTCCCCATGGGACAGACCTGGCAGTTCTATAAGCAGACCTTGGCACCTTGGGGTATCGAAGCGGTAGAGACTTGGCTTGCGGATGATCCCAATACCGACGGTATTGTACCGCCTATCACCAAGACTGCAGAAGAAAACGAGAGATATTCCAGCATTATGAATACCGTTAAGACCTATATGCAGGAAGAAGCAAACAAGGTAATTACCGGTCGAGCAAGTGTCAATGACTGGGATAAGGTTGTTGCACAGATCGAGGCTATGGGTATTGATGAAGCAACTGAGATTCAGAACGCAGCTTACCAGAGATACCTGGCAAGATAGAAGCGTGACGCTTCACCCAACGCCGAATCTACCTTGCGAAAAAGTTTGGCAACGTGCCCGAGCCGCAGAAGTAAATGCGATACTCAGGCAGCGTAAAAGCGTGACGCTTCACCCAACGCCGAATCTACCTTGCGAAAAAGATTTGGCAACGTGCCCGAGCCGCAGAAGTGAATGCGATACTCAGGCAGCGTAAAAGCGTGACGCAACGGGAACTCCGTGACTGAACGTCCCCCGGCTATTGCCCAAGAGGTGAAAGCCGGGGGAGATTTTTTTCGTTTCATGCACCGCAAAAAGGCAAAAGAACCTTGAAAGTCATGACAAAAGGTAAAAGTTAAGTATATTTTTTATATTTTTCCATACTTTTTGCGTTTTTGCCCAAAAAAAACTTGCAAAATTAGTAAAAGTTGTGTAAAATGTATTTAAGACAATTTGCACAAAATTTTTTTAAGAAAGAGTGCAAAACGGACGAAAATAATTGGCTTGAGAGCGGTTCCTGCGGCCGTCTCCGGCGAGCTTTTATTTTAGGAATTAGGAAAGAGGAGTGAATGAGACACATGACAACAGCAGAGGCAAAGGCGCCGCGTCTGGGGAAAAAGAAAACATCCCTGTGGACCCAGGTGCTGAAGAACAAGCACATTTATGTAATCCTGTTGCCTACCATCTTGTTTTATTTGATCTTCCACTACGCACCAATGGGTGGACTGGTCATTGCATTCCAGAAGTTCTCTGTGACCAAGGGAATGCTGGGTAGCACATGGGTAGGTTTGAAGAACTTCGAGGCATTTTTGTCGGATGTATATTTCTGGAGACTGCTCCGGAATACACTGATGATCAACTTCTGGGGATTGTTATTCGGATTCCCGACGCCGATTATTCTCGCACTGTTACTGAACGAGGTTAAGCAGGAGAGATTCAAGAAGTCGGTACAGACCATTACCTATATGCCCCACTTTCTTTCGGTGGTGGTAGTATCGAGTCTGGTATTGACCTTTGTATCGTCTAACGGCTTTATCAACGCGATTATTAAAATGTGTGGCGGCGAAACCGTTGCGTTTATGTCCGACCCCAAGTACTTCCGTACCATCTATGTCATCTCGGATATCTGGCAGCAGATTGGCTGGAATAGTATACTGTACATTTCAGCATTGTCCGGTATTGACCAGGAACTGTACGAAGCAGCAACCATCGACGGCGCAGGCAGATGGGCAAAGCTGTGGCACATTACCATTCCCGGTATCTTGGGAACCATCATGATTACCCTGATTATGAGAATCGGACGTATGTTGTCTCTGGGATATGACAAGATTATTCTGTTGTATAATCCGTCCATTTACGAGACTGCGGACGTAATTTCTACATACGTGTACCGTCGTGGTTTGCTGGAGGCAGACTATAGTTATTCCACAGCAGTCGGTATGTTTAACTCAATATTCAACTTCATTTTCCTGATGGCTGCAAATACATTCAGTAAGAAAGCAACCGGAAGCGGACTGTGGTAAAGGAGGAAGAGCAAGAATGAATTATAAAAGAAGTGCCGGAGAATGGGTCTTCGAGGTAATCAACTATGCGATTATGATCTTGCTTGTTATCATTACCCTGTATCCGTGTTATTATGTAGTAGTGGCGTCCGTAAGTGACCCCACGAGGATTTATGAAGGAAGCGGTATACTGCTGTACCCGAAGGGCTTTTCGGTAGCGGCGTATAAAAACGTGTTGGCATATAAGCCCCTGTGGATGGGTTATTTGAACACCATCTTCTATGTAGGTGTTGGCGGTTTCCTTTCGGTTATCGTAACCATCATGGCGGCGTTCGGTTTGACCCGTAGAGATTTGCCCTTTAGGAACTTCCTGTCTATGGCAATTGTGTTTACCATGTACTTCAGCGGCGGTTTGATTCCGACCTACTTGGTAGTAAAGGGTCTCGGTCTGTTGAACACTCGTTGGTCACTGATTCTGCCGACCATGGTAACGACCTATAACTTGATTATTACCATGTCATACTTCAGAGGACTGCCCTACGAGCTGGAAGAAGCGGCGAAGATAGACGGTGCCAGTGACTACCGGATTCTGCTGCAGGTCATGATACCGCTGGCAAAGCCGATTATTGCGGTAATTGCCCTGTATTACATGGTAGCTATCTGGAACAGCTACTTCAATGCTATGATTTATCTGACAAACAGAGATTTGTATCCGTTGCAGCTGGTACTGCGTGAAATCCTGATTCAGGGTGACACGGCGAGCGTAGGCGGAGCTGCTGCACAGGCAGGTGACGTACAGTCCTATGCAGAGAACCTGAAGTTTGCGGTTATCGTAGTATCTACCATCCCGATTCTGTGTGTATACCCCTTCATTCAGAGATACTTTGTTAAGGGTGTTACCATCGGTGCGGTCAAAGGTTAAAAACGCATATTCAAACCCCAAGGAATTTTCCTTGGGGTTGCAGCGTGTCGATAAACCTATCGACACGCTGGCAGATGTCGAAAAAGGAAGGTATATTTTGTGAAATCGTTTTCGTCGCTGTACGATGGTACTGCAGAGAACGATTTCGCAAAAAGCAAGCAAT
>JAXJVM010000215.1:0-10736 GCA_036308515.1 Clostridia bacterium | reverse complement strand
CCCGTGAGCGTATTCGGCAGATTGAGGCTAAGGCACTGCGGAAGCTTCGTCACCCCAGCCGCAGCCGTAAGCTGAAGGATTATCTGGAATAGTAAAAACGCCCTTTGCAAAAGGACTGGGCACAAAATCATAATGGCAGAGAATTGGCAAAAGAAACAATCCTTAAAAGATATTATCAAACACAAGGGCTTGACAGAGTGGAAAACTAAGGAAGATTGAGTTTTGCAGAGTTTGAGAGATTAAAAGCCGAAAAACACTTGACATTAGATAACATTGACAGTTTTCATATTCAATTAAAGCGACATATCAACAAAAACTTGACGGGTGTTTCTACTGTGTATTTGCCTTTATACCTTGCTTTATATGTTTTCAAGCATAATTGGAGTATCAGCCACAACAAACAACACCCCACCTCCAGACATGACGCTGAAAACATATTGATTGACTTACTGCAAAGCAAAGGAACAACATATCGTAGCGAGGATATAAAGGGCGGGAATATTCTTGATTTTGTAAAACCTACTACCCATTATATAAACAATCTGCAAGAACTGACAGAAGAAATGAGAAAAAAATTAAATGATATGGGCTTTACTTTTGACGAAAATGATAGGCTTTTAACATTTAACAAGAGAAAATATTTCTATAATTGTGGTATAACAAAACTAAGGCAGATATGCAAAGTGTTGGTTTTTCCTTCTTCGGGGATATCCACCAACAGGATATAACCACAACAGGGCACTATGTTAAAAATTGGCATAAATTGTTGACTCTTGGGTGTGTTTTTGCTATAAATTAGGTAGAAAATAGGAATTGGAGTGAGGAATTGGAGTGAATATTTGAGAAAAGGAGTGTTAATATGAAAAAGTTATTTGCAATAATTTCAGTAGTATTTGCATTGTTGTTAGTGGGTTGCAACACTACCAAACCAAACCAACAGGCAGAAAAAGGGGACTTTAAGTTCTGCTCTCTTGAATGGGGCATGGATTGGGAAACAGTACAAAAAAGTGATATATTCCAAAATGCCGATGTTCTTAAAGAAAACGGAAACCGAAAAACAGTCAAATTGGAAAATGGAAAATATTTGGAAACACCAATAGGTGACATAGGGTTGGTTTTTGATACAAATGGCATTGGAGATACTACTGGATTAGTTACTGTAATGGTTCAATTTGAAGAGGAATATGAAAAAACTTTACTAACCAAGTTGGAAGAATTATATGGAGAGCGAAAAAACGCTTACATAGATAAAAATGGATTTGAAAATCCAATTAACCCTGCTGGTTGGGTTAGTAATGACACCATTGAGAGTGTTTTGACAGAACAAGGAAAAGAATATTATCTTAATATGTTGCCAGAAAGCTATGAACAAACAAGAATTGACGCACTTTTGAGGTCACCTCTTGTTTCAATTAGACTTGACGAAGAGCGTAATTTCATTGAGTTTAATGGAAATGACGCGGCAATTGTGTCCTATATACAAGCAGAATTGAAAAAGTAATTGTTTCATATTTACGATGGGCAAGGTTACAAATCTTGCCCATTTCTTATGTGTGAAAATCAATTTTTCTTTGAAATCTCAACAAAAAAATTATTTCACAGAAAATAAAGTTATAGGAAGTCGAAGGGCGTTTTTTATGAAGTCGCGTGTATAGTTGACAAAAGGTCAATAGTGTTGTAAAATAATAGAATAAAATTGAATCGATAGGAGGCAGTAACATGCAGAGAGGAAGGACGGTATCAAGGCTCTTGGCATGGGTACTGTTTTTTGTTTTGATATTTGGCTTGAGTATGCAGCCGGTGGCGGCATTCTCCTGGCCTTGGGAGAAGGAGTCTGCTGCGCCTGCGGCGGAGAGCGATCCGGAGGAGCCGGCGTTGAAACTCTATGCCCGGTGTGAGCCGGTACAGGCAGTGCTCAGTACCCGAAACGTAAAAACCTCCGGCTGCAGCATTGCGGATGCAAAGCTTCTTTATGACGGCGACGAGACTACCGTGTTTACCGGAACCAAAACCTGTGAAATCACCTTGGATTTGGGCGATGTACATATGCTGGGTGGGGTACGGTTTCTGCCCGGGACGGGAGAAAAGAAAGTCGATATCAATCGGTGTCTGGGCACGGCGTTTTATGTGTCTGCGGATAACCGGAATTTTCAGCAGACTGTTACTGCAGAGCCTGTCAACAACGAAACTTATGCGGAAGAATGGCACGAACTCATGTTCGGCGGTGCCGGAGAGTTCCGGTATGTAAAGATACAAATTCCTGCCGGTGCGCCCATTGCGGAAGTCCAGTGGCTGGCGTATCCCGAGTGGAAGTATGAGCAGGTCAACGGGGAAACTCAATGGCAGCTTCGGCTTTACGGCTATGACGCCAAAAAGGAACTGCATGCCCGGCTGGTTGCCGGCGTGTACAACCCCCAAGGGGTGCTTAAAACCATTTCTGTCACCGACCATACCTTCCTTCCGGGAGAGGACACTGTGATTGATATACAGATGCCCACCCCCCAGCACGAAATCGGTGACAGCTACCGTGTGATGGCCTGGGAGCAGGATGGCACCTCGGTGCTGGCGCGAGATTTAACCTATCGCTACACCCGAGGTTCTGCGGAATTTTCTATGTCCAACCTCTTTTCTGATGATATGATCTTTCAGGCAGATAAGCCTTTGACCATTTGGGGCAAAGCCCCCACCGGGAGCCGGGTACAGGTGACCCTTGCAAATAGCCTGGGGGGCGAGGTTACCCGGGATGCGGCGGTGAAAACCGGCTCGGACTGGGAAGTAGATTTAGGAAGCTTTTCTGCCGGAGGCAGCTTCACCCTGACCGTAGACTGCGAGGGTGAGCAAAAAGTCTTTGAGAATATCACCTTTGGGGATATCTGGCTCTGTATCGGACAGTCCAACATGGACTACCATCTTTTGGGCGGTGCAGATACCATAGAGTATCTGGAATCCAAACAGGGCAAGCAAGAAACAGAGAACCCCAAGATTCGGCTGCTGAACCTCTGGACCAAGGGTACCGACGGCTCCGGGGCGGCGGTGGAAAACTTGCCTATCGGCTATGTGAACCCGGCATGGTCTGCCATGAACCATGATGCCGCCAGCTACTGTTCTGCCATTGGTTATTTCTTTGCCCAGAAGATACAGACACAATATCAAATTCCGGTAGGCATTATCAATGCGGCGGTGGGTGATACGGAAATCAACCGCTGGCTGCCCCAGGGCGAAAGCTTCGGAAGCTTTACCTCCACCGATGGAGGCTTGTACTACAACCGGGTGCTCCCCTTTGCGAAGCTACAGATACGAGGGATTCTCATGTATCAGGGGGAAGCGGACGAATACCGCACCCATTTAAGCACAGAGAACTACCGGGACGCCCTCAGCGGACTGGTGGATTTGTATCGGGAAATCTGGGGGGAGGATTTGCCCTTCTAT
Source organism: Clostridia bacterium (assembly GCA_036308515.1). Classification (GTDB taxonomy): domain Bacteria; phylum Bacillota; class Clostridia; order Monoglobales; family Monoglobaceae; genus Ructibacterium. Next base: position 7,307 of record JAXJVM010000215.1, on the reverse strand, counting down.
TGGACTCAGTTGACCCGCTATAAAAAGGATGAAAGCCTGATTCGTGAGGGTCAGCGTCTGGCATTGGCGCAGATTCGTAATCCAAAGAATGCCGGTGTTATTTCGCTGATGGATATTTACGGGGAATATGAATCCGGGGCAGGGAACTGCCGTGAAGATATTCACCCCCATCAAAAACAGGAGGTGGCAGAACGCTTTCTGCGCTATGCCAAGCGTGATGTTTACGGCGAACCGGATACTATCGTTTCCGGCCCCTCGTATGCGGCTATGCGCCGGGTAGGTAACAAGCTGGAATTGACCTTTACCGGTACAGGAGATTTGAAGGTACTGCCCAAAGAGCAGTACGCAGACGCGCAAGGTCAGCAATGGATTGCGGATAACCGGATGGATACCAGCAAGCCTCAGGAGTTTGAGGTGGCGGGCGCAGATGGTGTCTTTTATAAGGCAGAAGCGGAGCTTCGCGGGAACAGCGTGGTGCTTTGGAGCCGGCAGGTCAGCAATCCCGTACAGGCAAGATACGCCTGGGGTGCGTATCCGGAAATGCCCAACCTTACCGATGGCAGCGGACTTCCGGCGTTGTCCTTCTGTACCGAAACCCTACGGTGAGACAAATTACGTTTTCATGACAAATTCGGGTGTGCGTGTTGACAAAAAAGTGGAAAATAAGGTATACTAAGAGATGAGATGAGACCAAGGAGGTCAGGCAGATGCGTTGTTATTACTGCGGTCATTTGGAAAGTAAGGTTGTGGACTCCCGTGCGGCGGAGGATGGTACCGCCATTCGCAGACGGCGGGAATGCTTACAGTGCGGCAAGCGGTTTACTACCTACGAGAAAATCGAGAGCGTGCCTATTATTGTTATCAAGAAGGACGGTTCCCGGCAGAGCTATGACAGAGAAAAGCTGCAGCGCGGTATCCTGAACTCCTGTGCCAGCCGCCCGGTGCCGCTGGAAGTCATTGACGGTATTTTAGACGGCATTGAAGCAGAGATTCACAATTCTCTTGCTCGTGAGGTTTCCTCGGTGCAAATCGGGCAGATGGTCATGGAACGGCTGCGCAAAGTGGATGAGGTTGCTTATGTGCGGTTTGCGTCGGTATATAAGCAGTTTAAGGATATTGAAAGCTTCCGTGAGGAGCTTGCCAGAATGACCAACAATGAGTAACTTTCCGGTTGTAGGAATTTTCGTAAAAACCCTTGACAGAACTATGGAATTGTGCTATAGTATATAAGATGATTCGTTAGAATAATACATGACAGGAGAGTGAGGGCAAACCTCACTCTTTCTATTTAGCTGGAGATTGGAGGTCAAGAAGATGGCATATTCCAAGACTGAAAAAACGGTGCTTGGGCTGGCAGAGCCCATTGCGGTGCAGGAGGGTGCTTACATCTATGATGTGGAGTACGTAAAAGAGGGCGGCGTTTGGTTTTTGCGGATTTACGCCGATAAAGAAGATGGCGGTATTTCGCTGGATGAGTGCGAAGCAATCAGCCGAAAGCTCAGTGAGGTTCTGGATCGGGAGGATCCGATTTCCCAGAACTACTATCTGGAGGTATCCTCGCCGGGTATTGAGCGAAAGCTAAAGACAGATACCCATTTTCAGAAATACATGGGTGAGACCGTGGACGTGGGATTGTATAAGGCGATCAACGGTGCCAAGCAGTTGACCGGCAATCTCAAGGGCTATGACGGTGAAGTGATTCAGGTGGAGGTAGGCGGTGAGACGTTGGCGATTCCGCTGAAGGAGACCACCGTGGTGCATCTGCACTTTGATTTTTAGAAAAGTATTTACAGTTGATATAGAGGAAAGGAATGATTAAAAAAATGAGTTCGGAATTGTTTGAATCTTTGGCAATGATTGAAGAAGAAAAAGGGATTAGCCGTGACGTGATTCTGGATGCCTTAGAGAGCGCGCTGATTTCCGCTTACCGGAAGCACTTTGGTGCGGCACAGGATGTAGGCGTGATTTTTGACGAGGAAACCGGAGCCATCCGCATTGTTGCCCGCAAGACCGTGGTAGAGGATGTGGAGGACTACGAGACCCAGATTTCTCTGGAGGAAGCAAAACGTCTGGACGAGAAATACCAGGTTGGCGATATTGCAGAGTTTGAGGCAACTCCCAAGACCTTTGGTAGAATTGCTGCACAGACCGCCCGTCAGGTGGTATTCCAGAGAATGCACGAGGCAGAGCGTGAGAAGATGGTCAGCGAGTATTCAGACCGGGAAAATGACATCGCTTCTGCCAGAGTCCGGAAGATTGAACGCCGGAATGTGATGCTGGAAATCGAGGACACCGAATCGGTACTGATGCCCAACGAGCAGGTGCGTCAGGACAACTACAAGGTTGGCGAACGCTACAAGGTGTTCGTGGTAGAAGTGGCGGACTCTGCCAAGGGTGTCCATCTGGTGGTTTCCCGTTCCCATCCGGGACTGGTACGGAGACTGCTGGAGCTGGAGGTTCCGGAAATTGACGAGGGTATCATCGAAATCAAAGCTCTGTCCAGAGAAGCCGGCTCCAGAAGCAAAATCGCAGTACATTCCAACAAGGAAAACGTAGATCCGGTGGGTACCTGTATCGGTCCCAAGGGTATGCGTGTACAGGAGGTCATTCGCGAGCTCCGGGGCGAGAAGATTGACATTATCAAATACAGTGAAAATCCTGCCGAGTATGTGTCCAATGCATTGAGCCCGGCAGAGGTGGTTTCCATTGAGGTGGATGAGGACAATCGGATGTGTAAGGTGGTTGTTCCCGATGATCAGTTGTCTCTTGCCATCGGCAGAGAGGGTCAGAACGTCCGTCTGGCAGCACGGCTCACCGGCTGGAAGATTGACCTGACCTCGACCAAGAATGCTGCGCCTGTGGAAGAAACGGAAGAGGCGGAGGAAGCATGAAGCCTCTAAGAATGTGTATGGTATGCCGGGAGCGAAGAGAAAAGCAAGACCTGATTCGGGTCGTTTATCAGAAGGACCGGGGGGCTATCATTGACCCGACCGGTAAGCTGCCGGGCAGAGGTGCCTATGTTTGCCGCCGGACAGAGTGCATTGCCCAGGCGCAGAAACGCCGGGTTTTGGAGCGGGCGTTTTCTAACCCTGTTGACTCTGGTATCTACGAGGCACTTAAGGAGGAAGGTTATGAATCCTAAGTTTTGGGGAATGCTTTCCTTGGCAATGCGTGCGGGAAAACTGACGCTGGGGGAAGATAAAACCCTTTCTGCCATACAAAGCGGCAAAGCGCAGCTTGTGATACTTGCAACGGATGCAGGTGTCAATACCGAAAAAAAGTTTACAGACAAAAGTGCGTATTATCAGGTTCCCCTTTTGCGGCCTGACCGTAGAGAACGGTTGGGGGCTGCTATCGGGAAAAAGAACGCAGTTGTGCTGGCGGTGATTGACAAAGGCTTTGCCAAGCAGTTGTCTGAACTCTGCAGAGAGTAACCGCGGATAGAAATCGCAGCAGCCAGCCTGCTGCAGAAGGAGAGTGAAATTATGGAAAAAATTAGAGCCTATGAGCTTTCCAAAGCCTTTGGGTTTCCCAGCAAGGAAATCGTAAAGGTTTTACACGACTATAATGTGTCCACCAAAAATCACATGAGTGCCCTTTCTGAGGCAGAACTGGACGTGATTTTTGAATATTACACCCAGAAGAATCAGGTGGCGGACTTTTCAATGTATGAAAACGAAAAGCCCAAGCAGGAAGAACCGGCTGCTCCCGTTGAGGATGTGCAGGAAGAAGCACCCGTACAGGAGATAGAAATTGGACGTAAAACCCGTACCGTTGACACTCGTGTGAACACGGTAGACCTTGACCGGATGGACGAAGAGAAGATTGAAGAGCTGATTCCGGAAAATGTTAAGGGTGCCGAGGGCAAGAAAAAGCAGAAAATCAACCAGAAGAAGAAGCAGAACAACAAGCCTCAGGGTACCAGCAAGAACAAGCCCAGACCCGAGGATATGCTGAAGAAAACCGAGAAGAAAAAGGAAAAGGTCGAGAAAATTCACGTGCTGATTCCCGAGGGCATCACCGTGGGCGAGCTGGCAGAGCGGATGAAGAAGCCTGCCACCGAGGTCATCAAAAAGCTGATGCTCTTAGGCGTTATGGCATCCGTCAACGAATCTCTGGACTTTGATACCGCGTCTCTCATTGCCGAGGAATGCGGCTGTACCTTTGAAAAGGAAATCATCCTTACTGATGAAGAAAAGCTCTTTAAGGACGTAGAGGATGCACCGGAGACCCTGAAACCCCGCGACCCGGTGGTTGTGGTTATGGGTCACGTTGACCACGGTAAGACCTCACTGCTGGATACCATCCGGAACACCAACGTAACCGAGGGCGAGTTTGGCGGTATTACCCAGCATATCGGTGCACACCGTGTACGGCTCAATGACAAGAAGATTACCTTCTTGGATACCCCGGGTCATGAGGCGTTTACCGCTATGCGTGCCCGTGGTGCCTTGGTGACCGATATTGCCATTCTGGTGGTGGCGGCAGACGATGGTATTATGCCTCAAACCATCGAGGCAATCAACCATGCCCGTGCGGCAGAGGTCGCTATCATCGTTGCCATCAATAAAATTGATAAAGAGGGCGCAAACCCTGACCGGGTTCGTCAGGAACTGACCGAGCATGGCCTGGTACCCGAGGAATGGGGCGGCGACACCATCTGCGTGGAGGTTTCTGCAAAGCAGGGAACCAACGTGGATCAGCTGCTGGAAATGGTACTGTTGGTCGCCGAAATGAAGGAACTCAAGGCCAATCCCGATCGTGCCGCAAAGGGTACCGTCATCGAAGCGCAGCTGGATAAGGGCAGAGGACCTGTTGCTACTGTTCTGGTACAGAAGGGTACCCTGCGTGTGGGCGATATTGTGGTTGCCGGCACTGCTGTTGGACGTGTCAGAGCCATGAACGATGACAAAGGTAAGTCTGTCAAGAAGGCAGGCCCCTCTATTCCTGTTGAGATTCTGGGACTTTCTGAGGTTCCCGAGGGCGGTGATATCTTCTACGCAGTGGATGACGAGAGAAAAGCTCGTGAAGTAGTTGAAGCAAGAAAGTTCAAGGAAAAACAGGAGCGGCAGCAGAGAGCCAACACCATTTCCCTGGATAACCTCTTTGAGCATATTGAAGCCGGAAAGATGAAAGACCTTAACATCATTGTGAAGGCAGACGTACAAGGCAGTGTGGAAGCAGTCCGCCAGTCTCTGGAGCGTATCTCTAACGACGAGGTTCGGGTTAACGTCATTCACGGTGCCGTTGGTGCAGTCAACGAATCCGACGTCATGCTGGCAAGTGCGTCCAGTGCCATTATTGTTGGCTTTAATGTTCGTCCTACTTCCGGTGCCGTCAGCGCCGCAGAGGATGCAGAGGTTGATGTTCGTCTGTATCGCGTTATCTATGACGCCATTGAGGATATTGAAAAGGCAATGAAGGGTATGCTGGCACCTACCTTCCGCGAGGCAATTACCGGTCATGTGGAAATCAGAACCACCTTTAAGGTTTCCGGTATCGGAACCATCGGCGGTGCCTATGTACAGGACGGTAAGATTCAGCGGAACAGTCTGGTTCGTGTGGTACGTGACGGTATCGTTATCCACGAGGGCGAGCTTGGCTCACTGAAGCGTTTCAAGGACGATGTAAAAGAGGTTGCTGCCGGCTACGAGTGTGGGTTGAGTATCGAAAAATACAACGATATCAAGGAAGGCGACATCATCGAAGCGTATACCATGGAACAGGTTGAGCCAGAATAAAAGACGGAAGCATTACGTCTTTTACCTGTAACGAAAGGAATAAACTATGGCAAATTACAGCAGAACAGACCGGATTTCCGAGGAGGTCAAGCGTGAACTCAGCGCGGTTATCCGCGATTTGAAAGACCCGAGACTGCCTACCATGGTTTCCGTGGTGGCGGTTCAGGTAACCAAGGATTTGAAATTTGCAAAAGCACACATTAGCATGATGGGTGACGAAAAGGCGAAAAAGGATGGCTTTGCGGCGCTGAGAAGTGCCGCAGGCTTCATCCGTAAGGAAATCGGACACCGGCTGAACCTGAGAAACACGCCGGAATTTACCTTTGTAGAGGACGATTCCATCGCCTACGGTGCCCACATCAACGAGATTTTACGAGGACTTTAATATGTTTGAGACAATCATTCCCCTGCTGCAGCAGGCAGACCGGGTGGGAATATTCACCCACCAGAATCCTGACGGTGACGCCATGGGTAGTGCCTATGCCCTCAAGCTGGTGCTTACCGGCATGGGTAAGGGGGCAGAGGTGTATTTGCTCCCCAATCCAGATGCTATGGCCTATCCGCTGATTTCCGGCATGGAACCTTCAGGGCTCCTAAAAGAGGATTGTGACCTGTTGGTGGCGGTGGATTGTGCTGATTCCCGGCGGCTGGGAGAGTATGAGGACTTTTTTGTCAGTCATCAGAGCACTGTTGCCATCGACCATCATATCACCCATCAGGCCTTTGCCGGAGAAACGGCGGTGCAGGATATTTCTTCCACCTGTGAGCTCATGTGTGTACTCTTTGCCCAAATGGGAATTGCATTGACCCAAGAGGTTGCCGCGAATCTGTATACGGGCATGGTCTGCGACACCGGGAACTTTAAATATTCCTGTACCTCGCCGGAGACCCTGCGCAGAGCGGCGGATTTGATTGCCGTGGGCATTGATTTTGCACGTATCTCCAAACGGGTGTTTAACACCAAGTCCCCAGCGTATTATACCCTCATGCGGACGGCGTTGGATCGTTTGCAGTTCTATGAAAACGGCAGTGTGTGTGCGTTGTATCTTTCCCAGCGAGATTTTGAGGACGCCGGGATTGACGAGAGTATGGCAACGGGAATTGTGACGCTGCCCACCGGCATTGAGGGGGTAGAGGTAGGCGTCTACATCCGCAAACGGGGTGAGGGCGAATATAAGGTGAGCCTGCGGTCGGTGGAGCACGTGGATGTGGCTGCCATTGCGGCCGCCATGGGCGGCGGCGGTCATGTACGTGCCGCCGGCTACAGTGTTTATGACAAGACACCGGAAGAAATTGTGACACAGGTTTTGCAGGAGATACAAAAGCAGCTTGAAGTGTAACGGAGAAACCAATGAACGGAATTATCAACATCAACAAGCCCAAGGGCTTTACCTCCCATGACGTGGTGGCGAAGCTTCGGGGGATTCTGAAAACAAAAAAGATTGGGCATACCGGCACTTTGGACCCGGATGCAGTGGGGGTGCTCCCGGTCTGTGTGGGACGTGCCACCAAGGTGGCTGATATGCTGACTGCATCGGAAAAAGAGTATGTAGCACAGGTGACGCT
>JAXJVM010000214.1:0-2375 GCA_036308515.1 Clostridia bacterium | reverse complement strand
TTAAGTAAATAATCAAATTGTTCAATCCCATGCTGCGCCAATACTCAAAGTTTTCTGTTAAGGCGTGAATCATTTTGATTCCATAGGTGTCTCCAGTCTCTTTGCTAAGATAAGCAAGCGGATCAAAAGGCGCGCCATTATCCCGGAGTCGAAGTATGATGATTTCCGACTTGTCTATGATTGTCACATCGAGCCATCGTTTTTCACCCGCCTTGAAAGCATGGCGAACTACATTTCCTGCCATTTCCTCAATACAAAGAGAAAGTATATGCAGTGTGTTGTCGCTTATACTGCGTTCTTTTCCAAACTGATAGATGCCGGCAGAAATCGTCATAACCTCGTCCATGCTGTTTCCAATGGACAACTCCATTCTGTCTTTATCTGCCCCACCGAAATCCTCATCCAGCATCATAATATCGTCCAGTGAGGAAACCAGTTTCTTATTTTTCCAGTTGATCACAAATACTATCGTAATCAGAGTCAGCAATTCGCCCAGCAGAAATGCCATCCAAACGCCGGTTGCCCCCAATGGACGGATCAAAATAAAGGCAAAAACCAGAGGATAAATCAACAATTGAAGGATGCAGATCATTGAAGAAATTCCAACCCGCTTTGTACACTGGTAAAAATTCATCAAAACTGTGTTCACCAAATAAGCTGGCAAGGCAATCGCAAAGCATCGCAGTGCCATATTGGACATATCCATGATACTTGCCTCCTGAACCCCCAGGAGTTGGCAGAACAGTGAGGGAACAGCAAAAAGCGCAATGGCAACAATCGTAACAACAGAAAAACCAAAGCAAAATGTTACCTTCAACGTATCCCGCATTGCAGTACGATCTTCTTCACCAAAAAACATGCCAATGGTAGGTGTGATTGCCTGGCCTATACCAAGAATAACAGCACCAAGAAAATTGTTAGCCTGCGTCCTGATACTCAGGGCAGTGATTGCGGATACAGAAATATAGGTTGCCAGCATATTATTCAGCAGTGTTACCTTAACTGTGTCGCTGATACGGCTGATTACCGAAGGGAACCCGGTGTAGATTGTGCTGCCAAGTTCACTCAGCAGGCGAACAGGACGAACCAGCCGCAAAACCGCGGTCTTTTTCAGGAAGTGCAGGCAGGCGGTCGCCAGGGCCAAACAATAGCTGATCGTGGTGGCAAGTGCCATGCCAAACATCCCCTGCTGAAAAACATATATCATCAACAAATCCAACAGGATATTGGCACCAGACATTACTGTAATACACAGCAATGGGAGCTTCGGTGAGCCATCCATTCGGATAAAGCTCATCATTGCGCTGACTGCTATGGTTGGTATCGTGCCAAGAAAATACCCATACAGATACTGGATCGACGGTTCCAAAAGAGCATCTTTTGCACCCAGAAAAACCGCGATTTGCGGAGCAAAGGCCATGCCAAACACCGTAAACAGGGACCCTGAAACCAGTACAAACAGTACGTTGACTGTAAAAATCTGACAAAAACGATCTGTCTGGCCGCGTCCCAATGCCTGGGCAGCCTTTGCGCCGCCACCGCTCGAGCAGATATTACCGCACGCTGAAAAAATCAGACTGATTGGGCCCACAATGCCCATGGCACCAAGTGCATCCGTACCGAGCGACTGACCCACGATGATATTGTCGATCAGCATACCGACCGTAGCGGTTAAAGATGTTAAAATCGCGGTTACCACGAAACCCAGATATGTTTTTTTTACAATGAAATTATTTCTCAAATCAGCGCTCCGCCTTTCCCAATAGCTGCTGTCATTGCAGCCATTACATCGTCCTGGGACACGACAAAACCAAAGAATTGCTTGATTTTATTTGTGTCTTCAACAACACCGATATTGTCAATCTCACACAGGGACAGATAGGTTAAAGCGGTTCTGTAAGTAATGAACAATTCCAGGTTGTCCCAGAAGTGTGCGTCGCAGGTTATATTGAGCATATACCCAATTTTGAAATAATACAGGATCTCGTCCATGACCTCCCGCAGGTCCCTCCCTGCACCGTAGCCATGAAGGAAGCAGGCTTGAATAAAGCTTGCAATATCATATAAATAGTGGGCATAGGCACAGCTATCAAAATCAAACACCCAGATATTGTTTTCCTCCACAAAGAAATTGTTCATGTGGAAGTCACCGTGGCAGATTCCGTAATGTCCGATATCTTGCGGAAGACTGTTAACCTGTGTTTCGATTTTCTGTATTTTTTCCATAATCTGAGGAGGAACTTTATCGGCCACACGCATTTTTAGAGCTGCAAAATCTGCTGCTTTGCTTTTCCGCTTATATTTAATGCCCAGCTGGCGCTCGTCGGTGCTGACATGGTGGATTGCGCCCAGCAGGTCACCAACACAGATAAAGT
>JAXJVM010000213.1:0-4278 GCA_036308515.1 Clostridia bacterium | reverse complement strand
TTGGCTGTCTGCGGCGATTCGGAACACGAAATCGTAGTTGTCGTTTTTTCGACAGTCCGGAAGACGCCCCAGGCGTCTTTTTGTCTATTTGTACAGAAAGATAAGGGGTTTGAAGATGAAGATTACAAGCTTGACCCGGAACGGTCAATTTCAAAGGCTTTACCGTAAGGGAAAGTCCTTTGTGGCTCCCACCATGGTGGTCTATGTATCCAAAAATCGGCTGAAAATCAACCGGTTGGGGATTACAGCCGGCAAGAAGGTGGGCGGTGCCGTCCAAAGAAACCGGGCAAAACGCAGAATTCGGGAGCTTTTTCGCGTTGCCATGCCGGAACTGAAGCAAGGCTATGATTTTTGTATCGTGGCACGCACCTATACCGTAGAGGCACCGCCGGAAAAGCTGCGGCGGGATTTTTACACGTCCATAGACAAATTGGGGGTGCGTAAGGATGAAGCAACTGCTGATTAACCTGGTAAGGTTTTATCAGCGCAGGATTTCTCCGCTGAAAAAGCCCTGCTGTCGGTTCTACCCTACCTGTTCGGAGTATACCATCCTGGCAATCCGAAAATACGGCGCCATGAAAGGGAGTCTCAAAGCTCTCTGGAGGATTTTGCGATGCAACCCTTTTGGCAAAGGCGGAATTGACTTTCCATAAATAAAGATATGACAGAGTGAACCCCACAAGAGGAGGAACCTAAGTGAACATTATCACCCAGCCCTTGGGATGGATTTTAAAGTTTTGTGATATGCTGGTGGGCAACTATGGCCTTGCTATCATTTTGTTTACCGTTCTGGTAAAGATGCTCCTGCTCCCGCTGACCGTGAAGCAGCAGCGTTCCATGATGAAAACCCAGCGTCTGCAGCCCCTGCTGAACGAGCTTCAGCAGAAGTACGGCAATGACAAAGAAAAGCTGAATATGGAAACCATGAAGCTCTATCAGAAGTATCAGGTCAATCCCATGAGCGGATGCCTGCCCCTTTTGATTCAGCTGCCCATTTTGATGGCGCTGTACTGGGTGATTAAGGGTCCCATTACTTACCTGATGGGCGTTCCCCAGGAAGAATTCTGGCGGTTTATTAACGCCATGAAGGAGTGGGGTGAAACCAACCCTGACGCCATGAATGGCTTCCTTGCCTCCATCAATATGGAATCTCTGGATAAGCTGGCGGAAAATGGTTACAAGATGTTTAAGATGTACGAAATCCAGATCGCCCGGTTCCTGGAAAGCAACCAGGAGATTATGGCAAATCACTGGATTACCGGCGGCGGCAGGGTCTACGAGGTTATTGACTTTGGATTTTTGGGTATGGATTTATCCCAGACGCCTAGCTTGAACATCCTGGTGGGCTTCTTGTTCGGTAAGGCGGAGGGTGTTACCGCAGATATGATGATTTTGTGGATTATCCCCATTCTGTCCGGTCTGTCCTCCTTTGCTTCTATGAAGCTTTCTCAGACTATGCAGCCCCAGCAGCCGCCCCAAAAGGATGCCAACGGCGAGGAAAAGCCCAATCCCATGAAGTCTATGAATCTGTTTATGCCTTTTATCTCTGCATGGTTTGCCTTTACCCTGCCGGCAGCGGTCGGTTTGTATTGGGTGGCAAGCAACCTCTTGCAGATGGCGCAGCAGCTTATTCTGAACAAGGTAGTTAAAATTGATTTAACCGAGGAACAAATCGAAGGGGAGATCGTCAATGTTAAGAAAAATAGAAAAAAACGCAAAAAGTAAGGAAGAAGCTTTAAGACTGGCAGCCGAGGAATTCGGTGTGCCGGTGGAAGAGCTATCTTACACCGTAGAGCGTGAAGTCGGCAAGGGTCTTATGGGACTGTTGCTGGGCAAAGAGGTTATCATCTCTGCCTGGATTACCAAGGAGGCAGAAGAAGAGGAAGAAAAGCTCCGTAAGCTTGCACAGATGCGGGCAAAGTCTGGGCAAACCGCACAGGGGGCAAATCCCTATGCGCCCAAGCAGAATCCGGAGTTTAAGGACTATGTAGGCCCCGAGGGTCGCAAGAAGAAGAGCGAAAAGGCGCCGTTGAAAGCCGAGGCGCCCAAGGCAGAGGCTAAGCCGGAGACTAAGAAAGAAGAAGCTCCTGCGCCTCAGCCGGTTGCAGAGCCCAAAAAAGAAAAGAAGGACGGTAAAAAGCGCGAGGTTACCGAACAGTCTTTGAAGGATGCGGACTATTTTGTCAATGAACTGGTACATAAGATGGGTCTTTCCGATGCCAAGGCGGAGGTTGTCAACGGCGGAGAGTCGGTGGACGTTACGGTATCCGGTTCCCGTATGGGACTGTTGATTGGCAAGCGCGGCGATACCTTGGATGCAGTCCAGTACCTGACCAGTTTGTATGTCAACAAAGAGAAGAATTCTTACATCAAGGTCAACGTAGATACTGAGGGCTACCGCGCAAAGCGTGAGGATACCCTGGTGAAGCTGGCGAAGAGCCTGGAGCGGCGTGTCCTTCGGGATGGCAAGCAGGTTGTTCTTGAGCCTATGTCTCCCAACGAGCGCAGAATTATCCACTCTGCATTGCAGAATAGCAGTAAAATCAAAACTTACAGCATTGGCGAAGAACCCAACCGTAAGGTTGTCGTAGCCATGAACGACGGTGAATAGGTTAGAACGCAGTTCCTTTGGGGACTGCGTTTTTCTCAAGAAATAAGGAGCAAACCATGAATTATTGTTATTTTGAAAACCGGGATTGCGAGTACTACCCCTGTCATGAGGCGGAACATATCAACTGTCTCTTTTGCTTTTGTCCGCTATATCATTGGGAGAACTGCGGCGGCCAATGGGTCATGACACTCACCGAAAAGGGTGAAATGGTCAAGGACTGCAGTCATTGTCTGCTCCCTCACAGTGAGGAGGGCTATGACTATGTGGTCTCCAAACTTCGGGAGGTTTCGCCGAAATCCCACAAATAAAGGCTCGTGAGACTGCGGTTTTGTCTATGATTGCCGTTTACAACTGCATTGTGTTGTGTTATACTAGTAAGGTTAATAAAGGAGTTGATTCCAATGAAACGAGAAGATTTACGGAATATTGCGATTATTGCCCACGTTGACCACGGTAAAACTACCCTGGTTGACGAAATGCTCAAGCAGGGCGGTATTTATAGGGAAAATCAGGTGGTAGAAGAGCGCGTAATGGACAACAATGACCTGGAACGCGAGCGCGGCATCACCATTCTGGCAAAAAACACTTCGGTATACTATCAGGATATCAAAATGAACATCATTGATACTCCCGGTCATGCGGACTTCAGCGGCGAGGTGGAGCGTATCTTAAAGATGGTAAACGGCGTTATTCTGCTGATTGATGCAGCAGAGGGACCCATGCCCCAGACCCGATTTGTGCTCCAAAAGGCGCTGGAAATGCAGCACCGTGTCATCATTGTGGTCAATAAGATTGACCGCCCCGATGCCCGGCTGGATGAGATTCCAGACGAGATTCTGGATCTGCTGATTGACCTGGAAGCCAGTGATGAACAGCTAGAAAGTCCCATTATCTTCTGCTCCGGCAGAGCCGGGACCGCATCCCTGTCTCAGTACGAGCAGGGCAAGGACTTGACGGTGCTTTTTGAGACCATTAAGAACTATATTCCGGCACCGGAGGGTGACGAGGAAGGCCCTCTGCAGATGCTGGTTTCCTCTATTGACTATAACGATTATGTGGGCAGAATTGCCATTGGCAGAATTGAACGGGGTATGATTCGTCAGAATCAGGAGGTCACCATCTGTGATTATCATGAAAAGCACGCACCCTATAAATCCAAGATTGTCAATATTTATCAGATTGACGGTTTGGGCAGAACTCCGGTAGAAACCGCCAAGGTGGGGGATATTATCTGTTTCTCCGGTGTGACGGATATCACCATCGGCGATACGGTTGCCGCAACAGAAGCTCCCGAGCCTTTGCCCTTTGTAAAGATCAGCGAGCCCACCATTGAAATGACCTTCTCGGTAAACGACAGTCCCTTTGCGGGTCGTGAAGGTAAGTTTGTCACCTCCCGTCAGCTCCGGGATCGGCTCATGCGTGAGCTGCTCAAGGATGTGTCCCTTCGTGTGGAGGAGGGCGAAACCACCGACAGTTTTAAGGTGGCAGGCAGAGGTGAAATGCATATTTCCATTTTGATTGAAACCATGCGCCGTGAGGGTTATGAGTTTTCCGTCAGCACCCCAAAGGTGCTCATGAAGGAGATCGACGGCCAGCTCTGCGAGCCCATTGAACGGCTGATGATTGACGTGCCCGAGGAATCCATGGGCGCCGTCATGGAGAAGATG
>JAXJVM010000212.1:0-1834 GCA_036308515.1 Clostridia bacterium | reverse complement strand
CTGCTGCCCTGCGTTCTGCCAAGCCCAAGCGTAATACCCCCGAGCAGGACAAGCGGAAGAACCGCAGACTCGTTGCCGGTGCCGGTGTGGCAGTAATTGTGGTTGCCCTGATTATCGGCGCCATCAATCTGTTTGCCAATATGCTGGGTGGCGATGTGTCTTATCCTACCGTCTATACCAAGGGCAATCAGCTCTATATGGTTTATGACAAAAAGCCCATCCAGCTTAGCGAAAACCTAATCAGTGTCCAGGCTGGCGCTCCTGCTGAGGCTGCAGCCACCACTAAGTCCTCCGGAAGCTCCTCCAAGACCAAGAAGCTGGAGGATCCCAAGGTTTACAAGGCTCAGGCACCGACCCAAAAGCAGTTGCTTTATGTATCGGCAGACGGTCTGTATACCTTCTTCCTGGAGAACGTGAATATGAACACCGGAAAAGGTGATTTGGTTTACGTCCAGAACGATTCTTCTAAGACCAGAAAAGTGGTCGACAACAACGTGTATTACAAACTCCAGGTGAGCAGCGACGGCAAATCCGTGCTCTACCTGAAGGATGCCGATGATACCGGTTACCATGGAGAGCTTTGTTACTGGGCGGCAGGTCAAAAGGAGACCACCCCCATCCAGTGGGATGTCTGTGCCAATAACTTTGTATTCTCCCAGGACGGTCTTTCCGCACTGTATATCAAGAACTTTAACCCCATCGTTAACACCGGTGACCTGTGTGTGAGAGCCCTGGGTAAGGACGCCTCTACCGATAACGTCATGGTGGACGAGAAGGTAGCGTTCATCTTTGGCACAACCCCCAAGGGTATCTACTTGTATGCTAAGGATTATGACACCAAAACCGGAACCTACAGCCTCTATGCTAAGAACGGAAGCAGCGAGCCTGCAGTTTATGCCCAGAAGGCATTCCTTGCGCCGCAAATTCTGAAAAAGAACGAGGCGGTCTATGCTTACAGTGATTTCCATGATAACTTCCAGACCATCAGCTATGTGGACTTTGCCTCCGGGCAGACCAACCTGATGGTGAAGGATATCACCCGGATTGAACGGGTACGTGTGGACGAAGGCGCGGTGATTTTTACCAAGGAATACGAAATGGCAAAGGGCGATTCTACCGAGGTCAAGGTTGATTACTATGTGATTGGCTCCAGCGAGAATGCCGCCCAGAAGATTGCCAACGGTGTGGTTGCTGTTGCGGATAAAGCGCAGGTACAGTTTGATGCCAGCGACGACTTCTCTAAGGTGGCATATATTGGCGGCTATGATGAAAAAACTGGCAAGGGTGCCCTGTTTACCCTGAATATCATCAACAACTATGTAGAGGTGGAACGGCGGATTTCCGACGGGGCATATTCCTGTGATGTATCGGCAGACGGTGCCATTGTGCGGTTTGCTACCAACTACAACACGGATGCCAAGACGGTCAGCCTGGCAACCTATACCAATTCCAACACGGTGACCCTCATTGAAAATGTGGCAAGCTGGGGCTTTACCTATGACAAAGCGGGCGAGGTCATGATTTGCGTCACCAATTACCAGGAGGCAACCAGAACCGGCGACGTATACTGTGTCACCAGCAAGGGCAAAGTCAGAGAGGTTGCCATCGGCGCAAGCTCCTACGGCTTGAAGCGTGACGGCAAGATTCTGTTGCTGAAGCGTGAAACCGGTGCGGAGACCGGAAGCCTTTATGACACCAACCAGAAGGGCAAAAAGACCAAGCTCATGGATGAGGGCGTTACCGGCGCACTGCTCTACTAATCTTATGAAAAAAATTGGAATTATGGGGGGGACCTTTGACCCCCCTCATGTGGGACATTTGATGATTGCTGAAT
>JAXJVM010000211.1:0-2617 GCA_036308515.1 Clostridia bacterium | reverse complement strand
TTTTCAATGCTCGCCTGCAGTTCCTCTGCCGGCTTGACGCCCATGAGCTTGTCGATAACCTCCCGGGCAACGCCGATGCCGCTCCAGAGTATCAGGCAGGACACCAAAACCCCCAGAATGCCGTCCAGGGGAGGGGCAATCTCCCCGGAAAGCAGGGTTCCCAGCAGCACCGTACAGGTGGCAATGGCATCGTTTCTGGAATCCTTTGCCGCCGCCAGAAGTGGGGCGGATTGAATTTTCTGCCCCAGGTACCGGTTATAGCTCCACATCCAGACCTTAATCAGCACCGACGCCGCCAGAAGCAGCAGCGGCACCGGAGCAAGGGCTACCGTATGGGGCTCAAAAAGCTTTTGGGCGGAGCTTTTCAGCAGTTCCGCACCGCAGAGCAGAATAAAAAAGGACACAATCAGCGCCGAGATATACTCTGCTCTGCCGTGCCCATAGGGGTGTCCGGAATCGGCACGGCGGCCGCCCAGGGCGGAGCCTGCTGCGGAAACCAGCGAGGATGCCATATCCGAAAGATTGTTAAAGGCGTCGGAAATCACTGCGATACTGTGGATGCTGGCTCCTGCCAAAAGCTTCAGCAAAAACAGAACGCCGTTGCAGACCATTCCCACCACGCCGCCCAGCACGCCATAGCGTTTGCGCACCTGCAAATCCTGTACATGGGTGTAATCAGGAATCAATTTTTTGACCAAAAAACGAATCATAGCCTCACCGCCTCATCAGAAATTGATCAACCTGCATCGCCAGCGGACGTTGAGTACAAGCCCCATCGCCAGCATGGTGGTCAGCATGGAAGAGCCGCCGTAGCTGAAAAAGGGCAGGGTAATACCGGTGACCGGAAAGATGCCAAGGCACATGCCGATGTTCTCAAACACCTGGAAAATCAGCATTGCCGCCACCCCGGTACAGATATAGGTGCCAAGGCGGTTGCGGGCATTGATGCCGATATAGATACACCGCAGAATAATCAGGGTCAGTAGTACAATGGCAACCAACGCGCCAACCATACCCAATTCCTCGCAGATTGCCGAGAAGATAAAGTCCGTATGCCGCTCCGGCAGGAGGTTGTTGATCTGGCTAGAGCCCTTGTAAAGACCGGTGCCGAAAATCTGTCCCGAGCCAACCGCAATCTTGGACTGAATCACGTGATAACCTGCACCGCTGGGGTCAAGCTCTGGATGAAACAGGGTAATGATACGGTTTTTCTGGTAATCGTGCAAAACAAAGAACCACATCAGGGGAAACGCCGCCGCCAAAGCCGCCACGCCGCCAACGATGTACTTCCAGCTGATTCCGGCAACAAAGAGCATCACCAAAGCAATGCAGACAAATACCGTTGCAGTACCGAAGTCCGGCTGAATCAGAATCAGCACGCAGAGGATGCCCAGATGCGCCAGAAGCTTCAGCAAAGTTTTGGGACGGTTCACGTCCTCTTCGCACTCGGATAGATGCCGGGCAAAGGTAACGATAAAGACAATCTTCGCCAGCTCTGCAGGCTGCAGGTTCATAAATCCGAGGTCAAACCAGCTACGTGCGCCGTTCTGCAGGGTACCGATACCGGGAATTAGCACCAGCACCAGCAGTCCCACGGCACCAATGTACAAATAGCCGGAAATCTGCGCCAGATACTGATAATCCAGAATCATCAAAGCCACCACGCCGCCGATACCCAGCAGAAACGCCGCCGACTGGATGATGACAAACCGGCTGCCGCCGGCACTGGAAATCATAATGATGCCGTAGATGGCAGTCAGCAGGGTCAGAATCACAAGGGGCATATCCAGATTCCGGGAAATCCCCCGGGAGCCACCAAAACGATATAACATAGTTCTATCTCCTCAACTTTATTCTATGGAAGTTCCTCTGATTTTATGAGGTCAGTAAGCAACATCCGTTTTCTTGTAGCTCAATGCCACGCCGTCACCCACCGGGAGCACCGAGGTCTCCAGCTCGGGCATGTGAGATATCTGTTCCAGATACCGGCGCAGACGCTTCACAATGGTAATCTTGCGGTGCTGCAAAAGCTCGTCCGTGGCGGTCATACCCTTATAGAGGACATTGTCGGACACCAGCAATCCGCCCACCTTCAAAAGCCGCATACAATGGGGAAA
This sequence comes from Clostridia bacterium, assembly GCA_036308515.1. GTDB lineage: Bacteria > Bacillota > Clostridia > Monoglobales > Monoglobaceae > Ructibacterium. Next base: position 500 of record JAXJVM010000211.1, on the reverse strand, counting down.
GAAATGCTCGTACTGCTCCTTTGCCGCGTCCATGAAAATCATGTCGTAGCTGCCTGTAAGGGTGGGGAGCACCTCCCTGGCATCCCCAAAGTGCAGATGTATTCGCTCTTCCAGCCCGGCTTTTGCAAAGTTGGCTTGTGCCACCCTTGCGGCATCGGGGGAAATTTCGATGGTGTCAATGTGTGCACATCCAGCCTGCGCCATGCAAATGGCAGAATAGCCGATGGCACAGCCTACCTCCAGCACCGACTGCACCTTTCCTACGCGAATGAGCACCTCTAATAGCTTCATGGTCTCCGGCTGGGAGATAGGCACCTGATGGGCTTTGGCAAATGCCTCCATCTCCCCCTGAATACCTTCACGCTTGGGGAGCAGGTCACGAAGGTAGCGGATGATATATTCATAGTTGATGGAATCGTCAATCACAGTCTTTGCTCCTAACTTTGGGTCTCAATGGTCTTTTGGTTATGTTCCTCAAAGGTCTTGGAGAACAGGTTGGC
>JAXJVM010000210.1:0-4086 GCA_036308515.1 Clostridia bacterium | reverse complement strand
GGATGCTTTTGACGAAGAAGTGGCGGATTGTATATCTCAGGCGTTCAGGCGTGCTTCAAAGCCTGCAAAGCTATCGGCGCCTTTGGATTGGGAAAAAACACAATTACCCCGACATTGGGTCAGTCAATTTGGAACAGACGAGTATGAGTGGCAATGATAACTTGAAGAAAGAACAAGAAGGAGAGATTTGTAATGAAAAACGTACGCTTTGGAATTATCGGAATAGGGGTTATAGGTAATTTGCACGCAGAGTATTTAATGGAAGGCAGTATTAAAAAAGCAGAACTTGTGGCTGTATGTGATATTGATGCAGGTTAGCTTGAAAAATTTACTCAAAAATACGGCAATAGTAAAAACATATCTTGATTACAAGGAAATGATTGCGGCAGAAGAACTGGATGCTGTCATTATTTCTACACCGCATTAGCAGCAGCCAGACAAGGAAGTAGGGTTGTGCTATTTGAAAAACAGTATATGCTTGGTGGTCTTGGCACGGCAGGTATTGTTACAAAATATCTTCCGTTGTGTGATGGATATGGTAATCAGGTGTCTTTTGGTATAGCAGAGGAATTTTTGCGCTTGTCAATATTACATGGCGCAGAAGATAGATACCCTGAAAACTGGTTGGATGGCAAGGGAACGCGTGGGAAAAAAGATAAGCGGTTTGAGGTTCGATATAGCCCGCAACTTTTTGCCATACTTGCTGAAAAATTGTTGATGGACGCAGGGGTTAAAATTCTTTATGGTACATATATTCCCGATGAGGAAAAAACAAAAGAAAAGCATGCAATGAGATACGCTCCATATACAGGTCTTGCACAGGTGAGTAACTGGGTAAGGCTTAAGTTTGCAACGATGAATTTGAAAAAGCTTGCAAAATGGAAATGGAACAGTAACAAATCTGCTTCGAATAAGTATGCATTTTTTTGACAAATTTAATATTTTCACTGAAAAATCCCTGCTTTGCCTAATACAAAACAGGGATTTTCGACAGCCTGAAAGAACCACCATGGGGTGGTTCTTTTGCGTAAGAGAAACTTATTTTACGATTTCAACCCGGTAAGCCGCGCTCTGGGGAGGAATGCTAAAGGTGGCAACTGCACTGTGTGCACCCTTGATTTCCATGCCGACTTTCAGGTCAGAGAGAGAAGCCGCATTGCCAGTTGCATCGGTAATCACAGTGTCCTCAGCGATAACCAGACAAACTGCGTCGATATCCTCGGCAGGGTCGCCCACAGTAACCAGCTCGCCGTCAATCTCGGTAATAATGCCGTTGAAGCCAACCTCTTCAGCAGGCTGAACCTCAACTTCAACTTCTTCGACCGACAGATTTTCTACACGAATGAAGCGTGCGGTGGTCTGGGGAGGAATGCTCATGGTCATAGCTACGTCATAGCCAACTGCCAGAGTCATGCCAGCTTTGATGGCGGATGCCTCAATGGTATTGATACCGTCGGTAATGGCGGTGGTATCAGCAATGTGAACCAGAACCTCACCCAGATAGTCATCCTGTACCAGCATGGAGCCATCCTCGGTGAATTCGGTTACGGTTACGATGGCAGGGTTGATGATTTCATAGGTCTTGTCCTCGTTCTGGTTGTAAACGCCGCCCAGAAGCTCGGTGATAAAGTTGATAGGAACATAGGTGGTGGTATCGTTTACCAGAACAGGAGCAGCACCCAGAGGGCGATGTGCCTGGCGAGAGAAGGCATAGGCATCGCTGCCAATCTGCATGGTGATGAATTGTGCACCCTTAAACAGGTCGATGGACTGATTCTCTTCGTTCCAGTTGACGGTATAGCCCAGACCCTCACCTACCAGACGAAGGGGAATCATAGTGATGCCGTTTACCTCGACTGCTTCAACGCCGTTGATGGTTGCACCATTTACGATGGGCAAAGCCTCAACAACGGAAGCTGACGACTCGTCAATGAGCATGATATCTTCCTCGGCGGCGAAGGCAGCACCGCTCATGAGAAGTCCTGCTGCGGTGAGTACTGCGAATACTTTTTTACTGTGTTTCATTGTTCAATCCTCCATATTTAGTAAGTATTTGTTTGTTAAGACGAATGGGATTCAAAAAAGTTCCCGTATCTTCATCTTGTTGGTTACAATAGCTTAGACGGATACGATTCAAAATAGTTCCCAATTTTTTATAAAATCTAATTTATGTTATATAATTCTGTTTTTTTCTTTCAAAGGCTTGCAAAAAGAAGGGTTATTCCTTATAATAAGAGCAAAAATTTTGCAAGGAGTGCCGAAAATGTATAATCAGTTTACTTATCCCTTACCAGTCAATAATTATAATCGTTATCTTTTAGAACCAATCAAAAAGGAGGCTGAAAAGCTCCTTGATGCGGACATCAAGGCATTGCCCTATAGCAACTTCAAATTATTGGAGGAAACCGGAAGTCGGGTGGAGTACGAGATAGATTATATGGAGCATAGAAAAATGCTTTGTGCTTTTGCTGGTATGGCTCTTGCGCAGCCGGAGGAACCTAAATGGCTGGAAAAGCTATGTGATGTTATTTGGGCGATTTGTGATGAATATACCTGGGCACTCCCTGCACACCTTCAAGGAATGAAAGAGCCGGAAAAAATTTCGACTCGTCTGGATTTGTTTTCCTGTGAGACAGGTATGGCGTTGAGCGAAATTTATCACATTATGGGTGATAAGCTTCCAAAACCGGTGCAAACTCGAATGCTCTATGAACTTGAACGGCGTATTGTTCAATCCTACATCAAAAACCCGCGGCGTTTTGGTATATCTAACTGGTCTGCGGTCTGCATCTGCGGTGTGGGCTCTACCTTCATCTATCTGGGCAAGGATGAGGAGTTCGCAATGATGAAGGAACATATTTTGCAGAGTATACAGGACTTTCTTGCCAGCTACCCCGAAGATGGCTGCTGCCTGGAGGGAAGTCTCTATTGGGACTATGGATTCTCCTTTTTCTGTTTTTTTGCAGAGCTTTTGCGGCAGTATACCAAAGGCGAGATTGATTACTTCCAAATGGATAAGGTAAAGAAGATTGCCTACTTCGGACAAAACTCCTACCTGCGTGAAGAGTACGTGGTTTCCTTTGCAGATGCGCCCCATACCATGAAATACGGCACCGGCCTCTGGGGACTGTTGTCTGAAAAATATGAGGGGATAATCATTCCGGATATCAAATACGCTATCATGTTTGGAGATGATTTGCGCTTCCGGTTTGCACCCTTTATCCGCAGCCTTTACTGGGGTAAGGAGCCTAAAACGGGGCAAGCAGAGGATAAGCGGTGCATCTACTATGAGGATGCCAAATGGTATATCAATAAAAAGTTCCCTTATGTCTTTGCGGCAAAAGCCGGGCACAATGACGAGCCCCATAATCACAATGATGTAGGTAGTTTTCTGCTGCTGGATGACGGAAAGTTTGTACTGGATGATATCGGCTGGCCGGAATATACTAGGGATTACTTCAGCGAAAAACGCTACGAGAATATTTGTGCTTCCTCCTTGGGACATCCTGTTCCCATTGTGGATGGTAGTTCGCAAAAACCCGGTGAGGAATTCAACTCCGAGGTAGTCAAGGTAACTGAGGATTGCTTCGTTATGGAGATGGCAAAGGCGTATGGGGTAGAAACTCTAACCAAGCTGACGAGAGAATTTCATCTGCGAGAGGATGGCATTGTCATCAAGGATTCTGCTGAGGGAAGCTACAGCGAATTCATTGAACGTTTTACCACCCGAGAAAAGCCGGAACTTTGCGGAGATCAGGTTGTTATTGGTGATTATACTCTGTCTGCCAGCGAGAAAGCGGAGATCTCTATTTCTGATGTTACATTCTACCCTAGATTCAAGGGATTTATTGAAGAAGAATCGGATTTGGAGACCGCATATCAGATTGACTTTAAAATAGAACATTTCACACAAGGGGAATTTATCCTGAAAAAGAACAGTAAGTAAACATATTAGATACAAAAAACAGACCGTTCGCGGTCTGTTTCAGACTGTCGAAAAAGTCGGTCTACCGCAAGCAAAGAAAAACAAAAAAATGTAGGGTATGGCATTTATGACATACCGATAAAGAACAAATGGTGCGAATC
>JAXJVM010000209.1:0-4389 GCA_036308515.1 Clostridia bacterium | reverse complement strand
GGCTTATCTCCCCCAAGAGTCCACATCGACGGGGAGGTTTGGCACCTCGATGTCGGCTCATCGCATCCTGGAGCTGGATTAGGTTCCAAGGGTTGGGCTGTTCGCCCATTAAAGCGGTACGCGAGCTGGGTTCAGAACGTCGCGAGACAGTTCGGTCCCTATCTGTCGCGGGCGCAGGAAATTTGAAGGGAGCTGTCCTTAGTACGAGAGGACCGGGATGGACGTACCACTGGTGCACCAGTTGTCTTGCCAAAGGCACGGCTGGGTAGCTATGTACGGAAGGAATAAACGCTGAAGGCATCTAAGCGTGAAGTCCCCCCTAAGATAAGATTTCCCACTGTTTTAAACAGGTAAGACCCCACGTAGACTATGTGGTTGATAGGTCGGAGGTGTAAGTGTGGTAACACATTCAGCTGACCGATACTAATAGGTCGAGGGCTTGACCTCAAAGTGAGTAAGAAACTTACTTTTCTCTTATTCAAGTCTAAACACATTCGGTGGCTATAGCGAGAAGGTCACACCTGTTCCCATTCCGAACACAGTAGTTAAGCTTCTCTGCGCTGACAATACTTGGAGGGCGACCTCCCGGGAACATAAGTCGCCGCCGGAACTAGAAAGATCCTCTGACGAGTTTACTCGTTGGGGGATTTTTATTTTGCCTAAAACTATTGCATAAATAATTGGTATGTGGTATCCTTGTTCTATAACACATTGGTACTGCGTGGTATTGCTAAGGTGCCGGAGAGAAAAGAAGGGGTAGTATGACCATTGATGAAATCATGGAGCTTGAGCCGGGAAAAGGCGGTTTACACCAACTGCTGGGGGTACAGGAGGTCTTTTATGACGAGCAAGACCGGGTTTGCGTGCAGATGGAAATTACACCGCAACTGCTGAATCCCTACGGCAAAGTCCACGGCGGCAGCATTGCCGCTTTGTGTGATATTGCTCTGGGATGCCATCAGCGGCTAAAGAATAATGCCTCGGCAGTGGCTCTGGAGTGCTCGGTTGCCTATTATCGCCCCGGAGAGCCCGAAACTGTGCTGACCGCTATTGTGAACGAACGGAAAAAGGGAAAAACTATTTCTCATTTTCTAGTGGAGGTTATGGACAACAACGGTCGTCATATTGCCGATGCCACTTGTTCGTCATTTAATCAAAGATAAAAAAGACTCCCCATGATAGCTTAGTAAGTTATCATGGGGAGTTTGGCGTTATCTGTGCATTTCATCGCTCAACCCTAAAATATAATCCGTGGTTGTGGTTGACCGGTTTTTCGATACAGTAAAAGGACGGCGGTCCTTTTTTACGTTTATGCTTCGGTGTGGAGAATCTTCATGAATTCCTCACCGGTGATGGTTTCGTTTTCGTAGAGGTGTTGTGCCAGCTTGTCCAGCTTATCCTTGTTGTCCAGCAGAATTTGGGTTGCCTTTTGGTGCTGCTTCTTCACTAGCGCTACCACCTGTTTGTCAATTTCCGTCTGGGTCTCTGCCGAGCAGGCAAGAGAAGAATCGCCACCCAGATACTGGTTATTGAGCGTCTCCATGGCAACCATGCCGAAGTCCTCGCTCATGCCGAACCGGGTAATCATTGCCCGTGCCAGCTTGGTGGCCTCTTCAATATCGTTGGAAGCGCCGGTGGTGATACTGCCTATAGCAATTTCCTCAGCCGCACGTCCGCCTGTGTAGGTGGCAATCTTGTTCTCGATTTCCTCCTTGCTCATGAGGTAGTGGTCGTTTTCCTCTACCTGCATGGTGTAGCCCAGCGCTCCGGAGGTCCGGGGGACAATGGTAATCTTCTGTACCGGTGCGGAATTGGTCTGTTTGGCAGCAACCAGCGCATGACCAATTTCGTGATACGCCACTATCATCTTTTCTCTGTCGGTGAGGATGGCGTTCTTTTTCTGATAACCGGCAATAACCACCTCGATGCTTTCCTCCAAATCCCCTTGGGTTGCAGCTTTTCTGCCGTTTCTAACTGCGCGGAGCGCCGCTTCGTTGACGATGTTGGCAAGCTCTGCGCCGGAGGCACCTGATGCCATCCGGGCAATCTTGGCAAAGTCTACCCCGGGAGCCACCTTGATTTTGGTGGCGTGTACCTTCAGGATTTCCTCTCGACCCTTCAGGTCAGGGAGCTCCACCGGTACCCGACGGTCAAACCGCCCCGGACGGGTCAATGCCGGGTCTAAAGATTCCGGCCGGTTGGTGGCGGCCAGAATGATAACCCCTGTATTACCCTCAAATCCATCCATCTCAGTCAATAGCTGGTTGAGGGTCTGTTCCCGCTCATCGTTGCCGCCGATGTGGCCGTCACGCTTTTTGCCAATGGCGTCAATCTCGTCAATAAAGACGATACAGGGTGCCTTTTCCTTTGCCTGTTTGAACAGATCCCGCACCTTGGAGGCACCCATACCCACGAACATCTCCACAAACTCCGAACCAGACATGGAGAAGAAGGGGACGTTTGCCTCGCCGGCAACTGCCTTGGCAAGCATGGTTTTACCGGTTCCCGGAGGCCCTACCAGTAGAACGCCCTTGGGCATGGAGGCACCGATTTCGGCGTATTTCTTGGGGTTGTGCAGGTAGTCTACAATCTCGGTGAGATTTTCCTTTGCCTCGTCCTCCCCTGCCACATCGGAGAACTTAATGCCCCCGGAGGATTTGACGTAGACCTTGGCGTTGCTCTTGCCCATGTTGAACATCATGGAGTTGGAACCGCCCATCTTCTTCATCATTTGCCGGGAAAGCAGCTGCCCCAACCCTACAAATAGCAGAATAGGGAGCACCCAGGAGACTAGAAAACTCATCAGCGGCGATGCTTCCTCCACAATCTCCTTGGAGAATTTTGCCCCGGAATGATACAAGCGGTCGGTCAAATTGGAATCCTCAATCAGTCCGGTTTTATAAAGCTTTTCTTCGCTCTTATCCGTAAAGACAATCTGGTTGTCCTGGATTTCCACCTGACCGATATTCTGCTCCTCGGTCATGCGGATGAAGGTACCGTAGTCTACCTCCTCAATCTTTTTCTGAAGCATCTGGGGGACTGCCAGAAAGTTCAGGATTAACAGTATTGCCAGCGCAATGAGATAATAAAAAATCAAGGGCTTCTTGGGTTTTTGTACTTCATTCATAGAGACTCTCTCCTTACTATATTATAGCACCTCTTCATTTTATCAATAAAATATGAAGATACTGTTAAGTTTCTTAACTATTTACGAAAAATTCACAAACCAAAAAAAGTAGTTGACAACTGTGGAAAACTATGGTACGATACCTTTCAGCACACAGTGTGCTGAAAGGTGGGTGGTTTTCTTGGCAGAAATAAAGGATGCATTGATTACGGATGAGATTTCGGAGGAAATTCTTCATGTTGCTGAGGAAATAGCCCGGAAAGACGGTGCCCGCAATGTTACGGTGCGCAGTATTTTGTCGAAAATGGGCGTTACCAACCGGGTCTTTTACAACCGTTTTCATAATATTGAAGAGGTGCTGGAGTTGATTTACACCCGCGCGGTGAGCAAAATGCAGGAAAGCATTCAGTCGGAGTATGACGTCCGAACCAATTTCTTCGAGTATGTCATGGATGTGGTGGTCAAGGTGTTGATTAACACTTATGATGTCAAAAGCCAGTTCAGCCAGTATATGTTTGAATTTGATTCCTTAAAGGAGACCAACCGCATCTGGTGGACAGATAAAATTCGGGAAATTATTGAGGCTGGCAAAGCCACCGGACAGATTAAAGATGTGGATTCGGATATGCTCAGTTATATGATGTGGACTTTTTTGCGTGGGTACAACGCCGATGCGGTCAATCGTAAGCTTTCCAAAGAAGAAGCAGTTGCCAATGTGAAGTTCGGCATGAACTGTCTTTTTGACGGGATTAGAAATACCTAGACGTTCCATGTGAAAAATATTTCAGCACACCTTGTGCTGAAAAAATGGAAATCCTTTTTATTTTGTGGATATTTTGGGCAGAAACCTCTTGTGAAATATGAAAAAATCCCTTGACACCGTCAAATGGGTACTCTATAATGGTAGTATTGGTATAAGAAGTTTTCGGGGGAAACCCGATAAGAAAAGGAGCTACCTGACATGGACGAACAGAAAAAGAAAGCCCTGGACAGCGTCCTTGGCAATATAGAAAAGCAATTCGGTACCGGCGCGGTTATGCGCCTGGGAGAAAAGCCGGTGGCCAATGTGGAGGCAATCCCCACCGGTGCCTTGTCTCTGGATGTGGCGCTGGGCATCGGTGGCGTGCCCCGGGGCAGAATCATTGAGATTTACGGTCCGGAATCTTCCGGTAAGACCACGGTTGCCCTGCATATTGTGGCAGAGGCGCAGAAGATGGGCGGCGAGGCAGCATTTATTGACGCTGAGCATGCACTGGATCCGG
>JAXJVM010000208.1:0-14126 GCA_036308515.1 Clostridia bacterium | reverse complement strand
GTCCAGAGGGACGGAGAGTTTGCAGGCGTTTTCCATTTCCTCTCTCAGCAGATGCTGTACCTGCTCCACTTCGTCCAGGGTTGTCTCTACAATCAGCTCATCGTGTACCTGAGAATCAGCCGGGACTTCAGCTTTTCTTCTTTTAACCGGCGGTATACCTGTACCATGGCAATCTTAATAATGTCTGCCGCAGTCCCCTGAATGGGGGCATTCATGGCAACACGCTCGCCAAAGGCACGGGTGTTATGGTTGGAGGCCTTCAGCTCCGGCATATTCCGCCGTCTGCCAAGGAGTGTAGTCACATATCCTTGCTCCCGTGCGGTCTCCACCGTCTCCTTCATATAGGCGTCCACCTTGGGGTACTTTTCCAGATACCCTTTGATGTAGGCGTCTGCCTCTTTGACGGAAATCTCTAAATCCTGTGCCAGAGAAAAGGCGCCGATTCCGTAGACGATGCCAAAGTTCACCGCTTTAGCACTGGAGCGCATGGCAGGAGTGACTTCTTCCATAGGGACACCGAATACCTGAGATGCCGTTCGGGTATGGATATCCTCGTTATGGATAAAGGCGTTCTGCATGGTTTCGTCCCCGGATATATGCGCAAGTACCCGAAGCTCAATCTGGGAATAGTCCGCGTCTACCAGACAGGTGTTCTCGTCGGGTGCCACAAACATCCGCCGGATTTCCCGTCCCAGCTCGGTACGGACCGGAATATTTTGCAGATTTGGTTCCGTACTGCTGATTCTGCCGGTGGCGGTCACCGTCTGATTGAAGCTGGAATGAATCCGCCCGGTGTCGGGGTTAATCATGGGCAGCATTCCCTCTACATAGGTGGATTGCAGCTTGGAAACCTGCCGGAACTCCAAAACCTTCCCTGCAATGGGGTGTTTGTCCAGTAATTTGTGCAGCACGTCCACGTTGGTGGAGTAGCCGTTTTTGTTCTTTTTCCCTCCGCGGAGCCCCAGCTTACCAAAGAGAATCTCGCCCAACTGCTTAGGGGAATTGATATTAAATTCCTCGCCAGCCAGGTCGTAAATCTCCTTCTGCAGAGCGGAAATCCGTGTTGCCAGCATATCCCCAAACTGCCGCAGAGCGTCCTTGTCCACATAGACGCCTGCAAGCTGCATGCTTGCCAGTACCTCGGTCAGGGGAAGCTCCACCTCGTAGTAGAGCTGATGCTGGCCGTCCTCTTCCAGTTTTTTGGTAAAGTATTGGCGCAGACAATATAGTGCCGCCGTGCGGTCCGCAAGGCTTTGGTGCTTCTCGGTATCTTCCTCGGGGGTGAGCCCCAGATTCATGGAAATCTGCCCGTCCTCCTCGGTGTGGGCGGCGGTTTCAGCCAGCTCCTGACCCAAGTAAGTGATGCAGAGGGTCTCCATGTCATAGCTGCTTCGGGTCGGTTCGGCAAGGTACGCCGCCAGCATCACGTCAAAGCCGATTCCTTCCAGATTGATGCCCTGTTTTGAGAGGGAGAGGATGTCCTCCTTGATATCATAACCGCATTTCAGCAGCTTGGGATTGGCAAACAGGCACCGGAGCTGATCCTCGCTTGCGTTTGCCAAATGGTATACGGTCTCATCGTCCAAAGTGAAGAAAAGATCCCCGTCACTGCGTAGATAGTCCACATACCCCGATTCCGGGAGGATCCCCTCCAGAGAAGATACTTTACGCAAGGTGCCGGAAATGGTCTCGATGTGCGCCGTCCGTTCCTCCGGTGGAATTTCCAGCTTTTCCAGAAAAGACTTAAAGTTCAGCCGGGTAAAGAGTGCCCCCACCGCCTTGGTGTCATAGGAACCCCGACGGAAATTCCCAAGGTCAATCTCCATGGGCACATGGCGGTCGATGGTGGCAAGAGTCTTGCTCAAAAAGGCACTATTCTTGTCTGCGTCCAGCTTCTTTTTCACTGAGGGCGTTGCTTCTAAGTCTTCCAGTTGGTCGTAGATGGTCTCGATGCTCTTGTATTTCTGAATCAGGCTGAAGGCGGTCTTTTCGCCTACGCCCTTAACGCCGGGAATGTTGTCCGAGGGGTCACCCATGAGCCCCTTTACATCAATGAACTCGCTAGGGGTGACACCGTATTTTTCCAGAACCGCGGTGCTATCATAGTCGGTGGTTTCGGTCTTTCCCATTCGGGTGACCACCAACTTAATGACGGTGGTTTTAGATGCCAGCTGCAGGTCGTCCTTGTCGCCGGTGAGAATCCGGCAGGCAATCCCCTGCTCGTCACAGAGCCGGGACACGGTACCAATGAGGTCGTCCGCTTCAAAGCCCTCTTTTTCAATGCAGGCGCAGTTCATGGCGGCAAGCACCTCCTTAATGAGAGGCAGCTGCACCAGAAAATCCTCCGGGGCAGGCTTACGCTGTGCTTTATAGAGGTCATACATCTTATGCCGGAAGGTTTTCGCCTTGACGTCAAAAGCCACGCATAGATAGTCCGGCTTTTCTTCCTCTAAATATTTAAAGAGAATATGCAAAAAACCATAGACCGCATTGGTGGGGGTTCCATCCGGTGCGGTCAATGGTCTGATTCCGTAATAGGCACGGTTTAAAATACTGTTTCCGTCAACAATCAATAATTTTTCCATATGCTAGTCCTCGTATCCTTGAATTACCACCGTGACGCCTGACTCCTTATCACCACTGACAAGACGCGGTACAACACCGGTGGAGGTTATATATTGTGAGAGAATCTCCCATTCACTTGCAGAAAGGTTCAGAACCGCATAGGTTTTAGAGAGGGTGGTCGCCTTGGCACTCCAGTTGATGCCGGTGGCGGACTGACAATCTTTGAGAAAGGCGGTCACAGATTGCGAAAGACTGACCCGGTAGGTGGCAGATGCAGCCACAGACGAGCCTCCTGGCATAGCAGAGGAAGAAGAACCGCCACCGGAGACAGTGCCGGTATGGGTATCTGCGGCTGCGTCCTCCGAACAAGCTTCCGGAACGGCATCAGTCATTGTAGCATTTGTACTGTTCTCGCTGATTCTTCCGGTATATGCCGCAGGGGCATCTTCTATCATTGCCATAGCAGCTTCGGTATCGGCGGTAATCACTTCCGGTTCTGCGGCTGCAGCTTCCGGAATGTTGGAACTGTCAGCTTGTGCGTTGCCGATATCTTCCTTGGTATCCTCGGGCATCGCCGGAGCGGTAGTGCTTTCTGCTGATGAGAAAGCTACAGTGCTTTTCGGCTGCGGTGATGCTACGGGCTTTTTCTGTTGGTCAGCATCGGTATCGGATTGAAGCTCCGGTTGGGGTGTTGCTTCTATATTGGAACTTGCAGTGGGCTGGGGCGGTACTTCACCAGTAAGCACTTGGTCGGCGTTTCTCCATTGGTCATAAAGTCCGGAGGAGAACACTCCAATCACTAGTGCCAGACATACCAGTGCCGGAGCGGCAACTTGCCAAATGCCATAGTTCTTCATGCGATGTAGCCAGCCTGCCAGGGAATGTGCCTTTTGTTGTTCCATTTCCTCGGCCGTCTGAACCAGCTTTTGGTGCAGACTCAGCTGGAAACCCTCCGGCAGCTCCGGTTCGGGGGCGTTTTCCATGACCGAGAGCATGGCGCGAATCTCGTCATATTCTTTTTTACAGGAGGGGCAATGCGCCAAATGTGTCTGTATCTGCTTGGCTTGACTGTCCTCGGTCAAATGAGATACATAGTCAAACAGCAGATCTTGGCAGTGCTGACAGTCCGTTTCGGTGTTTTTTGGATACATGGTTCCCCTCCTTTCTTGTTTTCTTGGGTTCTTTTCTTTATTGGACGAAATAATCCGCAAAGAGTTCCCTATCCTGGGATAAAATCTTTTTTAAATTCTTCCTTGCACGGCTAATTCTGGATTTGACGGTGCCAACGGAACAGTTGAGAATCTCTGCGATTTCCTCATAGCTAAAGCCTTGGATATCCCGCAGAACTATCACCTGTCTGTGCTCGTCCCCCAGCTTGCCGATGGCGGCGTTGACACCGTTTAACACGGCTTTGCGCTCGGCAGCTTCTTCCGGTGTGGGGCGTTTGTCCGGCAGCTGACCGGCAAGGCTGCCCTCGTCGGTTTCAATTTCCTTATCCAAGGAATAGGTGGGATTCTGACGCCGTGCCTTTTTCAATTCATCCAGACAGGTGTTGGTGGTAATCCGGTACACCCAGGTGGAGAACTTGGCATCGCCCTTAAACTTGTCCAGGTTTTTGAAAATCTTGATAATGACTTCCTGGGTCAAATCCGCGGCGTCCTCTTGATTCTGTATCATACGGTAGGCAATGGAGAAAATGCGCTTTTGATAGTCCGCAATCAACTGCTCAAAGGCAGTAACGTCTCCGTCACGGGCACGCTTGACCAGAGTCATCTCGTCTGACATATTCTCCACCTCCTTATGTATAATAATAGTACTACTACCTTATCATAATTTCAAAGGGATGTCAAATGACTTGATTTTCTTTGTGTTTTGTGGTATACTGGGTGGCATACTGTTTTTGAGGTGATTACTTTATGAAAAAAATCATACCCTGGCTGGTCTGCTTTGTGACGGTGCTTTGCGCATTTCCCGTGGCGGCTGCCGAAGAATCCTTGAAGGAGGATATTTTTACCTATACGATTTTGGGTAACACTGCCATTGTGACCAATGTGGACGATGCCCAAAAGGTGGTAGAGGTTCCCAAAACTCTGGGCGGCTATACGGTGACTGCCATTGGCGATGGTGCTTTTGGGGGCAGTACAGTTATCGAAGAGGTAGTCCTGCCGGACAGTGTGACCACCATCGGCAGCCTCTGCTTTGCTTATAGCGATAGCTTGCTGAAGGTGACCTTCCCCAAAAAGCTCACCACTGTTTCTAATGGTGCTTTTTACCACTGTGAGGGACTTTGGACGGTGGCACTGCCCGAGGGTGTCAAGAACATCGGTGACAACGCTTTTGGCCGTTGTACCAATCTGACTGCGGTTACTCTGCCGGATAGTGTGACCACCATCGGCGAGAATGCCTTCCCGGATTCGGAGGCTTTGCGTCTCTATTCTAAGATGGACAGTAAGGTCTACACTTATGCACAGGAAAAGGGCATCGGCTTTGAAGAATACATCACCGTAACGGTCAACGGCAAGGAAGTTGTCTTTGACCAGCCCTGCATCACCGATACCGAAAATTACCGCACCATGGTTCCCATGCGCGCTGTGCTGGAGGAATTAGGGGCAGAAATCACATGGGATAACACCTTCAACACCGCCGGCATCAATGTGCTGGGTACACGGCTGCTGATTCGCCCCGGGGAACCCTTTATGATGGTCAACGGCGTGGTTCGGTATCTGAACTGCCCTGCCATTGAGTTTAACGGCAGAGTGATGGTTCCCATCCGTGACGTCATGGAGGCCATCGGCGGCAAGGTGGTCTGGAACGAAGCACAAAAGCTGGTCACTGTGACCTGTGCGGTTCCCGAAACGGAAACCGCAGCCGCTACTCGTTAAAACGTGCTAAGCCCTGATAAATGGCTTGGGCAAGCTTTTCCTGATAGGCCTCCTGTTGAAGAAGTGCTGCTTCCTCGGGGTTGGACAGGAACCCACATTCAACAATAACAGACGGAACCGTCGTATCTTTCAAGATGAAGATACCGCCGTCTGTTTTTTTTGCCATTCTTTCGTTTCCATCGGCGAGCACCTCTTTGAGGGAAGCCTGGATGGTCTCGCCCAGCCGCTGGCTTTCCGCTGGGGATGCGGCATAGAACACCTGGGCACCCTTGTACTGACTCTGGGGGAATTTGTTCATATGTACACTTACAAACATATCCGCCCCGGAGGACTGGGCAAGGTTCTTCCGTGCGGTCAGGTCGGCTTTTTTGGCAGACTGTCCCTGGGCGTCCTCCGGCGCGGTGGAGACGTCCGTCTTCCGGGTGAGCACGGCTGTACCGCCTCCCTGCTCCACACATGCCTTGAGCCGCAGTGCCACTGCCAGGTTGATATCCTTCTCTACCACGTCATTTGCCGAGGCTCCGGCGTCAAAGCCCCCGTGCCCCGGGTCGATGACAATGACCTTGCCCTCCAGCGGTACCGAAACCGCCTCCTTTGCCATCTGCTGCTGGTGAAAGACACCGCAGAACAACAGTGCGGCAATCCCCAAAAGAAGCAGACTGCCCCATAATATTGTGCGTTTATTGACTGAAAGGAACACAATCATCACCTCAGTTCATGGTATGAAAGGGTGGTGATTTTTATGTGCAGTGAGAAAATTTTAACAAACTGCTTGCGTAGGGAAAGAGAGATATGGTATACTCTACGCAAAGTAGTCAAATGTTTGAAAAAATATAATAAAATAACATGGATTGCTATAAAGTAGGCATCATGACCTGCAAGGAGGAAAAACGCTTTGAACCACGGGGAAATGCAACCCGTACAGAGACCGCGACCCTTCTGATGCGCAGTCTGGACCAACCGCAGAAGAAAAAACAATACACCATCTGCCTGATCGGGCAGATGGCTTTCTCAAGGGGAATAAACCATGATACTAAAGCTGAAAAAATTTGTCCAAAAGAACACCGTGATGGTGATTGCACTGTTGGCGGCGGCAATCACCTGTTTGTTTGTGCCTGTTGACCGGGACTATCTGGGATATTTTGATTTTAAGACCCTTGTCTGCCTCTTTTGTGTGCTGGCGGTGGTGTGTGCCCTGAAAAACATCCGCTTTTTCTATTTGCTGGCACGTAAGATTGTGCAGCTCTTCAAAACTACCCGGATGTGTATACTGGCACTGGTGTATATCACCTTTTTGGGGTCTATGCTCATTGCCAATGATATGGCACTGCTGACCTTTCTGCCTTTGGGCTACTTTGTGTTGGATTCCACCGGTAAGGGCAAACATATGGCGTTCACCTTTATTATGCAAAACATTGCGGCGAACCTGGGCGGTATGCTGACCCCTTTTGGCAATCCCCAAAATCTGTATCTGTACACCACCTTTGACATTCCCAATGGGGAATTTATACGGATTATGGCGGCGCCCTTTCTGGTTTCGGTGCTGTTGATTACGATGTGCTGTCTCTTTGTCAAATCCGAGCCACTAGCCCTTGCGGATGAGGATATTACCCTCCCTGTGGGAAAAACCGTGCTCTATCTTTTGTTGTTTGTTTTGTCCATCCTGATTGTGTTCCGGGGCATCCCCTACTGGATTGGCTTGGCAGTGATTCCGGCAGTGCTGCTTTTCGCTGACCGCAGGGCACTGAAGATGGTGGACTATCCCTTGCTGCTGACCTTTGTATTCTTCTTTGTCTTTGCCGGAAACATGGCACGGATTGAGGTGGTGCGAGAGTTCTTCTCCATGCTGCTTGACAAGAGCACCCTGCTGGTCAGTATTTTATCCTGCCAGGTGATCAGCAATGTGCCATCGGCAATCCTCCTGTCCCAGTTTACGGAAAATTACCGGGAACTGCTTCTGGGGGTAAACATCGGCGGCGTGGGTACCCTGATTGCATCTTTGGCGAGCCTGATTACCTTTCGGGAATACGCCAAACACAATCCCAACCGGGTGATGCACTATGTGGAGACCTTTTCCCTGTACAACTTCGGGTTTCTCGTGGTATTGACTGTGAGTATGCTGGTGATATTCTAAATAGAAATAAAGTTCCTTTTGTGATGGATACTCAATGGATCATCACAGAGGAACTTCTTTCTTTCGATATGCGGATGTCAGGGTTTTTTAAATAACATTTCACTGATTTCTACGGCGTGATTGTAGTTTTCAAGGACACCCACATAAGCATGGAGCTGGGCGGAAGAATGGATTTCCATATTATGCTTGTGCAGCTCCATCTGCATGGATACCGGCTGAGAAAGAAAGTATTTCCGACTGCTGGCACTTGCTGAAATCAACGCTTGCAAGGACGGATATTGCATAACATCACCTCAAAGCTAGTATCTGCGGTGAAAGAAAATCCATACCATTATTTAATTTTCCCCGGCTTCCCGTCTCATCTTCGTTTGTTTGAAAATAGTTCTTGCTTATGTTTTAATAAATGATATAATAGAGCTATCAAGGGAGGTGGAAAAGATGAAAATTCTTAATTTTGGTTCCTGCAACATTGATTATGTTTATTCGCTTGACCATATCGTCCATGCAGGGGAGACAGAAACAACCTGAAAGATGGAAAGCGTAGGGTATGAGAATCAAAGCTTCTTCCGAGAAGTTTTTAAAGATAAATACGGTAAGAACCCGTTGGCATTTCGAAACAGAAAATAAAGGGTCATGACCAATAAGCAAAGGAAAGGAATATGGCATATGAAATTATTTATTGATACAGCCAATGTAGAAGAAATCAGAAAGGCAAATGATATGGGAGTGATTTGTGGTGTGACCACAAACCCCAGTTTGATTGCCAAAGAGGGACGTGATTTTGTTGAGGTAGTAAAAGAAATTACTGCCATTGTAGACGGCCCCATTAGCGCAGAGGTTATCAGCCTTGACGCGGAGGGCATGGTAAAAGAAGCCCTGGAGCTTTATGACACCATCAACTGTAAAAACCTTGTTATTAAAATTCCTATGACACCTGAGGGACTGGGTGCGGTGAAGATTTTAAGCCAGAAAGGCATTCATACCAATGTAACTTTGATTTTCTCAGCGGCGCAGGCACTTTTAGCAGCAAGAGCTGGTGCATCTTATGTGAGCCCGTTCATGGGACGGTTGGATGACATTGGAGAGGTCGGTGCGGACTTAGTTGCGGATATTGCAGAGATTTTTGACATTCACGGGATAGATACGGAAATTATTGCTGCCAGCACCAGAAATCCACTGCATGTGACAGATGCGGCAAAAGCAGGAGCGCATATTGCTACGGTTCCCTACAAAGTTTTAATGCAGATGACGAAACATCATTTGACCGATGCGGGGATTGCAAGATTCTTAGCAGACTGGGATTCTGTTATTGCTAAATAAGGAGAGAAAATGCATGTATAAGAAAAACGGTCGGGATGTTTATCATAAGGCAACCGAATTTATGAAAGAAAACTTGTTTGAAAAACTGCATGTGATAGATATTGCAGAACATTGTGGTGTAAGTGCCTCTGGGTTGGAAAAGTATTTTGCGGAATTCGGTGGAATTGGTGTCATGCGCCAGTTCTTGGATTTAAAGCTTGATAAAGCTGCAAAGATGTTAAAAGAGGGATATACGGTAA
This sequence comes from Clostridia bacterium, assembly GCA_036308515.1. GTDB lineage: Bacteria > Bacillota > Clostridia > Monoglobales > Monoglobaceae > Ructibacterium. The sequence goes on along the minus strand of JAXJVM010000208.1, from coordinate 4,986 downwards.
ACTATCTGGCAAAGCTATTGAATTTTTCGTCCTCAGCCCATCTCTCTATGGCATTTAAGAAGAAATATGGCGTTTCCCCGCTAAAATATAAATATCCATTTGTGGGAAAAGTCCAGGACTGAATTCCTTTCGCGTTTTATGTGGAAGATCCTTGCTAATAACGAAAACCGCGTAAAATTGGGCTTTTTGCCTGTTTTGCGCGGTTTTTATGGTGGAGGGTTTGGTTGAGCATCTATTCAAGATATGGCACTTTAAAAATAAAGAGAACTTTGCAAACCTGTTGGTAAGCGCCAGCCATGTTGCGTTTTCATCCGTGAGAGTTATGCGAACCCTGGGTCAGCTGGGTGAGGTTGTGGGTATGGCAAGTTTGATATGTAAAAAACACAATTGTACACCCAGACAGGTGTATACGGAGCTGGATTAATGTCAATAAAGTAGACAGCAAAAAGAGAAAAATTTTAGTATTTTTTTGATAAAAGTGAATGTTCGGTTTCTTTTATTGACTCTAATGCTTTATCTGATTTATTATATACAAGATAAAAGTAAATTGCATTAATTATTGACAATTGTGCTATTCTTGAATTTAGTGCAAGAATATTATGTTTTGTTTCATCAGATGCAGTAAATAGTGTGAAATCACTGTGCTTTTGAATGGGAGATTTTCCGCTGTTTGTTATCGCAACAGTGGTTGCTCCCGTTTCTTTTACAATTTTTAGTGCCTCGACTATGTCTTTAGATGATCCTGAATGTGAAATTCCGATTGCAACATCATTAGGTGTCAAGTGAGATGCGGCTATAACTTGCATGTGGTTGTCGGAGTATGCATACGCATTGCAACCGGTTCTTTGTAATTTATGGCTTGCATCTAGTGCAATAGAGGCTGAATTTCCTAAACCGAATATCACAATTTTTTCTGCAGTAGAAATTTTTTTGCAAACTTCTTCTAAAGTGGTAGTATTGAGAACCATTTTTGTTCTTTCAAGTGAGCAGTATATATCATTACATACCTTATCATAAATTTCTTCTAATGTATCATTGCTTGTAATGTTGGTACTTACAGAAGTGGAGTTTGTTTCTTGTGCAAGAGAAATTTTTAGCTCTTGATAACCACTGAAACCTAAATGCTTTGCAAAACGCACTATCGTTGCTTCGCTGCAATTGCATCTGTCAGCTAAGTCAATTATTGACAAGGGTAAAATTTCGCCGGGATTTTCTAAAAGCCAATCTGCAATACGCTTTTCAGCTTTACCCATTTTATCGTACAGTATGTTTATATTAAGTGTTGTTTTATCCATTTTTTTCTCCTGTAAAGTTTTCTATAATTATAAAATAAAATCTTGTAAAAGTCAATTTTTTTAATAAAAAGACAAAAAGGTATTGAAATAATTTTCACAATATGATATAATGACAAATGTAATTTTAAAAATAAATGAAAAATATTTTCAAATAGGGGGGATAAACAATGCTTGATTATAATGTGAAGATAGGACTTGTTCCCATGAGAAGAAATGCTACAGACCGACCAAAGGGAACATTTCTTACTTGGTATTCGGCAGAAGAAAGAGGAGAGCGGTTTGTAAAGTATATAGAAGAGAACTTTACAACAGACAAGGTTTCATTTGTGGATTCTAAGGGACTCGGTCACAAAGATTTAATTTTTGATGATAAATCAGCAGAAGATATTATAAAGCGTTTTAAAGAAAGCGATGTTGATGCAGTATTTATTATTAACTGTAATTTTGGTAATGAGGAAGCTGCGGCAGATATTGCAAAAGCACTTGGAAAACCTGTTCTTTTATGGGCACCGCTTGATGATGAATATTATGTGGATGGTATGCGCCCGACAGATTCACAGTGCGGACTTTTCGGAGTTTCAAGACAGATGCAGAGATTTCATATTCCATTTTCACATTTGCCTTGTTGTAGAGTAGAAAGTGATGAATTTAAGGAAGGCTTTGATAGTTTTGTAAGAGTAGCTTGTATGGTTAAAAACTTTACGGGTATGCGTATTGGTCAGGTTGGATTAAGACCTGCACCATTCTTCTCTGTCATATGGAACGAAGGCGAGCTTATGGAAAAGTTCGGTATTAAGATTATTCCAATTAATTTTGCAATAATCGAACAGAGAATGAAGGCGGTCTTGGAAGAAAAGTCAGTAGAAACGGAAGAAATAGCAGAATACATACGAAACAATTATACATTGGATGACTTGACACCACCGTACATAGAGCGGATGGCAGCAATGACAGTAATGTATAAGCGACTCTTTGAAGAATTTAACCTTGATGCAATCTCGGCGGAATGTTGGACAGCAACTCCTGTTATGTTTGATGGCCTTGCACCATGTACTGTTTACGGACTTTTAAATGATATGGGATACCTTATTTCTTGTGAAAGTGATATGCACTGTCTTATGACAATGGCACTTTTGAAATGTGCAACTCTTGGAGAGGGAAAACCATTGTTTGGTGAATTTACAGTTCGTCATCCTGAGAATAAGAATGCAGAACTTCTATGGCATTGTGGACCATTCCCGCTTTCTCAGAAAGCAGAAAGCGGTGTTGATTCAAATGCAAGACTTGTAAATCAACGTTCTTGGTTCAGAGGAAAAGACGGTACATATACAATAGCCCGAATCGATCAGGAAAGCGGAGATTATATGATTCTGCCTCTTGTTGCAGATACCACAAAGGGACCCCAAACTCATGGTACATATATTTGGGTTGAGTTTGACAATTTGCAGAAGATTGAAGACAGATTGATTGATGGACCTTATATTCATCACTTCGTTGAAATAGAGGGCGACTACAGAAAAGAAATAAAAGAATTTTGTAAGTATTTTCCAAATCTCAAATACGATGCGGAAGTAGAAAAATAAGAAAAAGGAGAACAAAACGATGACAGACTTTTTATTTGATGTGATTGCAACTGAACTCGAAGATGCAGTCGGAAAAGAAAATTGTTCCACCAGAACAATCGACAAGCTCACACACAGTGTAGACTATTTCTGGCTTTCCAGAATGTGGGCAGACAGAGGCTTAAGAATGCCCGAGGGTGACTTTATCGTAGCACCCAAGGATGCAAAGGAAACATCTGCTGTTCTTAAAATTGCTAACTATTATAAAATCCCTGTTACCACTTGGGGTGCAGGCGGCGGTACACAGGGCGGTGCCATTCCTGTTTGCGGCGGTATTGTGTTGGATACCAAGAGAATGAACAAAATCTATGATGTAAATGAACAGGGTATGTACATAGAATGTGGCACAGGTGCAATATATAAGCACATTGAATGGGCTGCAAACGAAAGAGGCTATGCTACAATGCACTATCCCTCATCGCTTACCTGTTCTACAGTTGGCGGATTTTTGGCCCACAGAGGTATAGGTGTTTCTTCTACGAAATACGGCAAGATTGACGATATGGTTCTCCAGATGGAAGTAGTACTTCCCAATGGTGATATCATCGAAACTTCACCCGCTCCCAAGCACGCTGCAGGACCTGACTTAAACCAGATATTTATCGGCTCCGAAGGTACACTTGGTGTTATGACAAAGGCGCAGATGAGAATTTACGAACAGCCTGAGTCCCGTCAGTTCAGAGGCTTCCTCTTCCACAATATGACAGACGCTTTCAATGCAGGAAGAGAACTCCTCCAGAAATTTAAGCCATCTGTTATGCGTCTTTATGACGAAGCAGAAACTGCATCACTTATCAAGAAGATTGTCGGTGTTGAAAAGAAGGGTGCATTTATGAACATCGCAATCGAGGGTGTTAAAGAAATGGCAGACCTTGAAATGAAGATTCTTCTTGAAACGTTTGGCAAATACGGTGCCGAAGATTTAGGCTCAGAGTACGGCGAAAAGTGGTGGAAAGAAAAGATTACATTCTTCTATCCGGGACACATGATGGATATTCCTCAGTGCTTCGGTACAATGGACACAATTGCACCTTATGACAAGATTGAAAAAATCTACTGGGCAATGAAAGAAGCGATCGAAACAAACTTCCCACAGGCAAAGTTTATCGCTCACTTTTCACACTGGTATGAATGGGGTTGTATGATTTATGACCGCTTTATCGTTGACGGCGACAAAGTTCCTCAAGACCCTCATGAAGCATTCAGACTGCATCAGGCAATCTGGAACTGCGGCGTAAGAACAGCGTTGGCTAACGGCGGTGTTGTTAACGACCACCACGGTGTCGGTATTAAGCTTGGCAGACTTATGAAAGAACAGTACGGCCCTGCAATGCAGGTATTCGAAGGAATTAAAAAGCAACTTGATCCGAATGGTATTATGAATCCGTTTAAATTAGGATTATAGAATAAAAGGTAATATGAAAATTTTAGTGTGCAGACCATAATTATAGGTCTGAAGGAGGTAAGAATAATGCAATTTACAGAAAAATCAAAAGAACATATTGATTCCTGTCGTTTTTGCTGGATGTGCCACCATGTTTGTCCTATTGGCAATGCAACAGGTCTTGAAAGAAACACGGCAAGAGCAAGGGCTTTGGGACTTTCTTTAGTGATGAGAGATGCTATTGAATATTCAGATGATATTATCGGAAATGTATATGAGTGTTCACTGTGTGGTGGCTGTATGACAGATTGCGTAACAGGATGGGATCCTGTTATGTTCACAAAGGAAGCAAGACTTGGCGCTGCTCTTGACGGAAAGCTGCCCGAATATGTAATGAAAATGGTTCAGAACGTTATGGAAAAGGGCAACATCTACGGTGCTGACTCCAATCCAAACATCCCCGAACTTTCAGACAATGACACACTTTTCTTCCTTGGTGAAGACGTTCGCGCAAAAGGCTGTGCAAAAAATGCAGTTGAGCTTTTAAAGAAAGCCGGTGTAATCTACAAAATATTTTCAAAACTAATTCTGTAGTTGTCAAACATATGTTACATCAACAGCAAAAAATAATATATAGTTTTCCTTAAACCCCATAGTTATTCTTAAAAGCAAATTATGAGGAATG
>JAXJVM010000207.1:0-34765 GCA_036308515.1 Clostridia bacterium | reverse complement strand
GAGTTAAAGTTATCAAAAAGAAAACTCTGCAAAATCAGATGATCAAGTCTCAGCTCAAAACTGCAATCAAAATGTTTGAGGCCTCTTTGAAAGAGGGCAAGGCTGCTGCCTCTGAAGCTTATAACTTTGTTGTAAAGAAGACAGATCAGGCTGTTGCCAAGGGTATTCTGCACAAGAATACTGCTGCCCGCAGAAAGAGCCAGTATGCAGCAAAGTTGAATAAAATCGCGTAAGGCGATCTGTTCAAGGTAAAAATTCTACAATCTACGAAACGAAAGACGATATCTTATGATATCGTCTTTTTCCTTTACCTATTTACAATTGCAAGTTGGCCACTGCATTGAGGGTCATGTCTGCCAGGTTTCCTTTTTGGTATTCATGGTATGCCGCACAACCTATCATTGCTGCATTGTCGGTACATAATTCCAATCTTGGATACTGAAACAGAAATTGATTTTCCTCTGCTTTTTTTGCAATACGTTCTCTTAAGGGCTTGTTTGCAGCAACACCACCTGCAAGTGCAATTTGTTTAACTCCCTGCTTCTTTGCACAGGCAATTAAGTGCTCAGAAAGCACGTCCACCACCGCTTCCTGGAAGGATGCCGCCACGTCAGCAGTGTTAATCCCCTCGCCTTTTTGACTGGCGTTATGGATGTAGTTTAGCACCGCGGTTTTAACGCCACTAAAACTAAAGTCAAATCCGTCCTCCCCCATGCTTACCCGTGGGAAACGAATCGCATCAGGATTTCCTTCTTCTGCTTTTTTTTGGATAGCAGGTCCGCCGGGATAACCCAGTCCCAGCACACGGGAAACCTTGTCAAATGCTTCCCCTGCCGCATCATCTCTGGTACGCGCCAGAACCTTGACATTCACATAATCCTCTACCAAAACCAAGTGGCTATGTCCGCCTGACGCCACCAGACAAACAAAAGGCGGCTTAAAATCGGGGTTCTCAATAAAATTGGCGCAGATATGTCCTTTAATGTGATGCACTGGAATCAAGGGCTTTTTTAAGGCATACGCTAATCCTTTTGCCGTAGAAACACCTACCAGAAGCGCGCCTACCAATCCGGGACCATGGGTCACTGCAATGGCATCCACATCCTCCAGGGTCATAGTTGCATCAGAGACCGCCTTATTTACAACTGCAGTAATATTTTTGATGTGATTCCGCGAGGCAATCTCCGGAACAACACCGCCATAGAGCTTATGCAGGTCAATCTGGGTGTTGATGACATTTGAGAGTACTTGAGTACCATCCTGTACGATTGCTGCTGCAGTCTCGTCACAGGAGCTTTCAATTGCTAATATTCGCATAGTCACTCTCCTTTTCTTCCAATAATTCTTTGGTCATAATCAAAGCATCTTCCTTGCCCTGATAGTATTTTTTTCGTAATCCACAAACAGAGAAACCACTTGTTTCATATAATTTTCGGGCAGGTAGATTGCTTTCTCGCACTTCTAAAGTGATGGTCTCCATCCCCTTGTCCATACAAATATCGGTAAGCAAGGTAAGAAGTCTAGCGGCAATTCCCTCGCGCCGATAATCCGGATGAATAGCAATGTTGGTAATGTTTCCGGCATCATACATCAGCCAAACGCCACCGTAACCGATAACACTTCCGGTTGCATCATCTGTTGCGGTCAGAAATACGGAGAGCGGATTTGTCAACTCGTTTTCAAAGGACATTCTACTCCATGGATCATCGGGAAAACAAATCCGTTCCAATGCCAAAACTTCATCCAGAGCTTCCTCTGTAAGAAATCCAATCTGAATCATAGGTGCTTCCTCCGCCCTGTCTCTATCATCTGCCGGATTTCATCTCTGCAATGCCGATACTCGGTAATATCGCCCCCAAATGGATCGTGAATATCACCTTCTTCACCTGCCCATTGGGCAAGTGAAATACTCTTGTCTTGATACTGTGGCAAAAGCATGTCGGCCATCTGCTTGTGGGCAGAGGTCATGGTCAAAATAAGGTCTGCATTTTCTGCAAGTTCGGCGGTAAACTGCCGTGAGCAATGCTTGCTAATGTCAATTCCAAGCTCCTTCATCACCGCAACTGCGTACTGGGAGGCAGGGGAGCCATCTGCATATAGCCCGGCAGAAGATACCGAAACAGGCAATCCTTCCTCTTCTGCCATGTGCTTTAAAATTCCCTCTGCCATGGGACTGCGACAGGTGTTCCCGGTACATAGAAACAAAATTTGCTTTTTGACCTTGGTTAAATCAATAATTGTTTCACCGGCAGCCCGGTACATACGATTTCGGACTGCACGCCAGACACCATTAGCTGGAAGCTCCGGAGCAAAAATGTATTGAACCCCTTGTAAATCCAATTCGCGAAGTGCCGAAAACAATCGGTTAGCTGCCTCTTCCGGCTTTGTTTGGCTACCCAAAGAATAGGTAATAATACCTTCTGAAAACTCCGGGAATTCATCAAAGACTAAGACGGCAGTCTTATAGGTTTTGCCAATATCTTTCACATATGCTTGCACTTGTTCCATAGAACCGTGCAGGATTTGCAGGTCTGCCTCGGGTGCATAGTGCTTATATTTCAATCCGGGAGATTTTGGAGTTTCCCCCTCTTTGGTTTTGGTTATCACCTGAATGGGACCAATCATCGTTTCGATTTGTTCCACCGTAACGCCGCCTGGGCGATATAAAATCGGTATCTCGCCGCTGATATCCAAGACAGTGGATTCTACGCCCACCTGGCAGTTTTCGCCATCAATAATGGCGTCAACACGTCCTGCCATATCAGCTTTTGCATGTGCAAAAGTAGTGGGACTGGGTTTACCTGAAAGATTCGCACTGGGAGCCGCGACAGGGATTTGTGCAAGCTCCAAAAGTCTTTTTGCCACAGGCTGGTTCGGCATACGAACTGCCACAGTTTCCAAACCTCCTGTCACCGCCTTTGGAACCAAGTTAGATTTTTTGAAAATCAAGGTCAGAGGTCCCGGCCAGAAGGCATCCATCAATCGCTCCGCAACCTCCGGAATCTCCGCTACTAATGGCGTTAAAGCATCACGAGCTGCAATATGTACAATCAAAGGGTTGTCAGAAGGACGTCCCTTGGCGGCAAATATTTTCTCTGCTGCGTTGGAATCAAGGGCGTTTGCTCCAAGTCCATAAACAGTTTCTGTTGGGAAAATAACCGTCCCACCCTGCTTAAGAAGTTCTGCAGCAAGCTGCAAATCACAGTCGGATGTGGAAAGGTATTTCGTATCTTTTTCTTCCATAGGATCGCCTCCTTTCTATGTCAGCTTACATAAAGCAAACCCACAGACAAACACAACCGTGTTTGCCGGTGGATTGATAGATCTATATTTCTTCTGCCTGTGCTTTCAGCTTTTCACTCTGGTCCGTGGTGATCAGCGCATCAATAATTTCATCCAGATCACCATTCATGATTTGCTCCAATTTATACAGAGTCAACCCAATACGGTGATCGGTCATACGCCCCTGAGGAAAGTTATAAGTACGAATACGCTCACTTCTATCACCGGTTCCCACCTGACTTTTACGGTCTGCTGCAATAGAGGCATTACGCTCCTGCTCCATTTTATCATAAAGACGGGAACGCAGCATCTTCATGGCAGCCTCTCGGTTTTTGTGCTGGGAACGTTCATCCTGACAAGCCACAACTATACCGGTAGGAAGATGCGTGATACGGATAGCAGATTCTGTCTTATTAACGTGCTGACCACCGGCACCGCTGGAGCGATAGGTGTCAATCTGTAAATCATCCGGGTTGATTTCAACCTCTACATCATCAACCTCCGGCAGTACCGCAACGGTTACTGTGGAGGTGTGAATGCGGCCGCTGGATTCGGTTTCCGGCACACGCTGAACACGGTGAACGCCGCTTTCAAACTTCAAGCGACTGTATGCACCTTCCCCCTCAATCATGAAAGTGACTTCCTTGATGCCGCCAATGCCGATTTCACTAAGGTTCAGCACCTCTGTTTTCCAACGCTGGGAATCTGCATACATTGAATACATGCGGAATAAATCTCCTGCAAATAAAGCCGCCTCATCACCACCGGCACCGCCGCGAATCTCCACCATAACGTTTTTATCGTCATTAGGGTCTTTCGGAAGAAGTAAAACTTTAAGTTCTTCTTCAATACGTGCGATATTTTCTTTCGCCTGCTTGGTTTCCTCCACCAACATTTCTTTAAATTCCTTGTCAGTTTCAGGGTCATCCATCATCATTTTGGCATCGTCAATGGTTTCCTTGTTGGTCTTGTATTCCCGATATTTTTCCACAATGGGAGTCAAATCCGAATGCTCCTTGCAAAGCTTGCGCCAGGTTTCCTGATCAGCAATCACCGCAGGATCACTGATTTTCTGTGCCAGTTCCTCAAACTGTTGTTCTATAAACGATAATTTTTCAAACATAGCTTACTCCTTTATTCTGTCCCGATTACAACTCGCCTTTAGACTTTGCAATCAAATAGGCATTGATGAATCCATCCAAATCTCCGTCCATAACCGCACCGGTGTTTCCTACCTCAAAGTTGGTTCTGTGGTCTTTTACCATGCTATAAGGATGGAACACATAAGAACGGATCTGGCTTCCCCAGCCAATTTCCATCTGAACACCCTTGAGATCCTCAATTTTTTCTTTCTGTTCCCGCTCTGCAATTTCTATGAGTTTGGATTTCAGCATTTTCATAGCGGTTTCACGATTTTTGTGCTGCGAACGCTCATTTTGGCAGGTCACCACAACTCCGGTGGGAAGATGGGTAATACGGATGGCTGATTCCGTCTTATTGATATGCTGACCGCCGGCACCGCTGGAACGATAGGTATCCACACGTAAATCCTCCGGATTGATTTGTACATCCAAATCATCGTTGATTTCCGGCATGACCTCTACCGATGCAAAAGAGGTATGACGTCTTGCCGCTGAGTCAAAGGGGGAAATCCGCACCAGACGGTGTACCCCTTTTTCGGATTTTGCATAACCGTAAGCATTAAGGCCTTCTATCAAGATGGTAACACTCTTAATGCCGGCTTCTTCACCATCCAGATAATCCAAGGTCTCGGTTTTGTAGCCCCGGCGTTCTGCCCATCGGGTGTACATACGAAACAACATTTCGCACCAATCCTGGGCCTCAGTACCGCCAGCACCGGCATGCAGAGTCAAAATAGCATTATTTTTATCATACTTACCGGAAAGCAGCGTTTCCAGTTTCATGGATTCCAGGTCATCATTAAGCTGTTTATAACCGGTCTTTACCTCATCCAGCACACTTTCGTCCTCTTCCTCAATGGCAAGTGCAACAAGGGTAACCAAATCCTCCCAAGAGGATTTTAATTTTTCGTACCGAGAAATCTTTTCACGCAGTCCTTTTAACTGCTGGAGTGTTTTCCCGGCAGCTTCCATATCATCATAGAAGTCTGCCGACATGGTCTTTTGTTCCAATTCGTCTGCCTCTGACTGTGTTTTATCTATGTTAAAGTGAATCCCTCAGTTCGGTTATATCTTTTTCCATGCCATCAAGGCCGAGCTTGTATTCGTCAAAAGCTATCACACTATCACATCCTTATTAGTATTTTGAAATTATTGATTTGCCTCATCCTTCTCCAGGCAACAATGCTTATATTTTTTTCCGCTGCCGCAGGGACAAGGATCGTTTCTCCCAATTTCAGCCTTTCGGCGAACGGGCTGTTTTTTCACCGTTCCATCTGAACCATGATTTTCAGCAACCGGTTTTGCTATCTGAGTTCTCTCAATCCTGGTCTGCGGAATCACATGGAATAAATGCCGTACAGTGTCCTCTTTAATAGAAGCAATCATCTCTTCAAACATATCCATTGCTTCAAATTTGTACTCCACAACCGGGTCACGTTGTGCATAAGCACGGAGATTGATACCTTGACGAAGCTGTTCCATGTTATCAATATGATCCATCCACTTCTGGTCGACCACTCTAAGAAGCAGAACACGTTCAACCTCGCGCATTGCGTCACCGAACTCAGCTTCTTTTTCAGCATATTTTGCGTGAATATACTCAAGCAAACGCTCCTGCAAGCTCTCTTGGGTCATATGATCCAATTCGTGCTCAGAGATATCAAAAGCTTCCGTCGGAAGTTCACCAAAGATGGTAGTGAAATGTTCTTTAATACCAGACCAATCCCATTCTTCAGCGACTCCCCTGTCCCCTGCATAAAGTGCAATAATATTGGCGGCAGTATCACGCATCATGTTCTGGATATAATTCTTCATATCCTCACCGTCAAGCACCTGATTACGCTGCTTATAAATCATTTCACGCTGCTGATTGTTCACATCGTCATATTGCAGCACATGCTTACGGATATCAAAGTTTCTGCCCTCTACCCGCTGCTGAGCGGTTTCTATGGCATTACTGAGCATCTTGCTTTCGATGGCTTCGTTCTCTTCCATTCCAAAGGTTTCCATGACGCGATTGATACGCTCCGGTGCAAATAAACGCATCAGGTCATCCTCTAAGGAGAGATAAAATTTGGAAGAACCTTTATCTCCCTGACGACCAGAACGTCCGCGTAACTGGTTATCAATACGCCGGCTTTCGTGACGTTCCGTGCCAATGATATATAGACCACCGGCTTCCAGAACCTTATTCTGTTCCGGCTCCAGTTCATCTTTAAACTGTTTATAAAGTCCTTGATAAGTCTTACGCGCGTTGAGAATTTCTTCGTCATCGGTTTCGGCAAAACCTGTTGCCTGAACCATCATTTCTTCGTCAAAGCCCTGCTTGCGCATCTCGTCTTTTGCCATAAACTCAGCATTACCACCAAGGACGATATCCGTACCACGACCTGCCATATTAGTGGCAATGGTAACCGCGCCGTATTTTCCGGCTTGCGCTACAATTTCTGCCTCTTTATCATGGAATTTGGCATTCAGTACATTGTGCTTAATGCCACGTTTTCTCAGTAGCTTACTGAGCAGTTCGGACTTCTCGATGGAAACCGTACCAATCAAGACGGGCTGACCCTTTTCGTGGGCAGTTACTACTTCGTCTATGACCGCGTTAAACTTGGCAAGTTCCGTCTTATAAATGCTATCGGCTGCATCTTCTCTCGCCATAGGCTTATTAGTGGGAATCACAATGACATCCAGTTTGTAAATTTCCTGGAATTCGTCCTCTTCCGTTTGTGCAGTACCGGTCATACCGGAAAGCTTTTTATAAAGACGGAAGAAATTCTGAAAGGTGATGGTTGCCAAGGTTTTACTCTCATTTTCAACCTTAACGCCTTCTTTTGCTTCGATTGCCTGATGGAGACCATCATTATATCTCCGACCAAACATCATACGACCGGTAAATTCGTCAACAATAATGACTTCACCGTCTTTGACAACATAGTCCTTATCACGCTTCATTACACCAATTGCTTTAATTGCCTGGTTGATGTGATGGGAAAGTGTCATATTGGCAGGATCGGTTAAATTTTCAATATGGAAAGCTTCTTCTGCCTTTTTCACACCTTGGGGAGTCAAGATGGCAGTATGCGCTTTCTCGTCCACTATATAATCATACTCATCATAAGAAGCGTCATCTTCCACTTCAACCTTAGAGTCTGTTTCAATGACCTTTTTATATTTTAGGGTTTTCGCAAATCGGTCTGCCTGAAGATAAAGATCCGTAGATTTATCTCCAATACCGGAAATAATCAGCGGCGTTCTTGCTTCATCAATCAGGATACTATCTACCTCATCCACGATGGCGTAAGCATGCCCGCGCTGCACCTTATTCTCCTTGTATATGACCATATTATCGCGGAGATAATCAAAGCCCATTTCGTTGTTAGTGCCGTAGGTGATATCGGCGTTGTAAGCCTCTTTGCGTTGTTTGTTATCTTTTTCATGAATAACAAGCCCTACAGTCAGACCCAGAAAGCTATAAAGCTTTCCCATCCACTCACTATCACGCTTTGCAAGATAGTCATTGACCGTGACAATATGCACACCCTCACCGGTCAGTGCATTTAGATAGGCAGGAAGCGTTGCTACCAGGGTTTTACCTTCACCGGTTTTCATCTCGGCAATACGCCCCTGATGCAGTACAATTCCGCCCACAATCTGCACCGGAAAATGCTTCATGCCAAGAACGCGCCATGCAGCTTCGCGGCAGACGGCGAACGCCTCTGGCAAGATATCGTCTGTGGTTTCACCGTTTTTCAGACGCCCCTTTAAGATATCGGTCATTGCGCGAAGCTCTGCGTCAGATTTCTTTTCCATTTCAGACTCAAGAGCAAGCACGCGATCCCGGATAGGATAAATCTTTTTTAGTTCTCTATCACTATAGGTGCCGATTACTTTTTCAATCATACTTTTGACAGACATTTCAGGACCTCCAATTTATATCCTTATCCGTAAAATAACGGAAAATTTACATCAATATCTTTTATTGTATCATCTTTTCTCCCTTTTGGCAAGGAAAATCTTTAAAAACACGGTTTTGAGTTATCGAACATTTCCATGTTCGTTCTTTGCAGGAAATAAACGGATTTATAAGATATATCATACAATATTTCCACTTATTTTTCCCCGGAAAACGCAAAATATTGTGTTTGTAACACAAATGTTACCTGTTTTTTATAGTTTTTCAATCTTGTAATGGTATAATGAAGAAAACAAGATACATTTATTTTGTGACAACATTTAGGAGGAATGAATTATGAACCGAAGGAAATATAAAATCGGAATCAGTTCTCTACTTATTTGTGCTATGCTTGGCACAACATCTTTGCCGATCTTTGCAGAAGAGATGCCGACGCCGATAGCGGAACAGAACGATGCAGGAGATGCTACAACCTCCACAAGCCTTGCTATTGATATCAATGCAAACTATTATTCCACAGACACAGAAGGAAATTACAAAGTTATTTTTACAACCCTAAGTGATTTACCTGCTTTTACAGAGCTTACGTTTAAGATTCAGCTCACTGATGCCAATGTTCTTACAGCTGCCTTTGAAGAAAAACTTCTAACTGAAGGCGATAGTGATGATACTCTTCGTGGCAAAAACTCTGCCGATTGTAAACTTACACGCACAACTGCCGAAGGCATTGCGGCAAAAACCGCTTTTTTTAACTTAGAAATTACAAACTCGCAGGTTCCGTCTGCAAGCGTTCTTTCCGTTTCTGAATTTTCATTAACGGATTTAGATGAAAAAACCATTTCTGTTACTCCTACCGTCACTTTTCAGGCTGGCCCCATTGTTCCCACTTTAAACGAAGAAGAACAAAAGGCTTACGATTTGCTTGTTGCACTTCCTGAAGCTGAGGATATTTCTTTTTATGCAGAAGATGGGACTCCTCTTTCCTTAAGCAACGTGATTGCACAAGTGGCAGCGGCTAAAACGGCCTATACAAGTTTATCCGCTACATCCAAGGAAAATGTAGGTAAGGTTTTAGAGTATTACAATTATTCTACAAATGCTTTTGAAGAACTCAATACAGTGCTTGATGTCATGGATAAAGCAAAAGGACTGATTGAAATTGCGTATACACTTAAAGATGTCACAATAGAAAATATTTTAGAATATCAATATCTGCTTAATGTATATGCGTCTGTAAAAACTGAAATTGATATCAGTACGCTACCTGCTGGAACTGTAGCTGCACAGGAACTGAACGCTGCTGACGAACAAATAGTAACGTCAAAAGCGCTGCTCACTACAAAATTAGAAAATACTAGTCTTGAGGCTTTGACCTATGCATGTGAAGATCAAATTGGAAAGATTCAAACTATGAGCAGCCATCTGTATTATAATAAATATTTGCATGATGTTTCTGCTCAAATTGATGCACTTGCTGATGAAATTAAAGAAAACTATGAAGGATATGAACAAACTAAAAATAGCCTCCTATCTTACTTAGAAAGCTACAAAAATAGTATTTCGCTCATACAAAAAGGTATTGACGATTTACCTAAAATGAGTTTAGAGGAAATCGTAAGAGGCAATCGCAACACAATAACCTTTAACCGAACTTCCACGTTGGATAACACGATAAACGCCTCCATTCTTGTTATCATTACAGATGAAGATGGAAAAGAAAAGGAGCGCCAGGAAGCAACTTTTCCTTCAGATAAGAAAAAATTAGAAGTTTCCTTTACTGCAACAAGAACAGCATATAGCGCTGACGAAGTTGTCACAGTGACTTCTTATTATATCATAGATGGAGCTACTTTCCCGCTGGATTCCAAGCAGTACACTTGTGTGACTCGTAACACAACCGTCTCTAATACCAATCCTCTTCCCAGCACAGACACAAGCACTTCCACCAGCGGAAGTTCCTCTGTTGGAAGCTCCTCCAGTGGCGGCACCATCTTCCCTTCTGACGTAACAGTAGAACCGGAAGAAAATACCACTTCAACGCTGATTTTCAATGATATTGCCAACTATGATTGGGCTAAAGAAGCCATTGAAGGTTTGTATTATGCCGGAATCATAAACGGTATGGAGGAAGGTATTTTCAATCCTGCCGGATTGGTAACCAGAGAGCAATTTGCAAAGATGGTTGTTCAGCTCTTTGGCGTTGCCACGGGAAGCACATATACTAATTTTGTAGATGTAAACGAAAACGGCTGGTATGCACCCTATATCACTGCGGCGTTGCAGGCAGGGTACATTCAAGGTCAGTCTCAGGAATATTTTGGAATTGGCGAATCCATCATGCGGCAAGATATGGCAACCATTCTTTATCGCGCACTTGGCGATCAGAATAGTAAAGCTGTTTTATCTTTTACGGATGTTGACAATATTGCCGGCTATGCAGAGGATGCCATTGCTGAATTGGTCGGGCTTGGCGTGCTGAATGGTTATGAAGACGGAAGTTTCAAGCCGCGCGGTACTGCGACACGGGCAGAAGCTGCCAAAACCATTTGGGGTATCTACCAAATTTTGCATAACTAATCTACGTTCTATATTGAAAAGGCCATATGCAATTTGCATATGGCTTTTTCAGTTAATCACCATATAGACCGGCTCTGTCATTGACGACAAACATCCGGAGCATTTCATCGTTGAGTTCTAATTCTCCATCCTCGTTTCCATTTAATAATCCTTTATCCACGAGTTTGCGAATGGTTTCTCTTGCCCATGCAGGCATATTTTCGTCGATATAATTGTAAATCATCTCCGTGTCCTCTGCCTTGCGTTCTAATTCACCAATCCGATTGCTTAATTCCTCGTACTGTGTCAAGGTCAACTCCTCGCTTTCTTTTAATCCGAATCCAGTGGCAATGCCATTGGAGATTGCACGTACAACGGGATCCTTTTCTTTTTCATAAAGATTCATATCATCCTTGTCATCCACAAAGGCAACTTCCAGCAAGGCAGATGAAACGCCTTGTGCTTTCACTTTGGAAATTACACTAAAATTTTTTTGCTTCACACCCCGGTTAGTAAATCCCAATTTCTGCATCTCTTTAAGAATGTTTTCCTCTACGGTAAACTGTGTTTCGCTTGTAGTAACATATATTTCTGAACCGGTAATTTTACCATCACCCCTTAAGTCATTTGCCCCGGAATTAAAATGGACTTCTAACACATAGTCGTAGGGTTGAAAATTAAAAGCATTTGTTTTCAACCATGTAAACCAGTCACGATTGATATCTCCAATAACCACGTTAGCATATTCCTCCAAATATTTCGGAATGTTTCTAACCACTTCACGCGTCAAGTCTGCCTCTTGATATCCGTTTCCTGTTGCACCGCTATCTCCGGCTCCATGACCTGCAATCAAAAATATTTTCATAAATTCCCTCCCTTGTCCTCTTGTTTTCTATATTTTATGAAAATACAAGAAAAAAGGTTCCGTCTTGCATCTTAAAAAGAGCTGTGATACAATGAGAAAGAGGTGAATCCTATGTCACAATATGTTACAGCAAAACAAATGAAAGAAATTGAATATCAAGCTTATATGCAAGGAATACCCTATCTGACTATGATGGAAAACGCCGGTAAATCAGCATTTAAGAAGATAGTAAACACATATCCGTTGCAAGGAAAACTTGTTGTTGTGCTTGTAGGAAAAGGCAACAACGGCGGAGACGGCTATGTGGTTGCCCGGTATCTCAAAAAGACAGGGTGTATGGTCCTTGTGATTATGGCAGAGGGGCTTCCGGTAACTGATGACGCAAAAACAAACTTTCAACGTTGCACCGACCAGAAAATCGAAGTAGTAAACTATGAACCGGGAATTACTGAATTTATGCTGGACGGAGCGGATTATATCATAGACGCCATCTACGGTGCAGGCTTTCACGGAAGATTTCGGGAACCGATAGACGCAATCGCACGTAAGGTCAATGAATCGGATGCAAAAGTGATTGCACTGGATTTACCCAGCGGTCTGAACGCGGATACCGGCGAGGCCGATCCCCATGCCATTTCGGCTGATTTAACCATAACTTTTGCGAGATGGAAGCTTGCCCACAATACAACAAACGGGCAAAGGCTCTGCGGAGAGAGTATTTTAACTGATATTGGAATATAGTCAAGACCACCGGTTCAGCCGGTGGTCTTGACTTACATATATTTACTGTATCGTGACCAAAGACTGTTTTATAGCGCTTTCTCCAGCACTTAAAACAGTCTTTGTTTTTTCAGTCAACTAATTTTATTTTCAGCATGACATTGTTTGCACATTCGTTCAACATTCATCATAATGGAAAGCAGACATTTGTTGTTGATCTTACTTCCTCCCATAAATAACCTATGTTTTCTATACTTATATTTTAACGCGAATTGACTCCTTTGTCCAATTGTTATTATTTAGAGATTGCTATAGATTGAATTTATTACGTTCATGCTACCAATGTTTCGCTAGGAAGTGTAAATAAAATGAAGCCCGGATATGCAAGCAAAATTCACATTGCATACCTGGGCTTTTTCGTATGTATAATTATTCATTATTCTTCCAAAAGAACTGCCCTTCCTTGTGCCAAGGAGGTAGGAACATTCAAAATTCGCTGATTTCTGCTACCGCGAAATTTCAACATCAGACTTTTTTCTTTTAATACAAATTTTCCGTCAATCAAAATATCCGTAATCTTTAATAGTTCCAGCACGGCAGGAGTTTTCTCGCTCAATTGCAAAAGTTCTTCAAAGGTGTAACCACTATAACAGACCAAATTTAATCCTCTATTTTTGATTTCTTTTCCCAATTCAGCCAACGCCTCCGGCTGACAGAAGGGTTCACCACCGGAAAAGGTAATGCCAGAGAGCAGTGGATTTTTTTGAATCTCGTCCAGCATTTTTTGGGGGTCAACGACTCTTCCACCGTCAAAATCATGGGTCTGGGGGTTATGACACCCCTCGCAATGATGCGGGCAGCCCTGTACAAATATCGTGTACCGGATGCCGGGTCCATCTACAATGGACTCCGGCTCAATTCCGGAAATACGAAGTTCTTTCATCAAAAACCAATCTCCTTTGCCAGTTGTTTTAAGGTTTGGGACGATTTTCTCAAGCCTTCAATTTCATCCTCAGAAAAATGAATTTCAAGAATTTGTTCCGCACCGTCACTTCCCACAATGGTAGGCGCACTCAGGCAAACATCTGATATTCCATATTCACCCTCAAATAGACTTGAAACGGTGAGGATAGAGTTTTCGTTACCAATAATGCTTTCTACAATGCGGCGCACCGCCAGCGCTATGGCATAATAGGTAGAACCTTTTTTATCTATAATTTCATAGGCGGCATTGCGTGTTTTATTATAAAAGGTATCCTTGCAGATTTGCAGCGAATCACAGCATCCCGTATTGGCACAATAGGAATCCACACTCATACCGGCTACATTCGTGACACTCCATGCGGCAACCTCGGAATCACCGTGTTCGCCAATAATATAGGTGTGTACATTACGAACATCCACGTTAGTATGCTCACCCAACAGATACTTCAGCCGTGCGGTATCCAGTACTGTTCCGGAACCAATGACGTGTTTTTTGGAAAAACCGGACATCTTATAGGTGATATAAGTCAGAATATCTACCGGGTTGGTAACCACCATCAAAATAGTATCATCATGGCAGTATTTCAAGACATTATCAACGATATCCCGAAAAATTTCTGCATTGCGCTTGAGCAAATCCGTTCGCTTTTCTCCTTCTCTCTGGCTGGCCCCGGCAGTGATAATCACCATATCACTGCCTTTGATGTCACTGTAACTGCCTGCATTCACCTTAACCGGGCTGACAAAGCAAATCCCGTGGTTCATATCCATGGCATCTCCCTCTGCCTTATCCCGGTTAATGTCAATCATCACAATCTCAGAGACTAATCCGCTGAGCATCAGTGTATATGCAATGGTAGCACCCACATTACCTGCGCCAACAATCGTAATTTTACCTTTAAACATAATTTTCACCTCTAATACAGGTTTCCCCAAAATCGGGTTAGAAATACCCGATTTTGACCCGTGAAAGAGATTTAATTATGCAGATAGAATTCCCGATAACCTTTATATGCCATATAAATATCCAGCTTGCCTGCAATCTCAAAGGGGGAATGCATAGAAAGCAGAGGAACACCTGCGTCAATGACATCCATATCTAGGTTTGCTACATATTGCGCAATGGTGCCGCCGCCACCGGCGTCCACCTTACCCAGTTCGCCGATTTGCCAGTGCACCTGGTTCTCGTTAAAAATCCTTCGGATTTTGGCAACCAATTCAGCGTCGGCGTCACTGGCTCCGCCTTTTCCGCGGGAACCTGTATACTTAGTCAGGAAAAGACCACAGTTCAGGATGGCAGAATTTCGTTTTTCACTGACCTCCGGATAATTGGGGTCAAGAGCTGCACCCACATCCGCAGATAGACAGGTGGAATGGCTCAAACAATCCCGAAGTACCAAATCTGAATACTCCTTCTGAGATTTGGCGCAAATTTTTGCAATGATATTTTCAAAATATCTAGACTGCATTCCTGTTGAACCCATACTGCCGACCTCTTCCTTGTCCACTAACAGGCAAACTGCGGTCTTGTCCGGTTTTTTTACATCCAAAATGGCACGCAGGGCAGTATAAGCACAAACACGGTCATCCTGACCGTAGCCGCCAATCATACTTTTATCCAACCCTACATCCCGTGCCCCAAAGGCAGGAACAACTTCGATTTCACTGCTGATGAGATCTTCCTCGGTAATGCCATATTTCTCGTTGAGCAATTTTAAAATATGATATTTAACCCCTTCCTTTATCTCGTCATCCTCAAAGGGGATATTCCCCAGAATTACATTCAGGCTCTCACCGGTAATAACATCCGGCATCTTCTTTGCCATTTGTTGAGATGCCAAATGCGGCAACAAATCAGAGACACAGAATACCGGATCCTCTTCGCTTTCGCCAATAATAATTTTAATCTGCGTGCCGTCCTGCAATGCGGCAACACCATGAATAGCAAGAGGAATTGTGGTCCATTGGTATTTCTTGATACCGCCGTAGTAGTGTGTCTTAAAATAAGCAATTCCCTGATCTTCATAAAGAGGATTGGGCTTCAAATCCAAGCGCGGTGAATCAATATGTGCTCCAACAAGATTGATACCTTCTTCCATTGGCTGCTTTCCGATAACTGCAGCAATCACACCCTTGCCGCGGTTCACAGTATAAACCTTGTCACCGGATTTTAACTGTTTTTTCTCTTCCAGAGCAACGAATCCGTTTGCTTCCAGTACCCGGCAGGTATCTTCACAGAATTCCCGTTCGGTCTTGGCAGTCGTAATAAACTTTCGATAATCTTCACAAAAATCAAAAACGGACTTCTTCTCTCTTTCTTCTAAAGCCACAAATTGATTTTTGTTTTCATAGGTTAGAATTTTTTGTACATCTTTTTTCATGATAACCACTCCTTTTATTAAGAACCCGAGTAAATTGCGCAATACTTCTCGTATGCCTCGGTGACACGTATGACATAGTTTTTTGTCTCTGGAAAGGGAATACGAACCAGTTCCCCGTTTTCATTAGTATAAGCCTCATCACGGAGCCATTTTTCCACATTTCCCGGACCGCCATTGTAGGCAGCAACCGAAAGCTTGATATTGCCGTTATATCGCTTTAACAGTTTACTGAAATAATAACATCCAAGGCGTATATTTATCTCCGGATCAAAGAGCGCTTCCAAAGAGAAGTTCTCCATTTTTAACTCCTTTGCACAATCTCGTGCCGTTTCCTCCTGAATTTGCATCAGTCCTTTTGCTCCGGTGGTCGACACCGCATAAGGGTCAAATTTGCTCTCTGTGCGAATGATTGCGTAGACAAGTTCCTTTTCTAAAGAGAACTCCGCCGCATATTTTTCCACAAGTGACTGATATTTCATCGGATACTGCGTTTGCAAAAATCGAGTTTTCACTCCTAATGCATGAAAAGCCTTGTAGCCCACCATAATGAGCAAGGCAGATAACAACAGAAAGGTAATAAACTTCCCAAAGCATCCACCGGATCTTTTTTTTCGCCTCCGGCGTGAGGAAGATTGGATTTCTCTCATACACTTGACTCCATTATTTTAAAATATATTTCCTGAACATCTTTGCGAAGTTCAGCGGTGTCTCCGTCATTGACAATGCAAAAATCTGCCTTTTGGCGCAAAACTTCATCGGTCAACTGACAAGCCATGCGTTCTTCCACTTGTTCACGGGTACACCCATCTCGTTTCATTACCCGCTGAATCCGGATTTCCGTCGGTGCAAGAACTGCCAAAGTTTTGTCGCACCGCAGGGGAAAGTCACAGGAAAACAGCAACGGAACATCCAGACACACCAAATCTGCAACAGATGCTTTAATTCTTTGCTCCATTTCTCGAAAGACACAGGTGTGAGTTATGGCGTTCAATCGCTGAAGCTTTTCGGGATCAGAAAACACAATTCCTGCAATCTTCTTTCGGTCAATCTGTCCATCGGCGTTGACAATTTCCTCACCAAACACCGCAACTGTCTCCGGGTAAGCGCTTCCGTTTGTTTCCAGAACCTGACGTGCGATGACATCTGCATCGACGATTTCTGCACCTAAATCAGCAAAGCATTGAGAAACCGCACTTTTTCCTGCACCGATTCCACCGGTAATTCCTAAGAGTTTCATATTCAATCACCGCATTTATTATACCAGTTTCATCCGCCGATTACAATACCAATCTCAAAATTTTAAAAGAAAAAAGACAGACAGGGATTGTACCCATCTGCCTTCCTGGTTTTTTAGATAGCTTATCGTCCGGTGACATTGTCTACTGCGCCCGTAACACCATTTGCTGCATCATCTACGGCACGTTGTGCACCATCTACTACATCTTTGGCAGCATTGCCCACACCATTGGCGGCATCCTTTACTGCGTTTCCGGCGCCTTCTGTAGCAGAATCCACCGCATTGCCAGCGTTATTATTACTGTCATTTGTGTGGGTGGCGGGTTCCCCTTGCACGCCGTTGGTGTCTCTATCGTTGTCCATAGTAGTTCCCCCGCAGGCGGCAAGCATCATGCAGCACACAACCGTCGCCAGTAAAGTAAATAGTCTTTTTTTCATTTCAGTTTCTCCTTTTGAATTAGAATGAGTTTCCTTTTAATGCTATCTTATCCAACACCACAAAAAATATACATTCTCTTGGATGTAATTTTCTGTTTTTATCTTGCATAATATTTCCGAGTATGCTATACTGAAAGCTACAAAAATCTTAGGAGGTACTTTTATGAATGTTTTAGTTACCGGCGGTGCCGGCTACATCGGAAGTCATACCTGTGTGCAATTGTTAGAAGCCGATTATGACGTTGTTATTGTTGATAACCTCTGCAACAGTTCTGCTGAAGCAGTCAAGCGTGTCGCAGATCTCACCGGAAAAGAACCTGCTTTTTATGAAACAGATTTGCGTGACGAGGATGCATTAGATGAGATTTTTTCTGCCCATGATATAGATGCAGTCATTCATTTCGCTGGCTTAAAGGCCGTGGGTGAATCTGTAGCAATGCCTCTTACGTATTACGAAAATAACATTGGCAGCACCCTTAGTCTGTGCAAGATTATGGCAAAGCATAACGTAAAAAAGATTGTTTTCAGTTCCTCCGCGACTGTATACGGTAAACCGGAATCAGTACCCATCCGGGAGGATTTCCCCCTCTCCTGTACCAATCCTTACGGCCGTACAAAGCTGATGATTGAGGAAATTCTTCGTGACCTTTATGTTTCCGATAACGAATGGGATATTGCTCTGCTTCGTTACTTCAATCCGGTAGGCGCCCATAAGAGCGGTATGCTCGGTGAAGACCCCAAGGGCATTCCCAACAACCTGATGCCCTTTATCTCCCAGGTTGCAATTGGCAAGCTGGAATGCCTCAATGTGTTTGGTAATGATTATGATACTCCCGATGGAACCGGTGTCCGTGACTATATCCACGTCATCGATCTGGCTGACGGCCACCTGAAGGCATTGGAAAAGCTTCGCGAACATGTAGGCGTTGTCACCTACAACTTAGGTACCGGTCATGGCTACAGCGTGCTTGATATGGTAAAGGCTTTTGAGAAAGCATGCGGAAAGCCTCTGCCCTACAAGATTTGTGACCGCAGACCCGGCGATATTGCCGCTTGCTATGCTGATCCTGCCAAAGCGAAAGCAGAATTGGGCTTTGAGGCGGTACATACGTTGGAAGAAATGTGTGCTGACACCTGGTGTTGGCAGCAGAAGAATCCTGACGGCTATAACAAATAATAAGTTTAATAAGTTTAATTTTTATCCCATTAGATAAAGTC
Organism: Clostridia bacterium; assembly: GCA_036308515.1. Taxonomy (GTDB): domain Bacteria; phylum Bacillota; class Clostridia; order Monoglobales; family Monoglobaceae; genus Ructibacterium. Next base: position 16,027 of record JAXJVM010000207.1, on the reverse strand, counting down.
AACCAAAATACTATTGCTGACATAAAGCCATTGGGGTGGAATCACCAGCCTATCCTCTAATCTCAGAAGAGTTCCTCTTCTGAGATTTTTTTTAATTGCATCGCCGTAGACCTCCTCAATTTCCTTCCCAAATCGCTGTGAAAACTCTTTTACGGAAACCCCCTCTGTCATCCGCAGGCCCAAAAAACAAAACTCACTCATTTTATCCTCTAAGCTTAACGGTGTTCTTTCAGCAATCACACTTTTTCCCTCTTCCAGTCTCGCGCAATACTCCCGGATATCTCGAACATTATCATACCGCACATCATGCAGGCAAGAATATGCGCCGGCACCAAAACCAATGAAATCCTCACAGCGCCAGTATTTGCAATTATGTCTGCTTTCTTTCCCAGGTAGAGCAAAATTAGAAATCTCATATCGATAATAACCATGTGCCGCCAAATACGAAACACAGGCTTCATAAAGTTCTCTGGCAGCATCATCATCGGGAAGTACAGGGTTCTGCAAAAACAAAGGTGTACCCTCCTCCAGCTTGAGTCCGTAACAGGAAATGTGCTCCGGCTGAAAGGCGAGGGCAGCCTCCATGGTCTCTTGCCACCCTTCCAGCGTCTGACCTGGAAGTCCATGCATCAAGTCCAAAGAAATATTTTCAAACCCGGCGTTCCTTGCATCTGAAAAACACCGCGAAAAGTCCTTAAAGGTATGAATTCTCCCCAAACGACGAAGTTCTGCATCCTTTGCGGACTGCAAACCGATGCTTAAACGATTAAAACCCGCCTGCTTTAAAATGGTAAACCCCTCCTTTCCCATGGTTGCCGGGTTACATTCCACGGAAATTTCACAATGCGGAGTCAGGACAAAATTTTCACGGATTACAGAAAGAATTTCAGCCAAATTTTCTGCCGAAAGAACAGTTGGCGTTCCACCTCCTATGTAAAGTGTATCAACTTCACACTCTTCTTGAATGTTAATGATTTCTTTTTTGAGTTCATTGATATACTTTGGTTTCCAGCTTTCCATCCCGGAATAAGAATTAAAGTCACAGTAAAGGCATTTCGCTTTACAGAATGGAATGTGGATATAAATCCCGATTGGCATAGACTTCACCTCATTTTAGCCGAAAAACCGGATTCCATAACGCGGAATCCGGCTTTTTTAATCTAACTTCAAAACAGACATAAAGGCTTCTTGCGGAACCTCTACGGAACCTACCTGACGCATCCGCTTTTTACCCTCTTTCTGTTTTTCCAAAAGCTTACGCTTTCTGCTAATGTCACCGCCGTAGCACTTGGCAAGCACATCTTTGCGCATTGCTTTTACAGTCTCCCTCGCAATAATCTTTCCGCCGATAGCAGCCTGAATGGGAACCTCAAACAACTGTCTCGGAATAACCTCTTTGAGTTTTTCTGCCATTCTTCTTCCTCTGGTATAAGCACGTTCCTTATGCACAATAAAGGACAGCGCGTCCACCATCTCGCCGTTGAGCAGCATATCCAGCTTGACCAGTTCTGCTTTTTCAAACTTCTTAAACTCATAATCAAAGGACGCATAGCCACGGGTTCTTGACTTTAATGCATCAAAAAAGTCATAGATAATTTCATTAAGCGGTAAATCATAGTTCAGCGATACACGGGTATCATCCAGATAGGTCATATCAATATACGTACCCCGACGCTCCTGGCACAGTTCCATAATACTGCCCACATACTCCTTTGGAGTCATGATCGAAGCGTGTACAATGGGCTCCATCATATAGTCGATTTCAGAGGGCTCCGGTAAGTTTGTAGGGTTATCGATCATCAACTCCGTACCATCAGTTTTGATAACGCGATATTCAACCGAGGGAGCAGTGGTAACCAAATCCAGATTATACTCTCGCTCCAGTCTTTCCTGAATAATTTCCATATGCAAAAGGCCCAGAAAACCACATCGAAAACCAAAGCCTAGAGCAATCGAGGTTTCTGCATCAAACCGCAATGCCGCATCATTAAGCTGAAGTTTTTCCAGCGCCTCCCGTAAATCATCGTATCTTGCGCCATCTGCTGGATAAATACCACAGTACACCATAGGCTTCACTTCTTTGTAGCCCGGCAGAGGCTCTGCGGCACCATGCTCTACCGTCGTAACGGTATCCCCTACATGAACCTCCTGTACATTCTTGATGCTGGCTGCAATAAATCCAACTTCCCCGGCAGAGATTTTATCGGAAGAAATCATTCCGTTCGGATGAAGATATCCGGTCTCTACTACATCAAACATTGCACCGGTTGCCATCATTTTTATTTGGGTTCCCGGCATGAGCTCGCCATCAATGACCCGAACATAGACAATCACACCTTTATACGGATCATAATAAGAGTCAAAAATTAATGCTTTCAGAGGCGCATTTTCATCACCGCTGGGCGGCGGCACCAGTTCCACAATTTTTTCCAGAACAGATTCAATATTGATGCCGTTTTTGGCAGAAATCAGCGGCGCATCTTCGCCGTCGATGCCGATTACGTCCTCAATTTCCTGTTTTACTTCCTCCGGTCTTGCAGAGGGGAGGTCTATTTTATTGATGACCGGAACCAATTCCAAATCATGCTCTAAAGCGAGATAGGTATTTGCCAAAGTTTGCGCCTCAATTCCCTGTGCAGCATCTACCACCAGTACCGCACCTTCGCAGGCAGCAAGACTGCGCGAAACCTCATAGTTAAAGTCCACGTGTCCCGGAGTATCAATTAGATTCAGCGTATACTCCTGCCCATCTTTTGCCTTATAAAGCAGCTTGACTGCGCGAGCCTTGATGGTAATACCTCGCTCCCGTTCCAAGTCCATATTATCTAAAATCTGTGCCTGCATTTCACGCTGGGTCAAAGCACCGGTATGCTCCAAAAGTCTGTCTGCCAAGGTGCTTTTCCCGTGATCAATGTGGGCAATGATTGAAAAGTTGCGTATCATATCCTGACGTTTGGTCATTCTTTTTCCTCCATATACTGGTTGCATATTATAATAATTATATCATACCTTCCTTCAAATTTCAATATTTGTTTTAAAAGCTAATCTAATTATATTAAAAGCTTGACAAATGAAACTTTTGTTGATATAATAGAAACATAAAACCGCGTAACTACGGCGTTTTTTAACCTAAGTGTAGGAATAATCAATGAATAAATTACATTTCTACACTTTTATTCGCCGTTTTCTGCGTCTGTTTCTGCTTTTGTCGACTCTTCGTTTTTATAAGCATCGGCATACCTACGCATCCAATCAAATACCCATTGAGCAATCTTTTCAAGCTCATATTTATTGAGTATTTTCTTTAACCACGCAGGAACTTTTTCGTACATCGCATCGACAACCTGTGCCATCTTTTCGTTACCGGGAAGACCAGTCTTCTCAGCAAGAGCGATTAGTTCACTTACACCTTCTGTTATATTACCCTTAACTTTGAAATATAACATAAGACCGTATGTAACCGCACAGATAATTACGATGAGAATTTCAAGTACGCTAATCATTACATTCATATTATAACCTACTTTCCTACAACAGTCAAGCAATTCGCAACATACATTGCCGCCTGACCTCTTGTAATTTCTTCATCTGGTCTGAATAAACCATCTTCATATCCATTGACAACACCATAATGCTGTAATGTCTGAATATGGCTATCAGCATAGTGTCCTGCTGTGTCTGGGAACGGAGTCGCGTAATCCATTCCTTTAACACCACAGTAGTACAACATATTTGCAGCCATAATAGCTGCTTGTCCTCTTGTGATAGGTTGGTCTGGTTTGAATGTCTTATCGACAAAGCCGTTTACAATGCCACAAGTAATCAACTTGTTTATAGCTTGTTCAGCCCAATGTCCCGCAACATCTGTAAACGCAGAAACCATATTTATCATCTGTCCGCAAGCTTTTTCCAATGAATTGGCAATCATCATAGCGAACTCTGCTCTGGTTACAGAATTATCAGGTTTGAATGTTCCGTCGCCATACCCGTTCACAATTCCGTAATCAACAAGCTTTTTGATATGCTTCTCCGCATAGTGTCCGCTTGTATCAACGAAAGACGAATTGGATATCGCAAGGTAATCTCCGCTTACATAACCTACAGTTCCATTGTAAGTAACTTTGTACCATCCATTTGAAACCTTTTTCGATATTGGTATTACTGTTCCGTTTGGAATAGCATCAAGAATATTACCGGCAGTGGAATATGTACTTCTGAGATTTAAAGTTGAACCCTGTGTCTTGACAGTACCAACCATAATAACATCAGTTTCTGTAGCACTCACAATAGGAGTTGCTTCGTATGAAATATACGGCAACTTACCGTGTCTTGTCCATCTTCTGCTATTCAAACCGGAAATACTTCCAATATTAGCAAGAGCGGACTTCTGTACGCCACCATTCCAAGCAGGTGTAGCTTCAACCACAATACCGTTGCCAATATAGATGCCGATGTGACCTGTAAGCCATACGGCTTCACCAACTTCGATATTGGTAAAATCTGTACTTACGCCTGAACAAAGGTTTATCATCTGGTCTGCTGATACATCAGGAACGCCATTTGAAGTATATTTAGCACCACCGTATGTAGCTGATGCATTACCACACCATCCCCACAATATACCCTTTATCAAGCCGACACAATCAAAGAAATAACCATTTCCATAAATCTGTCTGGCTTTCGCGAGGTATTTATTGTTCTTTGAGTATTGGTTTATCATTCGTTGCATATTAGAAGCGTTTGCCACTAATCCGAACGCACCCCATACATATGCAGTATTGTAGTTCTCAGCTATATTGAGTGCTTTTTTTGCAAATTCCTTATTATTCATTGGGTACCTCCTTTGTCTAACGGAATTTTAGCACCATTTTGAACAATCGTGCCTTTTATCTTTTCAACATTTTCAGCTTTTGCTTTATTACTGTAAAATCCTAACGCCACTGAAACTGGGGTGGCAATGTATGTAAATAAACCACATAAAGCAGTTGCAATGTATACGAACGAATTCGTCTTAACCATAGCTATGATTACATACATACCAAACCCCAGTCCAATGAAGTAAGAAAGGATGACAAAAGCTAAAATTATTTTTGAGAATTCAAAGTTATGCTTTTTCTTCTTTTTAGCCATTGCTAAATCACCTTCCATTAAGGTTTGTGATACTCCTTGAGGTCTTTGATTTCGTGAATTACTTCCTGCATCTGACCTTCAAGAATAAATGTGCGTTCAACAACGCTGTTATGTTTATTTACTTTTTCTTCTAACTGCTGTATTCTATACTGCGTTAGTTTTGACGAAGCTATAACACCCAAGAAAGAGCCGGCTAATGTTCCGACAAGTCCCAAAAGGGCTACAATTATTTCAGACGTCATAATGTCCTCCTTATTTATAACATTTATGGCTTATCAATTATAATCAGCTTTTTCTGGACTACCGTAATTGATTTATTAAACAGTTCCTCATATAGCTGCATCAAATTGTGCCGCTGTTGTTTGGATAATAGCTTAGGAGTGGTATAGAAATAATGTAAGAGTTACCTACATTTCTCTGCTTTTTACCACTCCTAACAACTTCACAAATGGCGTATTTACTGGATTTTAGACTTACTAAAAATTCAGCAAAATTCTATAAATAAATTTTTATTTTTCACAGATTTTTTTCTGTGTTTACTCATAAATATAAATTACATTATCATCTTCGCCGGTTATGGGGCGAAAATGTCTCAATAAAAATCTTAAAAGAAAGGTGTAGATATCTTTGTTCACAATTATGGAAGTAGAACACATTGTAAAACTTGTTATTGCCGCAGTCTGCGGTATTATTATCGGCTACGAGCGAAAGAGTCACGCCAAGGCTGCCGGTGTCAGAACCCATGCAGTGGTTGCCTGTGCTTCGGCATTGATGATGCTTCTCTCTAAATATGCATACACCGATGTTTATACTATGGGAATTTATGATGGCGCAATGAAAGTTGACCCCTCTCGTATTGCTTCCGGTGTGGTGAGTGGTATTGGTTTTCTGGGCGCAGGCCTGATTTTTGTAAATAAGCAGACTGTAACCGGATTGACTACTGCTGCTGGTATCTGGGCAACTAGCGGTATTGGCATGTCAATTGGAGCAGGCTTATATGTTGTTGGAGTTTCCGCCACCATTTTGCTGCTTGTTCTGCAAATTGTTCTGCATTCCATCCCCAGAGAGAATGTAAGACCAGCTACCTCCACGCAGGATTCTTCTTTGCATCAAGCACTATCACAGTTAGAAGCGCAGATTTTAAGCGCAGAACAGTTGGCTGATGGAGATGGAAAAACGGTATATACCATTACCGTAACTGCAACACCTAAGGAAGAAGACACAGAGCAAAAGGAAGTTCTCCTTTCTCAAGAAGAAATTTCTGTGTAATCTTTGTTACATAAAAAAAGCCTCGCCGCTTTCAGAAGCGACGAGGCTTTTTTTTGCTTTGGATTCCAATGGCACATTCTATATAAAAACTCTAGTTGTTTTCTCCTTCACGACTCAACAGGATTACTGAACCGAGTATGAAGATAATACCCAAAAGCGAAAATTTGGTCAGGTCTTCTCCCAAAAATAAAACACTGATTATAGTTGCAGTCATGGGTTCAATGCACGCCATAGCCGAAGCAACACCTGCCGGGATTTTGCGCATGGCAAAAGTATAAATCAAATAGGGAAAGGCACCGATAAAAAAGCCCATTTCTGCAATCAATAGCAAGGTCGGAACCGGATCTGCTGCAACCATATGTATTGATTGGATTGGGTTGCCTACAACCAGTGACGCCAAAAAGGCAAAAATAAAACAATAGGTGGTTGCGCAAATGGGATCATCGCCACGCTGCATTTCAATTTTTACACAAATATTGTAGACACTGTAGGAAATTCCCGACAATAGTCCAACTATGATTCCCATGATGCTAAATCGTAAATTCCCGATAATTCCTGTAACCAAACCACATCCGATCAAAGCGCCAATTACACCTATAAATTTCGACCAAGTAAATTTCTCTCCTAAGAACAACACTGAAACAATCATCACAATCACCGGCGCTGTATACATCAATACCACTGCCGTAGAAAACGAGGTTAATTCCATCGCCCAATAATAAAAAGCCGCCGTACCCAAAAGCCCAAATCCGCTAAAGGCAAAAAGCAAAAGTTTTTTGGGCTTTACTTTCAGCAGTTTGGGGTTATAAAGTAAAACAAATAACAGCATAAAAACCGCGGCAAAACAGTTTCTGCCTAATGCCATTTGAAACGCTGAAAATCCAAAGCTCTGCAAAAAATGAGAAAAAATTCCTGCAGAACCCCAGGACATTCCTGCAAGAACTACATATAAAACCGACAACTTATCCATCCAAATAGTTCTCCTGTTGCTCCGTCTAATCTACTAGGCCGTAGTGCTTTAATCCGTGATAAATTCCATCTTCAGCAACACTACCGGTTACGTATTCCGCGACCTCCTCCAGCACATCGGCATGAGGTGTCATTGCTACGGAATGTTTTACTTCTGCCAACATTTCCACATCGTTATAATGATCGCCGAAGGCATAGGTCTTGTCCTTATCAATGCCAAAGTGCGTGAGAACCGCATGGATACCGCTGGCTTTGGTGACGGTTTGCTTTCCCAAATCTGCAGAGTACGTACCTCGATGCTGCGCAATCAGGTATTCCTGCGAAAAGTGTTCACGGATTTTTTCTAATTGCTCCATCTTCTCAAAGGTAATCATAAGCTGATTTACTCTGAACCCATCTAATGTTTTCAGCGGCGAAAACACCGATGGATCCAGATGAAAAATCTCCAAAATCCTCTTTACGTCATCTTCTGCGGTCTTTTGGTAGAGGCACTGCTGCGAATTTTCCAGAATATAGCCGATTTTTTCTTGGTTCATATAGGCAATCAACTCTTGTAACTGTTCGTCCGCAATGTAATCATCAAAAATTTTCTCTCCGGCAACCTCAGCAACTGCCCCATTACAAGAGACATAGCAGTCAAAGTCAATTCCTAAGTCCGGGATGTAACATTGTGCACGCCCTGTGGCAATTCCTATCAGATATCCCCTTTCTTTTAATTCACTTAATGCCGCCTTTACCTTTGGCGTAGGTTGAAAAATCCGTTGCTGTTCATCAACCAAGGTTCCATCGATGTCGCAAAAAATTGCACCTTGATATTGTTTCATACAATCACGCCCTCAAATTCAAGATTTTCTAATATTATAACACGATGACTGAAAAAAGCAATATTTTTTTACAAAAAGCTACACGAATACTTGCTTTTTTTCTTCAAATCATGTATGATATTTTCTATGAAACATAACACGATTCTTTCTAATGGATTTTTACCTGTAACACAAGAAAATATGCAAGAGTTGGGGATTGTTGTCCTGGATTTTGTTTACGTCATCGGAGATGCCTATGTGGATCATCCCAGCTTTGGTCCTGCCATCATCTCCCGGGTACTCCAGCATGCCGGATATACAGTGGGAATTCTATCCCAACCGGATTGGCATAGCTGCGATGATTTTACCAGACTTGGTAAACCGCGGCTGGGGTTTTTGGTATCCGGCGGCAACATCGACCCGATGGTCAATCACTATACCGCCGCCAAAAAACGCAGAAATACTGATTTGTATTCTCCCGGCGGCGAAATCGGTCACCGACCTGACCGGGCAACCATTGTCTACTGTAATCGCATACGCGAGGCCTATGGCAGAGAGATTCCCATCATCATCGGCGGCATTGAAGCAAGCCTGCGGCGGTTTGCTCACTATGACTACTGGTCAGACAAGGTGCGGCGAAGCATTTTGATTGACAGTGGGGCCGATTTACTGACCTTTGGTATGGGTGAACGCCAAAGCGTGGAGATTGCCGATTTGCTCCAAGCTGGAGTTCCTGTTAAGGATATTAAGCATGTTGCCGGCACCATGTACCTGGAGTCTAATCAAGATCTCTTACCGGAAAACTGTGTCGTTGTTCCAGAATATACCGTGGTAAGCTCCGATAAACGCGCCTACGCAGAGGCAACCATGCTGCAATATCAAGAACAGGATGCCGTACGTGGAAAGCCTGTTGCGCAGCTGGATCGGGATTTTTATACGGTACAGAATCCACCAGCACCTCCGCTGACTACTGAGGAATTAGACGCCGTCTACGCCCTGCCCTATATGCGCACCTATCACCCAATGTACGAGAAACAAGGTGGGATTCCTGCCATTCAAGAGGTTCGATTTTCGCTGACCTCCTGCCGGGGATGCTATGGTGCCTGCAACTTCTGCGCCCTAACCTTTCATCAAGGCAGAACAGTTACTTCCCGCAGTCACGAGTCTTTGATTCAGGAGGCAGAACTTTTGACTCATGAGAAGGGGTTTGCCGGATACATTCACGATGTGGGCGGTCCGACTGCAAACTTTCGTGCGCCCTCCTGCAAGGGTCAACTGCTTCATGGTGTTTGTAAGAGAAAGCAATGCCTTTTCCCGACTCCCTGCAAAAATCTTGAGGTTTCTCACACAGACTATTTGGAATTGCTCCGTAAACTGCGAGCCGTCAAGGGTGTGAAACGAGTTTTTGTCCGTTCAGGTATCCGCTATGATTATTTGATTTATGACAAGGATGACAGTTTCTTCACGGAACTGTGCAAGCACCATATCAGCGGTCAGCTAAAGGTGGCACCAGAGCATATCTCGGACCACGTGCTCAAGTATATGGGAAAACCCTCCAAAGAGGTTTATCAGCGCTTTTCGGACAAGTATTACGCCATCAATGCACATTTGGGCAAAAAACAGTATTTGGTCCCCTATCTTATGTCCTCCCATCCCGGCAGTCGTTTAAAAGACGCCATTGCACTTGCAGAATTTCTTCGGGACAACCACTTAAATCCGGAGCAGGTACAAGATTTTTATCCCACCCCAGGCAGTTTGTCCACCTGCATGTACTATACAGGGCTGGATCCCAGGGATATGAAGCCTGTTTATGTACCGAAAACCTACGAGGAGAAACAAATGCAGCGAGCGCTATTGCAATACAAACGTCCGGAAAATTATCATCTGGTTTATCAGGCACTGAAAACAGCCGGTCGTCTTGACCTGGTGGGGAATTCCCCCAAGTGCTTAATACCTTATCAAAAAGGAGCGAATTCTAATGGCAAAAATTCTGAGCGGAAAGCTGGTTTCCGCAAGAGTCAAAGAAGAAATGAAACTGGAAGTGGAAAAATTGACCGCAGAGGGAACACAACCCGGTCTGGCGGTCGTTATCGTGGGCGATGATTCTGCTTCTCAGGTTTATGTGGCAAATAAAGAAAAAGCCTGCATGGAGCTTGGCATGTATTCCGAAAAATATGCATTGCCCGCTGACACCACTGAGGACGAATTACTGGCGCTTATTGATCGTCTGAATCATGAACCCAAAATTCACGGTATCCTGGTTCAGCTGCCGCTGCCTAAGCATCTGGATGACAAGCTTATCATCAACCACATTCTCCCGGAAAAGGACGTAGATGCCTTCCATCCTGTCAATGTGGGCAAAATCATGATTGGGGATTTTGACTTTGTCCCCTGTACTCCTGCCGGAATTATGGAGCTTATCAAAGAGAGTGATGTTCCGGTGGAAGGCAAGGAATGTGTGGTTATTGGACGGAGTAATATTGTAGGCAAACCCATGTCTATGCTCCTCCTGCATCAGCACGGTACGGTTACCGTCTGCCACTCCAGAACCAAGATCCTAAAAGAAGTCACACAACGTGCAGATATTTTGGTTGCCGCAGTGGGTATTCCTAAATTTGTGAAGGCTGATATGGTCAAGCCCGGTGCAGTTGTCATTGACGTGGGTATGGACAGGGATGAAAACGGGAAGCTCTGCGGTGATGTAGACTTTTCTGAGGTTGAGCCTATTGCAGGAGCTATTACTCCTGTTCCCGGCGGGGTTGGTCCTATGACCATTGCCATGCTCATGCGCAACACCTTAACTGCGGCAAAACGAGCACATGAAAAGAAAATCAAATAAATGCTGGAAAACCCTGACCTTTATAAAAAGTCAGGGTTTTCATCTATCTGGTATTCTTGATTTAAAACCACCCAATTCTGCGGAAATTCACGCATGGAGTTCCAGTAACCGGTGCCACGAAGGCCCAATTCATTGGCAAGTGCAAGCTTTGCCTGAATGCTTCTGGCATCTTCAAACCATACCTCATGAAGCCGACCTTGGGTATCTGTATACCGGAACCACGGCGACTGTGCTTGGGTATCATACTGGATTTCGGCACCAAACTCCCTTGCCAGGTTCACTGCTTCCACCGGGGACAGAGACGGCGCACCGGGGTTACCGCGTTCATAGGGCAAAGTCCAGTCATAGCCATACGTTGGTATCCCTAAGAAGAGTTTATCCTTGGAAATCCGCGTTAAGGCATACTCCGCCACTCTTCGCACATTTGGAAGCGGGGCAACTGCCATCGGCGGGCCAAAAGTATATCCCCATTCATAGGTCATCAAAAGCACACCGTTGACCGATGCACCAATGCCGGCATAGTCATGCCCTTCATACAAAACCCCGCTCTGGGTGTCAGAAGTTTTAGGCGCGAGGGCTGAAAAAACCGGCAACCCTAAGGCATTGAGTCTAAGACGAAGATTCTGCAAAAAGGCAATATAATCGTAGCGCTCCTCCGGATAAATAAACTCAAAATCCACATCCAGTCCTTGATATCCCTTGCTCTGCATCAGAGCAACGATTTCTTCTATCAATCGCTCCTGAATCTGGGCATCATTAAAAACCAGACTGGCTCTGGCGTTGCTGAATCCCCCCTCTTCCGTCAGAGTAGAGAGGTGCATCAAAGGCTTTGTGTCATACCCCTCGGATAAAGAAATCAATTCTGCGTCGTCCAGATCAACCAGTCCACCCTCTACATTGATACCATAGGTAAAAGGAGTAAAATACGTTAAATACGGCAGTTGCGGTCGTAAAAGTGAAGATTGAATATAAGGGTACGCATAACTGTTGGTCACGAACCGTCCTTTTTGACCTTGTTCCTGATAACGAATAATCAGTTGTTGCCCCGGGATAAGATTGGGCAGACCACCCAGCCGGAAATTATTTCGATAAAGCTGCCGTACTGTGATTCCATACTGTGCAGCAATGTTAGAGAGACTCTCCCCCGCCTGTACCGTATGTATAACCTCCGGTATTGCAATCACAAGAGCCTGCCCCACCACCAAGAAATCTCCCGTCCTAAGTCCGTTATCTGCCATAAGATTGTCCGCATTAACGCCGTAGCGTTGCGCAATGGCAGAAACCGTATCACCTGCTATAACTACGTGGATTACCATCCTGTTCCCTCCTGTATTCTTTCTGTTAATACTTATGAGAAAACAGGGGGTAATATGCACGATTTATTTTACTCCAATGTGATAGCTAAGAAGCAGGTCGTGTACGCGTTCAAATATCAGCCCTACCCCAAACCATAAGGGCGCATAATCCAGACGTATGACCCCAAAAATTGCAGCTGGGCCGGTATAATTCCACGCCTGAATACCTGCAAATTTGAGAAAGGTGCCGGTAATAAACTCAATGGCAAAAATTAGCAATGTCCAGATACATCCACGCCAGAACCAGTGAAAACCTACGATAAAATCATGGACAGGCTCTAATACAAACACCGCTAATCCATAGATAAAAAACATCCAGATTGAAGTGTGCCCCATTAAGTTTTTACTGCCGGAGGCCAGTGAAGTCAGCCCTGTCCAGATAATTTCTATATTCCAACCTAATAATCCATAAATCATATATCGTATCCACATGAATTTAGTATGAGTTTTTTTATAAAAAGTATGCAACGAAAAAGAGCGAACCAATCGGTTCGCTCTTTTGACATTAGTCAGAAGTATAAGGCATCAAAGCAATCTGTCTTGCTCTCTTAATAGCGACAGTCAACTGTCTCTGATGCTTTGCGCAGCAGCCGCTGATTCTTCTGGGAAGAATCTTAGCACGCTCGGTTACATATCTTCTCAGTTTTGCAACATCTTTGTAGTCGATATGCTCTACTTTATCCGCACAGAAAGCGCAAACTTTTCTCTTCGCACGTCTGTTGCGAGGTCTTTCAGCTCTTCTTTCTTCAGCCATCTTTCTTAACCTCCTTCAAAGAAATTAAAACGGAAGGTCGTCATCTGTATCAAGCAAAGGAGTAAAGGCATCGTCAGATGCATTGTCCGGGAAAGACGGTGCCGCAGGAGCAGCTGCCCTAGGGGCACTCTGTGCAGGCGCGGAATAGTTACCGCCACCTTCCTGGCTGCGTTTGCTTTCGCCGAAACTAACTTCACTTGCTACAACCTCGGTAGCATAGTTTTTCTTGCCATCCTGACCTTCCCAGGTTCTGGTCGAAATACGACCAATAACGATAATCATCTTACCTTTGCTGAAATAATTGCTGACAAATTCAGCAGTCTTATTCCAAGCAACGCAGTTGATGAAGTCGGTCTGCCGATTCTCGCCATAGCCATTATCAATCGCAATGGAGAAGCTGCAAACCGGGGTACCGGAGTTTGTGTGTCTCAATTCCGGATCACGTGTGAGTCTGCCCATCAAAATCGCTTTGTTAATCATAGACTAGTCCTCCTCGCGTCTTACAACGATATCACGAATGATACCGTCAGTAATACCGTAGACACGCTCCAACTCGGTAGGGAACTCAGGTTTTGCTTTAAAATTAACCAAAACATAGTAACCCTCGGTCAGGTCATTGATAGGATATGCGAGTCTGCGCTTGCCCCATTCGTCAACGCTTTCGATCTCACCATACTTCTCAATCAATGACTTAAACTTTTCAACCAAAGCCGTAATTTCTTCTTCGGTTTTCGTAGAATCAATCACAAAGATTGTTTCATACTTGTTGATGGTTTCTGCCATGATAAGTCACCTCCTTCTGGACTGTGACCCTTGACCTTTGCCAAGAGTAAGGATTGTTGTTTTAAACAACTCAAATATTATAGTATAAATCTTCCGCAATGTCAAGCATAAAATTTCAGAAATTTTCATAGAAATGAAACTGTAACACAATCGAATGACAAGCCCTTTGGGAGGTACATACTATGAAACGAAGTTTACTTGGTTTGACTTTTTTTCTTTTTTTGTTCCTTATTGTTCCTCTGTTTTTTGCTTTGCTGGCACCAATGCTGCAACAAGAGGACACTCCGGATGCGCAGCCTGTATTCGAATCGGTTTCTTTCGCCTGCCCGGATAAGCTCACAATTTTGCAAACTGAAACCGGCACAGTCATCACTGTGGATTTGGAAACCTGCGTAGCCGACATACTCTCCCGGGAGCTTTCCCAAGATACGCCTCCAGAAGCTATCAAAGCACAGGCAGTCGCAGCACGGAGTTATTTGTTAAGCAAGGTTTATGTAAACGCAAAGACATCCTCCCATCCCGACGCAATGCTCTGCGATGACGCTGCGCACTGTATCAGTTTCAGCTTTTCGGACAAAGACAACGGAGAAAACCTCACGCAAGCTCTGGAGGAAACCAAAGGAGAATATCTCGCTTATGAGAATCTGCCTGCAAGGTGCTTCTATTTCCGCATTAGTTCCGGCAAAACCGAGTCAGCACTTGATGTATGGAATCTGGACTTACCCTATCTTCCATCCGTGGACAGTGAAGCCGACTCCCGCGTCGGGACATCCCAAAGCCGGGTCATTTATCCTTTGTCCGCATTCAAAACTGTACTGAAGGGTGCAAGGCATAGCACAGAAACGGAGGCTTCATCAGTAATCAAGGCAATCAGCCGTACGGATGTGGGTCATGTTAAAACCATACAACTTTATAACGAAACCTTTACCGGTGAAGAAATCAAGACCCTCTTCCATCTGAAAAGCACCAACTTCAACCTGCGCATACAGAATAAACAAGCGGTTTTTGAGGTCAAAGGAGATGGGCACGGCGTGGGCATGAGTATGTTTGGTGCACGGTATATGGCTCAAAATGGAAGTACTTACACGGAGATTCTTAACCACTATTATCCCGGAACAGCATCGACTTTTCTTCATCAAACAGACTAAAAAATTAAATAAAATTTTGGTAATATTGATTGAAATATTTACGCAAAAATCTATTTCCCCTTTTTATAAATTATGGTACAATACTTCTAATGAAAACGGGAAGGGGTTTATCCATGGCAAAAACAATTATCACCATAGCACGTCAATTTGGTTCAGGCGGTCACGAGGTTGCAGAAAAAACCGCAAAATTATTGGGGATTCCCTTTTATGACAAGGAACTCATTGCTCTTGCGGCAAAGGAAAGCGGCCTTTCCGAATCACTCTTTGATGGCATTGAGGAAAAACCTACCGCCAGCCTTTTATTCTCCTTGGTTATGGGGCTCCAAGCAGGACAAACCACGCAGTATCATTACGGCGATTTTCTTAACACCGATGCTATTTTTCGGATTCAATCTCAAGTTATTCGAAGTCTTGCCGATAAGGGGTCTTGTGTGATTGTGGGCAGATGTTCGGACTACGTTCTCCGGGAAGAGCCGAATCTTATTAATGTCTTTGTCCACGCGGATATTGACCAGCGAACCCAACGAATTATGGAATTATATCACCTGAAAGAAAAAGAAGCTCTGGATGTTATCATCAAGAACGATAAGCACCGCAGCTCCTTCTATAACTTTTATGCAAACAAGGTCTGGGGAAGTGTAGACAACTATCACCTTTCTTTGAATACTTCAAAAATCACCCATGACCATGCCGCAGAATTGATTGTCTCCTATGTGAAGATGGCGCAGGAGCATGCCCCGTGCGAGAATTAGCTTGCGTATGACAAAAGCACTTGCCGCAGCAAGTGCTCAGAATGTCGAAAAAGTCGGTCTACCGCAAGCATGGATTATAAAATAGACTTGTTATGGCAGGATGCCTTCTCCTTGAGGAGAAGGGGGACCGCTTTAGCGGTGGATGAGGTGGAATGACCTTGGCTCCTACCGAAAGATATGTATCATAGGCAAATCCCAAGAAAAACATCAAGTTTTTCTTGGGAT
>JAXJVM010000206.1:0-1640 GCA_036308515.1 Clostridia bacterium | reverse complement strand
TGCGTGATGGGGATTTTTGTTAACAGGATTTGAAATGTCAAAATATTTGTGCATAATCATATAGTCGGAGCAATCCGATAAAGGTAAGATTTCTTAACGGTGAGTTCACCGGCGGTTGTTATGAGAAAGTACATAGCAAGAATTTTATTTCTGACTGCTGTATTTTTAATAACATTTGCTATAAAAGCAGAATAACCGCCCCCTGCTAAAGTTGCGGTTATTCAAAAACGTATACTTTGGCACAACCGTTTGAGATCTTGCCTTTTCTATATCTATGATATCTCCAATTTTTTATTTTGTCAATGGAAAGCAATATTTTTCTTTGTGTATTGACCAAATTGCCATTTGGTGGTATACTAATGTTGTAATTCCTCAGAAAAAGGAGAAAAACCATGAAAAAGTTATACAAATCACAGACCGATAAGAAGCTCTGCGGCGTATGCGGCGGCATTGCGGAATATTTCAATATCGACGCTACCGTTGTTCGTCTTGTCTGGGCGCTCTTGACCTTGTTCTTTGGCTCAGGAGTTCTCATTTACATCATTGCCGCTCTGGTGATGCCTGATTAGAGAAAGAACCCCACTGCTTGAGCAGTGGGGATTTTTCATATATGTCTTTTTAGCCGTTTGGCAAGGCTTGCGGCAATCAACGCCAGTACACAGTCCACCGGAAGGGTGGTCAGCACACAACTGACCAGAAGCGCACCAATGGCAACAGATTGTTGCAGATACAGGGTTGCCAGTAGATAATAATACACCGCACCAAAGAGATAAATCACGCCAAGTCCGGCAAAGGAGGCTGCCAGCAGCCGGGAATAGGAGGAAGTAACGGCGATTTTTCCTATGACCCATGCCCCCAGGACAAATCCGATGATATATCCGAAGGTGGGCTGCAGCACATAGCCAATGCCACCCCCTTGGGTAAAGATGGGGAGCCCTATCAGTCCCAGCACCAGATACGCCAGACAACTGAGTGACGCATAGTTTTTACCCAGCAGCAGCCCTGCAAGCAAAATGAACAGAGTTTGCAGAGTAAAGGGAATCACCGGTAAGGGAATCCGTATAAAAGCCCCGACAGTAATCAATGCGGTAAATAATCCGCACAGACATAGCATTTTCGTGGAAAGTTTCTTCTTAGGTTCATTCATTCTTTTCATTCCCTTTTTCATTGCTAAAATAAATCCGCCCAGTTGGGCGGATAGGGCTTTCGAAAAACGCAGAGCCGATGTCTGCGTTTTTTGGAAAAAGGGGCAACTGCTTGTAGAACACAAGCGTGGCAAAAGCCACGCGTCAGACTGTCGAAAAAGTCGGTCTACCGCAAGCATGGATTATAAAATAGACTTGTAGGGCAGGATGCCTTCTCCTTGAGGAGAAGGGGGACCGCTTTAGCGGTGGATGAAGTGGAATGACCTTGGCTCCTACCTAAAGATATGTATCATAAGCAAATCCCAAGAAAAACATCGAGTTTTCCTTGGGATTGCTTGCTTTTTGCGAAATCGTTCTCTACAGTTCGTCACAACGCGCCTTTGGGCTCGGCGTGTTTGTGACACGCCTTCGTTTTCAGGCGGTTGCTCCTCTTTCCCACAAAGGCGATGCCTTTGTGGGAGCCCTAGCGACGAAAACGATTTCACAAAATATACC
>JAXJVM010000205.1:0-3723 GCA_036308515.1 Clostridia bacterium | reverse complement strand
GTTAAGAATCTTGCGTGGTATTCCACTTCTGCGGCAAAGGAGAATAGGGAGGTGTTGCCGGTATGGGTAGCAAGAATTGCTGCGGATTCGTAAATGTCAGGATCCTCTCGGTCTTTAATATGGATTTTTGTATTATCACAAACCATATAGCCCGCTTGCTGATTCAAAAATTCAATAAATTTCGGTAGGCGTGCAAATTTCACATTGTTTTTGTAGGAAATGCTTTTCTGAACTATATCCTTGTAATATTCTGGCACGTCTAATGAACCGTTTTCTGATAGGGAAGCGATGTGCCTTGTATACATAGAAGCTACCAGATAGGCACCCTGGCACTGCGGCTTTACAAAGTATTGCTTCAGTGCTTTGTGATGCTTCTGACCTTTGTGAGCAACCACACGGTTGATTTCTGCGTTCATAGCCTGCCTGTTTTGTGTGGTAGGTTCTGAAAGACACTTGAGCAGGATTTCTAAAGTAAAAGCGATGAAGGAAATAGTAACACCGGGTGTATCACCATCTGCCGGAGAACCATCCTCAGTATCGTGTTCCTGTTCCCGAAGCTTCAAAAGACCATAAGTATGTTCTGACTTGTTCGGTACAGCATAGAGGAACCAGTCATCGAAAAAACGATTGCAAGGAAGAATTTGCCCTGAAGAATCCGGAAAATCGAAAATGTTTTTCTCTGCGAGAATATCAGATAAAGACTTGTTGACGAAAAAGAAACCATCTTCAGTGCTTATGATATCAGACTGGTTTATGCATTCCGCTCCAATCAGCCGACCAAAGGTATTAGGGGTATGCACTGCATTCATTAGCTGTTCTCCTTTGGAATAGTCAGTTGCACTTTTGTACCTTTTCCTATAGTGCTTTCAATCGTGAGGGAACCGTCGACCGTGGCCGCCAGTCGTTCGCGGATGTTTCGCAGACCAATATGCTTTCGCTCGTCTAACAAAATGTTGGTATCAAAGCCTACACCGTCATCTTCTATACTCACACAGTAGGCAGAAGGTGTTTCCCAAGAAGTTACGCGGACGGAACCTCCCCGGTCTAACGGCATAAGACCGTGTTTGATGGCATTTTCGACAATGGGCTGTATGGAT
Organism: Clostridia bacterium; assembly: GCA_036308515.1. Lineage (GTDB taxonomy): Bacteria > Bacillota > Clostridia > Monoglobales > Monoglobaceae > Ructibacterium. Next base: position 2,626 of record JAXJVM010000205.1, on the reverse strand, counting down.
AGGGCAGGCAACATAAAGTCATCGGATTTCATATCGAAGGCAAAGGTCATATCTGGGAAACGTACACTTTCAATGCTGACATAATATCGTACGTGCTCCATTTCCTGGGACATACGGATTGGTCTGGGGTTGTCCAGTTCTCCAAAATTTCCCCGGAGGTACATAGCGAAATTGTGGACCAGCTTTCCTGCCTTTGGCGGGTCGATATTACAAAGCTGTTCGATACTGCCGAGGGTATTGTAAATGAAGTGAGGACGTATTTGGCTCATCATAGTGGATATACGACTTTGTGCCAATTGGGCATTCAATGCGTTTTTTTCGGTCTCAAGTTCCTTTGCTTTTGCAGCGGCATTGATGTTGCTGGGGATGATTCTGAGTACAACAACCAAGGCAACGATGAAAAGACCACAGAAAACATACATGGAAACAAGCCCACCTTGCCAGTAGCCTAAAATCGTCATAACGGCATCTATGCCGAATGCAATCAGCGGCAGCATCATACCGATATAGATCCACTTTTTGCTCTTGACGGCACAAATAGATTCCTTTACAAGGCAGATCAGCAGAATGATATTGCTGACCCCTTGCACAGCTACCCAGTAGCGCCAGGTATCGTAAAAGAACACATCGCTTACGATGGGCAGAATAAAGAAGAGCATGTCGAAGCTGCAAACTGCGGCGATGGTGGCGATGCAGAGTTTTTTGCTGCTCTTCAAAAAATGTGTAACTACCATGGAAAGGAACAGCATATAAAACATCATAGAGCATCCCAACGCGGTAGTGTTGGTTATAATGAATTCCTGCCAGAAAGAAACACCGTCGGCACTGAATGTGAAATAAGCGCCTGCGAACAGAACTATAAGACCAAACAGCCAGAGGATACTATTGTTTTTGATATGGATCAAAGTAGAGAACAGAGCCGTTCCCAAAAGCACAAAGGAGACGATCAAAAATAAAAGTCCTGTGTTTCTCTGAAGTGCGCCGCTTTCCAGTGCAGTTTTTTCGAAATCGATACCCGCCCAGATGGATATGTTGGATAACAATTCGTCTATGGCAAGCTCGTTTCCGAAGCTATGAGGGTTATGGATCAGAATTTCAATGGGCTCCTCGCTTCCGGCGGTAAAAGCGTGAGCTGTCCAACTTATGCCGCAAGCAGAGTCTCCGAACAGAGGATTTTCCATATCCAATACAACGGGCTCGTTTTCACCTTCACAAATCGTTAAATTGATATGATTTGTATATAAGGCGATAGGCAAGTCTCTGCTGTAAAGACCAACATATTCGCCATCTGGGGTCAACATATGGAAATTGCCTCTCAGGGTTACATCTCCTTTGGTGGAAGAGATGTGCTGTCCGCTAACAATTTTTTGCCAGGCGCCGTCTGCGACGCGGTATTCACCGTCGAAATAAACTTTCGCGAGCATAGCGCTCATCGCCTGATTGCTATGAGCCCTGCCTGACCATAGAAGAGCGACTGAGCCGAACAATAAAATCAGGATGCCAAGGACTATCAGAATTGATGTATTTACTGGAAGCTTGCGCTTAATAAGCTGCATATCAGATCCTCCAAACATGAAGACTTTGGGAAATTATAGCATAAATTGCAGAGGTTTTCCATCTTTTTTTGGATGGTGTCGCAAAATGAAAAAGGACAGAGAAATGCACATTCTCTGTCCTTGGGTATCTTTGCTAATCAGGCGTGGTTGTAGTGCCAGTTGTGATCCGGTCCAGATATCCGGCAACAAATTCCGCCCAGGAGTACTGGGTCATAAACTCTCCTGTGTAGGTGTTGATGGAGGGAACATCCATCTTTAAGAAACGATAGTAATCACAGTCAACAACTTCATCGTTAAGCGCAATGGCATTATAGGTTTTATGTATGACATTTGCGGCATTGTGCTGTCTTAATGTTTGTATCATAGAAGATATGATCTTCTGCAGATAGAGCATTTGTTTGGTGGAGTATTCGGTGTCCTCGAAAAGCACCGCAGCCAGTTCCCGGGTGGTGCAGGAACTGCCCTTGCGATAGACCAAATAGGCAAACAATTCTTTTGCCTTTGTTCGGCTAAATTTAACCGGTTCTCCATCAGCAGAAAATACTTCAAAATTACCGAAACACCGGATGCGCAGGAGTGTGTTTGGCAGCATAGTGATAGGATGCCGCAAATCTTCCAATTCTTTACGAATGGCTTCTGCACTTACTGGCTTAATGATATAGCCGCTGGCGTGCATGGAGAATGCATCGCCAGTATACGCAGAATACCCAGTGACAAAAATGAGGTTGCATTTAGGATTGAGTTCCTTGATCTTTTTGGCTAACGACAGACCGTCCATTCCGCGCATATGGATATCTAAAAAGGCAACGTCGCATCGATTGGATTCTACAAACTGCAGGGCCTTGTGTCCGGATTGGAACTCACTGATCTGTGCAGTAGGGCAGGCATTGCGGATTGAGCGAACCAAAAGACCTAAGGCCAGAGGTTCGTCATCAACAGCGAGAATATGCAAAAAGATCACCTCCAATGTATTTTAGGGCATTATAACATGGAAAAGTAAGAAATTCAATACAGCCATGGGAGGGAAAAGGATAAATCTGTCCTGGGTTTGTCACTATGTTGTCATTGTC
>JAXJVM010000204.1:0-19667 GCA_036308515.1 Clostridia bacterium | reverse complement strand
TTCTCCAAGACCTACCTCCATTGGATGGAGAACGTTCATGACTGGTGTATCTCCCGTCAGCTCTGGTGGGGACACCGGATTCCGGCATACTACTGTCAGGACTGCGGCGAGACCGTAGTCTCCAAAGAGGATGTTTGCACCTGTCCCAAGTGCGGCGGCAAGATGAAGCAGGACGAGGACGTGCTGGACACCTGGTTCAGCTCTGCCCTGTGGCCTTTCTCCACCTTGGGCTGGCCGGACAAGAACGAAGAATTGGACTACTTCTACCCCACCGACACCCTGGTTACGGGTTATGACATCATTTTCTTCTGGGTTGCCAGAATGATGTTCTCGGGCTTGGAGCACGTGGGCGAAGTTCCCTTTAAGCATGTATACATCCACGGTCTTGTGCGGGATTCTCAGGGACGGAAGATGAGTAAGTCTCTGGGCAACGGCATTGACCCCTTGGAAATCATCGACCAGTATGGCGCAGACGCACTGCGCTTCACGCTGGCTACCGGTAACTCCCCCGGCAACGATATGCGCTTCTATATTGAGCGTGTAGAGGCAAGCCGGAACTTTGCCAACAAGATTTGGAACGCGTCCCGGTTCGTTATGATGAATCTGACCATTGACAAGTGTGAACTGCCGGCTATGGACAAGCTCAAGCCCGAGGATAAGTGGATTCTCCACGCTTATAACGAGGTTGTTAAGGAGGTTTGCGAGAACCTTGACAAGTACGAGTTAGGCATCGCAGTTTCCAAGCTGTATGACTTTATCTGGGATAGCTTCTGCGACTGGTATATCGAGCTGGTAAAACCCCGGTTCTTTGAAGAAGGCGAGAGCAACGAGACTGCACAGCAGGTATTGACCTATGTACTGTCCAACACTTTGAAGCTACTGCATCCCTTTATGCCCTTTATCACCGAGGAAATCTGGCAGGCACTCCCCCACGAGGGTGAAAGTATCATGATAGCCTCCTTCCCGGTTTATGACGAAACCCTGAAGAACGAGCAGGCAGAGGCAGATATGCTGATGATTATGGATTCCATCAAGGGCATCCGTAACATCCGCAACGAGATGAATGTACCGCCCTCCAAGAAGTGTACCGTGTATATCGTCACTGACAAGACCGACGTATTCACTGCCGGTACCGCCTTTTACACCAAGCTGGCATCTGCCAGCGAGGTACAGGTACAGTCCGATAAGAGCGGCATCCCCGAAAACGCCGTCTCCGTTGCCGTACCCGGCGCAGAGGTGCTTCTGCCTCTGGACGAGCTGGTTGACAAGGAAAAAGAACTGGCACGGCTGAATAAAGAAAAAGCACGGCTGGAAGGTGAAATCAAGCGGGTGGAAGGTAAGCTCAGCAACAAAGGCTTTACCGACAAAGCCCCTGCCGCCGTGGTAGAAGAAGAACGCAAAAAAGGTGAAAAGTACAAGGCAATGCTGGAAACCGTACTGGAGAGCCTTGCAAAACTGAACTAGATTCCCTGTGAAAGGTTGGGTTTTCTATGAGAGAAATCCATATAGACGAAATTATCAAGACTGTCCGGCAGATGTGCATTGACGCCAATTGCAATCTGAACCAAGACATTGAAACCGCACTCCAATGCGGCTTGGCGCGTGAGACCAATCCCATTGCCCAAACCATGCTGACGGATATTCTGAAAAATGCGGACATTGCCCGCGCGGAGCAGATGCCTATATGCCAGGATACCGGCATGGCGGTGTTCTTTCTGGAGCTGGGACAGGATATGCATATCGTAGGCGGTTCCTTGAAAGATGCCATCAACGAGGGTGTTCGCCAGGGCTACGCAGACGGATATCTGCGCAAGTCTGTGGTGGCTGACCCGGTACGCCGGGGCAATACCGGAGACAATACTCCGGCAGTGATTCACACCGAGATTGTAGACGGCGAGAACCTCACCATCACCCTTGCCCCCAAGGGCTTCGGCAGTGAGAACACGAGTGCCGTGAAGATGTGCAAGCCCTCCGAGGGCTTAGAGGGCATCATCGACTTTGTGGTTAACACTGTGAAGAACGCCGGCTCCAACCCCTGTCCGCCCCTGGTGGTAGGCGTAGGCATCGGCGGCACCTTCGAAAAATGTGCTCACCTTGCCAAGTCGGCGCTGCTGCGGGAGGTGGATTCCAAGAATCCCGATCCCTATTATGCCCAACTGGAGGAAACACTGCTGGAAAAAATCAATGCTCTGGATATCGGCCCCCAAGGCTTCGGCGGCGTGACCACCGCCCTGGGCGTGAATGTGGAAACCTACCCCACCCACATTGCCGGAATGCCATGTGCCGTGAACATCAACTGCCACGTCACACGGCACGTAACCAAAGTGATATAAGCAAAACTTCCTGTGCGCAAAGGCCGCGAGTCACAAGGGAGAATCGGTTTTGAATTGATATTTTTCGCCCATACTTCAAATAAAATGTCCGCAATCCTGACGGATTGCGGACTTTTTATTGCTTTGCCTGAACCAAAAAACCTCTAACTCAAAACTGCTCTGCACTCTGAAAATCTTGATTTAGAATGCAGAGCAAGGCAAAAACGCAGTGAATCCTTTGTGGATTCACGAGGCTTTTAACACAGCTATGCGCCGAAATCAAGATTTATCAGGGCGAATATTGCTTATGACTCGCGGCCTAATGAACAGGGAGTTTTTCATTGTTGCATCAGTTCATCAGTGAGCCGCATAATTTCCGGCGCAATTTTTTCACGCTCTTTTTGTGTGATACGAGCATACAGCGGATACGCAAGGGACACCGTCGCAATTCCTAAGATCCCAACCACAATCCCGGGGATAAACAGTGCATCTTTCCAAACCATGCAACAACTCATGCCGATTCCCAGCGCCAAGGCACCTAAAACACCAACAATAAGCGCCGCCACAGTTCCTTTATGGTTGACGCTATGATCAAGCCGGCGAAGCTGTTCCATTTTGTCCTCTTCCTTGGGCAAATATTTTTCCCGGATACGCTTTAGCTCCTCCTGCTCCTTGGCAGAATAAGTATAACGAAATACTTCTTTTTTATTTTCACGTTCCATGTCGATCACAACTCCTTTTCTGTTTGCAGCTTGGCAATCCCCTTGTTGGCATGGGCAATGGTATAAACCGAGATTACCACCTCAATGGCACATACACCGGCACCTGTGATGCCCACCATAATCTGGTTAAAACGCGAGGTTGTGTCCCATCCTTTTAGAAACACCACGGTTAACATTGCCGCACGGAGGATGCCCCATACCAGCATCAGCCATCTCGGCGGGAAAATTAACTGCTTCCATAGGTTTTTCCAATCTTTCATTATCCGTTCCCCTTAAACCGCACCGTGAAGGTACTGCCCTGTCCATGGACACTTTCTACCCGGATTTCCCCGTGCATAATATCTACCACCCGACGGCATCATAGGCATCACTTGCGTTCATGCACCCGGTTGCCTCATAACCGTTCTGATTTAAAAAGGCACAAACGGTATGGTTCAAGTCAAAATCATCTTCCACCACCAATATCTGAAACACAAAATCAACCTCCTTCTGCTTCTTTTCTTTGATTGTACCACAGAAATGTTAAAGTTTTGTTATAATTCTCCCTATAAGAAAAAACAGCACCCAATAAATTGGGGTACTGTTTTCGTCTCCTAAAAGATTCCCATTTCTTTCATGCTGATAAACTCACCGCCGCCGGCAATGATATGGTCAAGGAGGGTAATTCCCACCGCGTCCATGGCACGGTATAACTGCCGGGTGGTATCTATATCCGCCCGGGAGGGGTTGAGATTCCCGGAGGGGTGGTTATGGGCAATCAGTACACAATGTGCCTTGTTACGCACTGCCTGTCTGACCACCTCTTGGATATAAACCGGGGTTTCCTCGGCACTGCCCTCGGAAATCTTGTCGAACCGATATGCCTGCAGCTTCTTATTGATACTGACCAGATAAAAGGTCTCGGTAAGCTTGCCGTAAAAGAGGGTCTTGACATAGTTGCCCATGGCTTTGGTGTCGGGGAGACAAGCATAGCCCTTCTCCCGTTCCCGGAGCATACACCGCTCCACACAGCCTAAAAGAGGATATAAATCGTGCAGAAACTGTGCCACACGATTTCCCACGCCGGGAACCTTGACCAGCTCCTCCACGTCCGCCGTCAGCACACCGTGGAGGGAACCGCACTGCTTGAGCAATAAATGGGCGGTCTCATTGGTATTTCCCTGAGGAATCACCGCAAAGAGAAGCTTTTCCAGTTGTTCATGCTCCTCCATGAACTCAAAGCCCATGCGGTTGGATTTTTCGTCCAAGCGTTTTCTGTGACCGGCGTGTTCTCCTGCCGCCATCTTATTTCACTGCACGGCTGCCGGGTTTTACCAGAGGCAGGTCAGCATTCTTGCACAGGGGGCATTCGTCAGCCTCATAAGAGGTGATATCCATAGAGAATGCACTGCGGTAAGGTACGCCGAAGTCAATCTTGCCACCGGTACGGTCTACGATGGAGCCAATACCTACGATTTCGCCGCCGTTTGCCTTCACCAGTTCCATAACCTCTTTCACGCTGCCGCCGGTGGTAACAACGTCCTCTACAATCAGCACACGCTGACCTTTTTCGATGGTAAAGCCGCGGCGCAAAGTCATGGCACCGTTTTCGCGCTCTGCAAAGATGTTACGCACGCCCAGCTGCTTACCAACCTCGTAGGACATCTGGATGGCGCCGATTGCCGGGCCGATAACCAGCTCTACGTTGTCATTTTCATACTGTTTTACCAGCTCTGCACAGAGGGGAACACTGTACTTTGCATCCTGAAAAATCTTAGCGCACTGCATGTACTTGTCACTGTGGCGACCGGAGGTCAGCAGAAAGTGCCCCTCCAACAGTACGTTTGCCTCTTTGAGCATTGCAATGATTTCTTCGTTTGTCATGTGTATCAAATCCTTTCTATAAATAAAATTTATCTTACCAGTAAGCCTTGGTGCCCTTAATTATCCGCACCAGAGCTTCCATATAATAGTAGCATCCCCAGATGTTACACTCGTCAATGCCGTTGTTCTGCGGTTTGCCGTAAACGGCATGAATCAGCAGACCGTTGGACTCGGGAATGTCTTTGGTGCTATAATTCTTAAAGAGAGAGTACATCATCTTATCCACCGCACCGGTGTAGAACTCCTTCAGCTTTCCATCCTCCAACTGGGGAAGCATCTGCAGAATACCGCAGGCTGCAATCGCACCGGATGAGGAATCTCTGGGTTCGTCATCGCCGTCGTTGAAAATCAAATCCCAGAAGGGAACATAGTCCTCGGGCAGATGGTTCATGAAGTAATTTGCCACCTTTTCAAACAGGGGGATAAAGCTATCATCCTTCACGTACTTGTAAGTCAAAGGCAGACCGCTGATAAGCCAAGCCTGACCACGTGCCCAACAGGAATCGTCCGCCGCACCTTGATGAGTGGTTCCGCGGTCGGGGCTTCCGTCAGGATTAAAGAAATAAGTATGATAGGTCGAAGCGTCCTCACGGACGATGTAATTCATAGTAGTTCTTGCGTGGGTCTCGGCTGCATCATGGTACTTAGGATCGCCAGTTACCTCGCTTGCCCAGTAGAGCAAAGGCAGATTGTTCATACAGTCCACAATCAAGCGGAGCTGCTCCCCAATCTTACCCCATGCCTGGATGTAGCCGCCCTCGGCATGATAACGGGTCATGAGATGGTCTGCTGCCTTAAGTGCCGCTTCCTTGGCGCGCTCGTTGCCGGTGAGTTTATAAGCCGCCACACAGGAAGGCACATAAACGAACCCAAGGTCATGGGTCTCAACACCCAACTTTTCATCAATTCTCTTATAAAAGGAAGGTAGCAGGGATTCTGCCATCGTCCGGTATTTTTCATCCCCTGTTGCCTCGTATGCCAACCAGAGCATACCGCACCAGAAGCCGGTGTTCCAGCCGCCGTCGTTCTTCACAGGCTGGTATACATTATTTGTGCTGGCATGGCTGGGGAAGTCCGTACCCATATCCGCATAGAGCTGGTCAATCTTCTTGAGTGCTGCCTGCAGCGCCTCATCCAGCACCTCTTTGGACATCAGTGTCTCGCCGGAAAACCGCTCCGGCTTTTCAATCACTACGTCTTGTACCTCTTTCATCGGAATCATCTTCTCCTATATTAGTGCATTTCTACCATGCCAACAATATCGTTGACATCAGCAATATGATTTTTGTCCAGATATTCTTCGATGCCGTTGCGAACCCGAATCCAAGCGTATGGATCCACGATTCCTGCAGTACCCACCGCTACGGCATTGGCGCCTGCCAGCATAAATTCGATGGCATCCTCACCTGTGGTAATGCCGCCCATACCGATAATGGGAACCTTCACCGCCTGACGCACCTGATACACCATCCGTACCGCAACAGGCTTCACCGCCGGACCGGAAAGTCCGCCCATATTGTTATGGAGCACCGGACGCCGGGTATTGACATCAATCTTCATACCAAACAGGGTATTGATCAAAGACAGGGCATCTGCGCCGCCAGCCTCTGCCGCCCTTGCCATTTCAGCAATATCAGTAACATTGGGAGAGAGTTTCACAATCAGCGGAACCTTAGCTACCGCCTTAACACGGCTTGTGATTTCCTCAATCATTTTTGCATTGGTACCAAACGCCATGCCCCCCTCCTTGACGTTGGGGCAGGAGATGTTCAGTTCGAACATATCCACCTTATCACCTAGGATTTCTGCCACGGCAACATAGTCCTCCATGGTAGAACCGCAAAGATTGGCAATGAGTTTGGTGTCAAACTGCCGCAGCCAGGGCAGTTCTGTTTCCAGGAACTTCTCAGCCCCGGGGTTTTGGAGTCCCACGCTGTTTAAGATTCCCTTGGGGGTCTCTGCAATTCTCGGGGAGGGATTACCCAGTCTGGGAACCGCAGACAATGCCTTTAAGCACACCGCGCCCAACTCCGAGAGATTAAAATATTCACTGTATTCCCGTCCGAAGCCAAAGGTTCCGGAACCGGTGGTCACCGGGTTTTTCCATTCTACACCGGCAATGTTCACTTTCATATTTGCCATTAGAATTCCACCTCCGCACCGTCAAAGACCGGGCCGTCCTTGCAGACGCGCTTCCGGCTGCCTGCCACCGTACAGGTGCAGGTCACGCAGGCACCCACGCCGCAGCCCATGCGTTCCTCTAAGGAAACCTGTACCGGAACGCCGTTTTCCTTGGCGATTTCTGCTACTGCCTTCATCATGGGGGTAGGTCCGCAGGTGTAAATCCGGGATACCGCATTGGTACGAAGGATACCCTGCAGCACCTCGGTCACCAGCCCGTGAAATCCGCAGCTGCCGTCGTCCGTTGCCACAAAGACATCCTTGCACACTGCCGCAAATTCCTCATCCATCATCATGGCATCCTTATTCCGAAAGCCCAAGAGCACCGTAGCCTTGCCGTCCAACTGCTTTGCCAGATTCAGCAGCGGGAAAATCCCGATACCGCCGCCAATAAGTAATACGGCATCTTTATCCTCCTTATGCACATCAAAGCCGTTACCTAAGGGACCCAACACGTCCAGACGGTCACCCACCTGTTTCTGGGCAAGGCTCTTGGTTCCCTCGCCCCGAACCTCAAAGATAAACCGCAGATAACGGTTCTCTGTCACATCACAGATGCTAATGGGACGGCGCAGATACGCATCCCCTCCGCACAGTATATGCAGAAACTGTCCGGCTTTTGCCTGTTGTGCCATTTCCGGACAATCTATGGTAAAGTCATAGATGTTCTCTTTCACTCTTGTTTTCTTGACCAGTTCACAAATCATAACTCTTTCTCCTTACCGTTTCAAAGCGCCCAAAATATCGTCGCGCATCCGAATCGCTTCCTGCCGTGCGGCATCCCCCAAGGTGCCGCCGTTTTTCTGGTAAGCACACATAATGGAGCGCGAAGCATTGACAATGGCGCCCAAGCCGTCGGGGTTGAAGCTCTTCGCAACATCAGACGCCTTACCGCCCTGTGCACCGTAGCCGGGAACCAGGAAGTAGGTATGGGGCATTCTCTGGCGGAGTGCCTCTGCCTGCTCTGGATAGGTGGCACCAACCACTGCGCCCACACTGCTGTAGCCGTAGGTACCAATCAAATCCGCACCCCAGGTCTTGACCAGGTCTGCCATGTGTTCATAAATAAAAGTATTGCCAGTCTTTAAGTCCTGGAGCTCGCCGGAGGACTTATTGGAGGTCTTGACCAGCACGAAAATACTCTTCTGGTGTGCCGCACACTGGTCTGCAAAGGGTTTCACTCCATCGGTGCCCAGATAGGGGTTCACCGTCAGACAGTCTGCATCAAAAGCTGCCTCCTCATGACCGCCCAGGGTGGTCTCACCCAGGTATGCCTTGGCATATGCCTCGGAGGTAGCACCAATGTCACCGCGCTTGCCGTCCAGAATCACATACATACCTTTGGACTTGGCATAGTCGATAGTCTCCTTCATGCACTTGAGCCCCTCAATACCGTACATTTCATAGTATGCCGCCTGGGGCTTTACCGCCGGGACAATATCATACAGGGCGTCAATCAGGGTCCTATTAAACTGCAAAATCGCCTGGGCAGCACCCTGAAAGGTCTCACCGTATTCCTTGAAAGCGGCTACCTTCATTTCCTCAGGCACATAGTCCAACTTGGGATCCAGACCTGCCACGGTAGGGTTGTTCTTCTCTTTAATTTTTTGAATCAATACGTCTATCATTGGTATAACCTCCTAGTTTGTCAGTCCTTTATGCTCTTTGATATACAATTTTGCCACCGGTGATGGTGGTTTCCACCTGACCGGTCAGCGTAAAGCCGTCATAGGGAGAGTTTTTCCCTTTGGACGCAAAGTCATTCACATTTACAGTAAATTCTTCCTCTGCATCAAAAATCACCACATCGGCAACCTTGCCCTCGGCAAGGGAACCACGGTCAAAACCGATAATCTCTGCCGGGTTGACGCTCATTTTTTCAATGAGCTGGCTCATGGTGAGTTTGCCGGTTTTCACCAGATAGGTCACACCCAGCGCTAGTGAAGTCTCCAGACCTACAATACCGTTGCTCGCCTGGTCAAACTCCAGTTCCTTTTCGTCCCGGTGATGGGGGGCATGGTCGGTGGCAATGGCATCTAGGGTTCCGTCTATGAGCCCCTCAATGACTGCCTGAACATCGTCCTCATCCCGCAGGGGAGGATTCATTTTGGCGTTGGTATTAAAACCGTCACAGGCTTTATCCGTCAGGGTAAAGTAATGGGGTGCTGTCTCTGCAGTGACTTTCACACCACGCTTCTTTGCCTCCCGAACCGCCTCAATGGCATTACGGGTGCTCACATGGCAGACGTGGAGTCTGCCCTCCACCTCTTCGGCAATGAGAATATCACGGGTGACCGCCACACTCTCTGCCGCCTTGGGAATGCCTCGCAGTCCCAAAAATGTGGACATATAGCCCTCGTTCATGCTGCCGCCATCTACCAAATCTAAATCTTCACAGTGGGACAGTACCGGGATATCAAACATCTTGGCATATTCCAGTGCCTTGCGCATGAGGGAAGAGGACAGTACAGGTCTACCGTCATCGGAGATACCCACAGCGCCTGCCGCTTTCAGTTCTCCGATTTCTGACAGTTCACCACTCTTCTGTCCCTTGGAAATACAACCGGTGGTCAGCACGTTGACCAGACCTACCTCCTTGCCGCGATTCATGACATACTGCACCAGAGGGCCGTTGTCAATGACCGGGTCGGTATTGGGCATACAAACTACGGTGGTCACACCACCCTTTGCCGCCGCCCGGCTGCCGGTTTCGATATCTTCTTTATATTCCAGACCGGGCTCCCGAAAATGCACATGTAAGTCCACCAGTCCCGGTGCCACAATCTTTCCTGTAGCATCCAGCACCGTTGCCTCTGCATCCGTAAGATTCGCGCCGGTCTTTTGGATGATTCCATCTGCAATCAGAATATCCCGAACCTCGTCAACTCCATTCTTGGGGTCAACCACGTGTCCGTTTTTTATGAGTAAACGCATCGCTTTGCCTCCATTTCTATCTTCTATCTGTGATTTGCCAGCAGATTCAGCACCGCCATCCGCACGCAGACACCGTTGGTCACCTGCTCGCCAATGACAGATTGCTTCCCGTCAATGATGTCTGCCGAAAGCTCTACACCGCGGTTCACAGGGCCGGGATGCATCAAAATGGCATCCTTGGCTGCCAGCTTCATGCGACGCTCGTCCACGCCGAAGTATTTGTGATACTCTCGCACGGTGGGAAAGAGCCCCTTCTTCTGTCTCTCCAGCTGAATCCGAAGTCCCATGACCACGTCAGCACCCTGGATGGCCTTGTCCACATCATGATAGACGGGCACACCCAGCTGTTCTGCCTCTGCAGGCATCAAGGTGGTAGGACCTGCCAGAACTACATCAGCGCCCAGCTTCTTCAGTCCGTAGACGTTGCTCCGGGCAACACGGCTATGCTTCACATCGCCCACAATGGCAACCCTTAAGCCTTTGATGCCGCCCTTAAACTCCTGCATGGTCATAAAGTCCAGCAGCGCCTGGGTGGGGTGCTCGTTCATGCCGTCTCCGGCATTAACAATAGAGGCATTGGTATAGTTGGAAATCAAATGGGGAGCACCAGAGGAGCTATGCCGGATAATAATCACATCCGCCGCCATCTCATCAATGGTCTTGGCGGTATCAATCAGGGTTTCTCCTTTCGCTACACTACTGCCGGAAGCGGCAATATTTGCCGCCGTGGCACCCAGATATTTGGACGCCAACTCAAAGGAAAGCCGGGTTCTGGTACTGTTTTCGAAAAACAGAGTAATGATGCTTTTGCCGCTGAGACAACTATCCTTCTTGCTGCCTTGCAGCACTTCCCGTTTCATACGAAAGGCTTCGTCAAGGATTTCCTGTATTTCCGTGGCAGAAACTTCTTTCATTCCAAGCAAATGTTTCATATGTTAATAACCTCTCTTTTCAATGACAACTTCATCTATGTCGTCAACTTCACCTAAATGAAGGGCAACCCTTTCCAGCCGGGAGCTGGGCACACGGGCACCTACATAATCTGCGCTGATTGGGAAGGCGCGTCTGCCCCGATCCAAAAAGACCGCCAGTTGGACTTCCTCCGGCTCGTCCACTTCCAACAGGGCATTGAGCGCCTTATGGATAGTTTTACCGGTATAAAAAATATCATCCACCAAAATCACAGGCATCCCGGCAATAGAAAAGGGAATGTCGGTATGATTGAGCACCGGAAAACGGTCAATAAGATTATGATCCGCCCCATAAAGGGTGATATCCAGACTCCCCACATGAATCTCTGCAGGAGTAAGTTCCTTCATTTTCTCTGCCAAACGCTTGGCAAGGGGCACACCCCGCCGCACAATGCCAACAAGCGCAATCTCCTTCGCAGTCATGTTCCGTTGGGCAATTTCTGTTGCAATCCGTGTCAGCTTGCGGTCAATCTCTTCTGCATCCATAATCTGCTTTATGGTCTTTTCTGTCATAGTGTCCCCTCCCTTGTCGCAATCTACCCTTTTTGCTTTGCAAAATTTTCCTGTTTTCTCCAAACATGAAAAAAGACACAAGTATTTAGATACTCGTGCCTATATTATACAATAGCAAGAAATTTTTGTCTACAAATTTCTTAATTTTTCTAAAATTTTTTCGTAATATTCCGGCAAGGGGCTTTCAAATTCCATATACGCACCGCTTCGGGGATGGATAAACCCCACCTTGTAGGCATGGAGTAGCTGACCGTTGGTATGAAAGCTCTCTTTGCGTACGCCGTAAACTGGATCACCTACAATAGGATGTCCCAAATGGGACATATGCACCCGAATCTGATGGGTACGCCCTGTTTTCAGCACACACTCAATCAAACTGTATGCTCCAAAGGCTTCCAACACTCGATATCGGGTTACCGCCTCCCGGGAGTTTCGATAGGTCACTGCCATCTTCTTGCGATCCACCGGGTGTCTGCCGATGGGAAGGTTTACCTCGCCGGTGTCGTTCTTGAAGCCGCCATGTACCAGCGCCTTATAGGCACGGGTCAGACTATGCTCTTTAATCTGCGCCGCCAGATGCTGATGCGCCATATCGTTCTTTGCCACCAGCAAAAGACCGCTGGTATCCTTGTCAATGCGATGGAGAATCCCCGGACGTTTCTCGCCGTTGATGCCGGAAAGAGAATCGCCGCAATGGGCAAGCAGGGCGTTCACCAGGGTTCCGGTGTAATTTCCCACGGCAGGGTGTACCACCATACCCTGGGGCTTGTTGACCACCAGCATATCCTCGTCCTCATAGACCACCGACAGTGGAATCGCCTCCGGAAGAATCTCCGGCTCCTTCAGCTCCGGAATCCGCACGGTGACTGCATCACCGGCTTTGACCTTATAGCTGACCTTTCCGGGAGTGTCTGCCACCAGAATCATTCCCTCCTCCGCCAGCTTCTGGATATGGGAACGGGTATACTCCGGCAACCGATTGCTGACAAACCGATCCAAGCGCGTGCCGGCTTCCTCAGGCTGAACGGTCAGAAGTTCTTCCCTATTCACGGTTCTCACCCTCTTTGGGCAGTGTCTCTGTCTGCTGCGTTTTCCGGTCACTGATAAAGAAGTGTATCACCAGAAGCACGGCACCCACACAGACGGCAATATCTGCCACATTAAACACCGGAAAGTGAATCAGCCGAAAGTCCAGGAAATCCACCACATACCCCTTTGCCATCCTCTCAATGAGGTTACCACAGGCACCGCCATACACCAGTGCCACGCCGTATTTCATCCACCGGCTACGCTCCACTTGGGGCGTTTTGGTGTAAATCAGTGCAAGAAGCGCCAGCACCACCGCCGTAACAAGAATGAATGCCATCCGCTCACCGCTGAATAATCCAAAGGCAATGCCACGGTTCTCTACATAGGTCAAATGAAAGACATTCTGCCACAGTGCAATGGTATCCAGGCTCTTCAGTTGAATCTCCACTACCAGCTTGGTCATGATATCTAACAGAAACACAACCACACCAAACATGATATAACCCATAGTTTATTCCTCTTTTCCGTTTACAACTTCCTCCAAAGGGAAGAAAAAGGGACACGGTCGTGTCCCCGATGATTCTATTTTTCATAATCTGTAGATACCACCGGAATTTCCGTCGTATCCTGGATGCTCGCACTCTCGGCGGTTGCTTTCTCCGCCGGATGGATTTGCTCCATCTTTTTTTCTATGACAGGCAGCGCTTTCTCACAGACTGCCTTGGCATCCCGAACCGTTTCTTCGTCTACCATGATTTCAGAATAGTCCTTAATGATATCCAGCTGTGCATGAAGCAGCGATACCACCTTGGCACGGAACACCTCAACACTCCGCTTCATCTGTTCGTACTGGTAGGTCACCCGTGCAACCTCCTGTTCGGAATGATTGATAAGCTGCTCCGCCTGGCTTTGGGCATCCTTCAAGATACCTTCTGCCCGGGTTTGGGCGTTTTTCTTTACGTCCTCTCCGTCCCGTTCTGCGGTGGAAAGAGCGCTCTGCAGGGTGTCCTCCATGGACTTGTACTGCCGCACCGCATCAGAAAGCATAGCAATACGGTCGTTGGCAACCAGGTTTTCCTTATAAAGCTTTTCATAGCTATCACCGATTTCCTGCAGAAAACTTTCCACATCCTCGATGTCATAGCCCCGAAAGCTTCTCTTAAAAACCTTGTTTTCGATATCCTGAGGGGTAAGCATAAAAACTCCTCCTATCTAAATATATCGGCTAATGGTAACTGAGCAGCGACCTTTGCGTGTAACGCCGCCCACCCGGGAAAGACACATCCGACCGTAGCCCCGGACGGAGAGCATATCGCCCTCTTTCAAGGTGCGGGAAACCTCCTCTACCGGCTCCCAGTTCACCGTCACAAGTCCTGCCCGAATCAGTTCTGCCGATTTTCCTCTGGCCACGCCAATGGCAGCCGCAAGCACACTGTCCAGCCGAAGTGCCGACACGGTGGTGTTGATATCTTTGGTGGGTCGCTGCGGAATTTCCGTTTCCTCTGCACTGCACACCCTCAAACGAACGCCGCAACGCCCGATCTTCGTCAGGTTTTGCAAAATGTAGTCCGTCTGCTCCGGCCTCACAAAGAGAAAAGCCTTCTCTTCGGTCACCAGAATATCACCAATGCTCTCACGCACGATACCCAGCCCCATCAGGCTCCCCAGATAGTCCCGGTGCGTCAATCCGGAAATTTCCCGTCCGGTACATTCCAGCACTGCGAGGTATTCCTCCCGGCAGGGTGTCAAAAAGGCAGGGGCACACACCAAAAGGGTTCGCTCTGCCTCTTCATAGCCGCCGTCATAGAACACCTGCATATCCCCGGAGGCTAACAGATGCTTTTCCAGAAAAATCCGCTCACGCGGGGTCAAAAAACCAAGGGTCTTTACTCCGTAACGCTTCTCGGCAAGACGCAAGGCGTCCTCTGCTCTGGAAAGGAGTAACTTTTCGTCTGTATCCATAGGGAGACTTAGTTCCCCCAGGACAGACCGCCTCTGCCGGTAAGGTCTTCACCCATGATACCAACATTGTTGGGTGCTACCAGGAAGATACCGTTGGTAATCTTCTGGATATCGCCATCAAGCGCATAAGTTGCACCGCAGAGGAAGTCCACAATCCGGCGCGCAACCTCTTTCTCTACCGATTCCAGGTTGACGATAATGGGCTTGCGATCCTTCAGATGATTGGTAATATCCTGTGCTTCTTCAAAGCTCTCAGGCTGAATCACAACCACACGCATCTGCTGACCTGCGGATTCATGAAGCTTGACCACGCGGCTGCTTCTTCTGGATGCAAAGCGATCCATCGCCGGTGCATCGTCATAGTCCGCTCTGGTGTTCTCTGCTTCGTCCATGTAGTAATCCTCTTCGTAGCCATCCTCAGTATCGAACCCAACAAAATTCAACATTTTTGACATAAAATTGCTCATGGTACTCTCCATTCCGCCGCTTCTGCGGCAATATTTTATTTCTGACCTTCCGGCCGCTCTTCACTTACACCTGATAGTCTCTTGCACCGAAGATTCCGGTTCCCACCCGAATCATGGTAGCACCGGCTCTGATTGCCGGAATAAAATCATGGGTCATGCCCATAGACAGCTCCACCATAGACACATTGTTAAGCCCAAGGGCATCAATCTCTGCCGCCAGCGCCTTCAGCCGGGAGAAAATGCGAAAGTTCTCCTCATCGCTCATGCCAAGGACGGAAATGGTCATCAACCCCCGAATCCGGATATGAGCAAGGGTGCTAATGCTGCGGCACAGCTCCGTTGCTTCTTCCACAGATACACCGGACTTGCTTTCCTCGCCGGAGACGTTCACCTGAACCAAAACATCCTGCACCTTGCCAATTGCGGACGCTCGTTTTTCAATTTCTTCCGCCAGGGCGAGGCTCTCCACCGAGTGAATCAGCGCCGCCTTGTCGATGATGTACTTGACCTTGTTTCTTTGCAGTTGCCCAATTTGATGCCACCGCACGTCAGGAAAATGCCCAAATTTTTCAGCCAATTCCTGAGGACGGTTTTCTCCAAAGTCCATGGCACCGCAGGCAATCGCCTCTTCTACCATGGCAACGGGCTTGGTCTTGCTGACTGCAATCAGCTTGATTTCTGCCGGATTTCTGCCGGCATCCTCTGCCGCCCGGCGAATTTTTTCCTGCACGGTCAGCAAATTCTCACGGATTCCCATTTATCTCACGACCTTGCCATCTTCCAGATTTTTCGCCTCTACGATAACCTCATCGTAGATTTGCAGCTTATAGTCAGCGCCGGTATCCGTCACAGCACTAACAATCGCCCATTCCTCATTCTTATAGCGGACGTTCACCGGCACAAAGCGCGCCACATCCAAGCGGAGTACATAGACCCCTGCCTGTCCATCCTTCACATAAATACTCTTTACTGGGAGCTTAATACCCTCAGCGCTGGTGGTTACAATCTCCGCTGAGGCACGACTGGAGGCATAAATACCATCCACATAACGGTTGGTGTACACCGTTACTGCAACCTCACCCTTTTCCTCTTGGGAAATGGCAGAAATGGTACCCTGTACCTCCGCATCCGAAAGGTTAAAAAAGCGCAAACTGACACTCTTCCCAATTTCCAGTCCCTCAGCCTTTTCCTCCGCCATATTGGCGGCAAAGTACCAGCCGTAGTTGTTGACCACCTTGCAGACCGGTTCGTTTTGTACTACGGTTTCCTTACGTTCCAGCTCCACTTTATCCAATTCCTTTAGGTAAGAGGGCGTCAATCCGTTGAGCTGATCCGGAGACAGCTTTCCCTCCATGCCATCAATCTTGGAGCTGAACACGCCGGCACTGGGCGCAGCAAGGGCAAACTTGCCACCACCAGTACTGTTTTCCAGCTCCTGCAGCTGGTTCCTTAACTTTGCCAACTCCGCCTCGGTATCCGTAGAACCGCCGGCATTCATGGCATGTTTTTTCTCAATCAAAAGATCCAGAGCCTCTTTGCGCTCTGCAGTGATGCTCATGTTTCTGGACTGGCGCATATCCGAAAGGTCACGCGCCGCCACGGCAATCTTCTGCTCCACCATGACGCCGTTGCCGGCGTAGGTATTCTCTGCCGCAGCACTCTCTAAACGGGCAATACGGTCGCTGAGCTCCCGTATCTGCTGAGAACGCTGGGCGTCATATTCCCCGGTATAAATATAACCCAGAACCTGCCCTTCGGTCACACGGTCGCCCTCACTGACTCTACACTCCAGATACCCCATGGCAGGGGCATTGACAGTGCTCTGCTCACGGAATACATATCCGTCAACAAGCACCTCTTCCTCCACGGAGCCCTTCAAGGCAATGGTGGTGGACAAGCCGCTGCGAAAGCTGAACACAACGGAAAGCAACAGATAAAGAAAAAATGCCATCGCAATTCCCTTGACAATCCAGCTTCTCTTTTGTTTTTTCTTTCGTTTGGCACGTCTTTGGGTACTCCGGTCGACATTGTCAGTAGCTTTTGTCATCAGACTACCTCCTTTATACCCATAGAAATGCCGTCTGAATATAGATAAACCTACATCGTCTCATCGTTCATTATAACACGTTTTCACAGGGTGTAAACCAAGATTGCAAAAATGTATCAGTTTTGTAAGAAACCTGTAACAAAAAAATACCCCACGGTGATAAAACCGCAGGGTATTTTCTCCTGATTATTCAGTTTTTGGTTGCGCTTTTTCGCAGGTAAATGCGCCATCCTTCACCGTCACAGAGATGGTGTCCTCAGGCTTAACCTTACCCTCCAGCATATCCTCTGCAATCCTGTCCTCAATCTTGCTCTGAATTGCCCGGCGCAGAGGTCTTGCACCATAAACCGGGTCAAAGCCTTCCTCGGCAATTTTGGCAACGGCTTCCTCGGTAAATTCCGCCGTAATACCGTTGTCCGCCAGACGTCCGGCTAGCTGGTTGAGCATCTTTCCGGCAATCTCCTTGATGTTCTCACTATCTAACTGATGGAATACAATGATTTCATCCACACGGTTGAGGAACTCCGGACGGAAGGCGCGCTTCACCTCGCCCATGACGTCGGACTTGATTGCCTCGTAGTCTCTTTGGGCATCCTCTGCCCCGGCTGCAAAGCCAAGACTCTTTTTCCTCTCTGTAATCTCCCGGGCGCCCAGGTTGGAGGTCATAATCACCACGGTATTGCGAAAATCCACACGCCGCCCCTGAGAATCCGTCAGAATGCCGTCATCCAGAATCTGGAGCAGAATATTAAACACATCGGGATGCGCCTTTTCTATTTCATCAAAGAGCACCACGGAATAGGGCTTGCGACGTACCTTTTCGGTAAGCTGACCACCCTCATCATAACCCACATATCCGGGAGGGGAACCCACCAGGCGGGAAACGGTATGCTTTTCCATATACTCGGACATATCAATGCGAATCATGGAATCCTCGTCCCCAAACATAGCTTCTGCCAGTGCCTTGGAAAGTTCGGTTTTACCTACACCGGTAGGTCCCAGGAAGATGAAGGAGCCTATGGGACGCTTGGGGTCTTTTAGACCCACACGTCCGCGGCGGATGGCTTTTGCAACCGCCTTGACCGCTTCTTCCTGACCAACCACCCGTTCATGAAGGATTTCTTCCAGCTTCAGCAGCCGTTGGCTCTCGGTTTCCTCCAGCGTCTTGACAGGGACACCCGTCCACATGGAGATTATTTCCGCAATCTCTTTCTCGGTAACCACCATCTGCTTGGCAGAACTATCAGTTTCCCAATGCTTTTTGCGGTTTTCCAACTGCTCTCGAAGTTCCTTTTCCTCGTCCCGGAGCTTTGCCGCCTTTTCGTACTCCTGAATGGTGATAGCAGCCTCTTTTTCCTTCTTCACGGCAGCGATTCGATCCTCCACCTCTTTCAAATCCGGCGGAGCCGTAAGGTTTTTAATCCGCAGTCGGGATGCCGCCTCGTCCACCAGGTCGATGGCTTTATCCGGCAGGAACCGGTCGGAGATATACCGCACCGACAGATTGACCGCCGCCTCGATGGCCGCATCGGTAATCTTTACCCGATGATGGGCTTCGTACTTATCCCGGATTCCCTGCAAAATCTGAATACTTTCCTCCGTTGTGGGTTCACTGAGGATGATGGGCTGGAATCTACGTTCCAACGCCGCATCTTTTTCGATATACTTGCGATATTCCTCCAGGGTGGTGGCTCCGATAACCTGGATCCCGCCCCGTGCCAATGCCGGCTTTAGAATATTGGCGGCATCTACCGCTCCCTCTGCTGCACCGGCACCTACAATGGTATGGAGTTCGTCAATAAACAGAATCACATTGCCCGCCTTCTGGATTTCCTCCATGGCCTTTTTCAAGCGTTCCTCAAACTCACCACGGTATTTTGCTCCGGCAATCATGGAGGACAAATCCAGGGCAATGACCTTTTTGTCCTTGAGAATCTCCGGCACCTGACCGCTGACAATCTTCTGTGCCAAGCCCTCTGCTGCCGCAGTTTTACCCACACCGGGTTCACCAATTAAACAGGGGTTGTTCTTGGTTCTGCGGCTGAGAATTTGAACCACACGCTCAATGGCTTCATCCCTGCCGATGATGGGGTCAAGTTTTTCCTCCCGTGCCATCTGGGTCAGGTCACGTCCGAACTTCATCAAGGTAGACAAACTTCCGCCCTTACCCTTCCGGCTCTGGTTCATGGGCTGGGAGGCAGGCTCACCGCTTCCGCCCTCGTTGCTCTCGCTGAGCAGTTGCATAATATCGTTATACAGATTCTGGGGTTGAACACCCAACTCTACCAGAATCCGTACCGCAAGGCTCTCGCCCTCCCGGAGCATGGCAATGAGCAGATGTTCCGTGCCGATATAGTTATGTCCCAGACGGCGTGCCTCAATATAACTGTGCTCAAACACACGCTTGGTTCTGGGTGTTGCCTCGGGCTGACCGGAGGGGATAGGCTCTCCTGTACCTACCATGGCGGCAATTTTATCAAGCACCTTCGTATCCGTGAGTCCATTGTCCTCCAAAATTTTTCCGGCAACGCCCTCGCCCTCACGAATCAGACCTACCAGCAAATGCTCGGTGCCCACATAGTTCTGCCCCAGCTCCAGCGCGGACTCTGCCGCAAGGGATATGGCTTCTCTTGCACGTTCTGTCAATCTATCGTTAAACATTTACA
>JAXJVM010000203.1:0-11715 GCA_036308515.1 Clostridia bacterium | reverse complement strand
TGTAGGCTTTATGCCGTAGAGCATACCCAAATATTCCTTAATTTCTTCACAAAGAAAGGTCGGGAGTTTTATTGTGCGTATGCTTTTCTTTGTTTTCGGTTCGGTAATAACATCACGGGTTCCTATACGCTGATATGATTTATTTATACGGAGCAGTCCGTTTTCAAAATCAAAATCAGCAGGTGTCAGAGCAAGAAGCTCACCCAAGCGAATACCGCACCAATAAAGAACCTCAAACGCATAGAATGATTTTGGCTTATCCATCATTTCATTTGCAAAAAGCTTGTATTCCTCTTTGGTCCAAAAATCCATCTCTCCTGCTTCCTTTTCGCCAATGTGTCCTGCTTTGGCTGCTGGATTGGATTTCAGGTCATAATAGCGTATTGCGTGATTAAATATTGCACTAAGCTGATTATGAATTGTTTTGAGATAGGTTTTTGAATATGGTTTGCCGGTTTCATCCCGGTAAGCCAATAATTCATTCTGCCACTTGATAACATCTTTCGCTGTTATGGCGTTCAGCTTTTTCTCCTTGAAGTAAGGAAGCACCTTTTTGTAGATTATACTTTCTTTTGTTAAAAAAGTGTTCTCCCGAAGCCTTTGTTTAAGGTCGGTAACATATAATTCTACAAAGGTGTCAAACCTCATATCAAGGTCGGCTTTGGATTGTCTCAAAAATTCTCGCTCCCATTCAAGAGCTGCCTTTTTGGTTTCAAAGCCTCGTTTCATTTTCTTTTCTCGTACGCCTTTCCAATTCATACAGTAGAATGAAGCGTACCATTTACCTGTTTTTTTGTCCTTGTAAGCCGGCATTTTTATTTCTCCTTTCCGTTTTTATTTGTGTAGATTTTCTCCATGAAGTATTCACGGTTCAATCTGCCTTCGATTACAAGATAGCCTTTCGCCCTTAGTTCCTCGTTCAGCTTTTTAATAAGTTTATAAGCATAGGCTCTGGAAACTCCAAGCTCTTTGGCTACTTCTTCGGAACGCATAAATAATTTGTTTTCCATTGAAAATTCCTCCTTTAATTTATATTAACTAAACTTATTTGTTTAGTTGTTGACTGTATTATACTAAACATATTTGTTTATGTCAAGAGTTTTTGAGAAAAATAATTAAACTTTTTTGTTTAATTTCTATTGCATTTTGTCAAATTATATGTTATACTAAATAAAAATGTTTAATCTACGAGGTGTACGATATGGCTATTGGTAAACGAATACGATTTTTCCGTACCTTAAAAAACCTTACACAAAAGGAATTGGGCTTAAAGCTCCGTTATCCCGAAAGAGCCGCCGATGTGCGTGTTGCTCAATATGAATCTGAAACACGAGTTCCGAAAGAGGACACCATCGAAAGACTTTCATATATATTTGATGTTTCACCCAACGCATTAAAAGTGCCTGATATTGATAGTGATATTGGCTTTATGCACACCTTATTTGCACTTGAAGATACAAGGTATTTGCATATAACGCAAACTGAATCAGGTCAATATTGTATTGCATTGGATAGATATGTTGAAAATCGTGATGCTTTTAATATGAACAGATTATTTGAACTGTGGCATAATGAATACCAAAAATTCTTAAACGGAGAAATCACAAAAGAGGAATACGACCATTGGAGATACACCTATCCAAGAGTTGAAGCTGACCGTACACAACAAAGATTAAAAGAAATGCGAGAAAAGGAAACAGAAGAATAATTTTTCCCATAGACAGAAAAATCCCCCTGAAAACTTTGTCGTTTTCAGGGGGATAGTTTTTTTGTAATCGTTTATTGTCTGCAATAGTAAAATAGTATCAAATTAGTATCATTGCAGATTTCAAAGTCCCGAAAAGCCTTATTTTAAGCCACTTTCGAGGGTTTGATTACTTACTCCCACTCGATGGTGCCGGTGGGCTTCGGGGTCAGGTCGTAGAGCACACGGTTGACGCCGTCCACTTCACTGGTGATCCGCTGGGTGATATGCTGCAGCAGGGTAAATGGCACATCCTCTACCGTTGCAGTCATGGCATCCACGGTGTTCACCGCGCGGATGATAACCGGGTAGGCAAAGGTACGAGCATCGTTCTTTACGCCCACAGACTTAAAGTCCGGAACCACCGTGAAGTACTGCCAAACCTTGCCCTCCAGGCCGTTCTTGGCAAACTCCTCCCGGAGAATGGCATCGGACTCGCGTACTGCTTCCAGACGGTCACGGGTGATGGCACCCAGACACCGCACGCCCAGGCCGGGGCCGGGGAATGGCTGGCGATACACCATGCCGTCAGGCAGGCCAAGGGCACTGCCCACTACGCGAACCTCGTCCTTAAAGAGGAACTTCAACGGTTCTACCAACTCAAACTGCAAATCCTCAGGCAGCCCTCCCACATTGTGGTGCGCCTTGACAGGACCGCTCTCCAGAATATCCGGATAGATGGTACCCTGTGCCAGAAACTCAATACCATCCTGCTTGCGAGCTTCTTCCTCAAAGACACGGATGAACTCCGCACCGATAATCTTACGCTTTTGCTCTGGCTCGGCAATGCCTGCCAGCTTGTCCAGGAACCGGTCAACCGCATCCACATACACCAGGTTCGCGTCCATCTGGTTACGGAATACCTCAACTACCTGTTCCGGCTCACCCTTACGAAGCAGGCCATGGTTTACGTGTACGCAAACCAACTGCTTACCGATTGCCTGAATCAGCAATGCTGCCACTACCGAAGAATCCACACCGCCGGACAGTGCCAGCAGTACCTTTTTATCTCCCACCTGCGCACGGATTTCGGCAATCTGCTCTGCAATAAAGGCATCTGCCAGTGCCTTAGTAGTAATCCGTTCCATGGATTCGGGACGTTTGTTATTTTCCATTGGAAATTCCCCCTTTGTTTGAATGTTTCATTGCTTTCAGTATACCATTTTCGGCAAAAACTGTCAATCACTGCAGCCCAAGAAATTGGTGCTACTTTTCCTTTTTTGCATTTAGAATCAAAATGCCGGCACATACCAGTACCAGGGTAATCAGCAGATTGAGCGGAGAAACGTTGCTCTGCTCGGTCAGCAGCAGTTGGGAAAGAAGCACACCGAACACCGGAATCATAAAGCTGAAAATGGTCACTCTGGACACAGGGTTATGCTTTAAGAGGATTCCCCACAGGGCATACGCAACCGCAGAAAGGAAAGACAGATAAACCAGAACTGCCAGTCCTGCCCCGCTGCAAACAACCACTCTGCCGCCAAAAAGCAGACCAGCCAACACCATGAACAATCCGCCCATGACGAACTGATAACCACTGAGAACCACCGGGTCTTCGTTCTTGGAATAGCGTTTCATCAGCACAGAGGAAACCGCATAGGAAATGGCAGAGAACAACACAAAGCCATCCCCCAGAAGGTTCATATTCAAATCCAGCCCTTTCAGGTTCACCACAATGATACCTGCAAAGCCTACCAGACACCCCAGAATCTTCTTTGCGGTCAGCTTTTCCTGTTTGAAAAGCAAACTGGCAATCAGGATGGCAAAAAACGCATTGGAGCCGCTGATGATGGTTCCCTTCACCCCGGTGGTGTTGGCAAGTCCTATGTAAAAGAAAATATACTGTAGTACCGTCTGGAAGGCGCTGATGGTGGCTACCTTGCCCAGATTCTCCTTCTTGGGATAGAGGAACTTCCGCCGGGCAACACTGTAGATCAGTACCGTAAGCACCCCTGCAAGAGTGAATCGAATGCCGGCAAACAAGATGGTGGACGCCACATTGCGTTCAGGCAGAAGCAATTCATAGCCGATTTTGATAAAAGGTGTAGCACTTCCCCACAGGGCGCAGCACAACAGTGCCGCAGCCGCCACAAACAGCATATTGGTATAAATTCCGGTTTTGCTCTTCTCTTCCACGTTGTATCTCCTATTCCTTTGTTTTTTACATAATGGAATAATTATAGCACAAATTCTGAAAAAAAGCAATCCCGGAAGCTACAAAAAAGCACATCCCCTTGCGGAGATGTGCTTTGCCATACTTATTTGAACAGTCCGGTCAGGACATCAATCAAATTGAACTTCACAACCAAGCCTGCAAACACGATGGAAACCATGGTCAAAAGCTTAATCAGAATATTCACGGAGGGGCCGGAGGTATCCTTAAAGGGGTCACCTACGGTATCTCCAACAACGGCAGCCTTATGGTTTTCGGAGCCCTTGCCGCCGAAGTTACCTGCTTCGATAAACTTCTTGGCGTTATCCCAGGCACCGCCGGAGTTTGCCATCATAACGGCAACCACAAAACCGGAAACCAAGGCCCCTGCCAGCATACCGACTACGCCGTTTACGCCCAGCACCAAGCCAACCACGATAGGAGCAATGATCCCCAGCGCTGCCGGAAGAATCATCTCCTTCAGCGAAGAACGGGTGCAGATATCTACACAGGTCTCATAGTCAGCTTCTGCCTTGCCCTCCATCAGTCCTGCGATTTGCTTAAACTGACGGCGAACCTCAACCACAATCTTCTGCGCCGCACGACCAACCGCCTTCATAGTAAAGGCGCTGAACAGGAAGGGCAGCATCGCACCAATAAACAGACCAATCAGCACTGCAGGCTGGGTCAGTCTCAAATCCAATACGCCGCCCAGCTCCGTAACCTTATCGGTGTAGGAGACAATCAAAGCCAGTGCAGTCAGGGCTGCAGAACCAATGGCAAAGCCCTTACCGGTAGCTGCAGTGGTGTTACCCAGGGAATCCAGCGCATCCGTACGCTCACGGACAGTCTCTTCCAGGCCTGCCATTTCGGCAATACCGCCGGCGTTATCTGCTACGGGGCCGTAAGCGTCCGTTGCAAGAGTAATACCCAGGGTGGAAAGCATACCAACGGCGGAGATACCTACGCCGTAAAGTCCCAGTTCAAAGCTCTGGGCACCGCCGGAAACAAAGTAGCTGATCAATACAGAGATGGCTACAATGATAACGGGAATTGCCGTGGAGAGCATACCCAGTGCCAGACCGTCGATGATGATGGTCGCACTGCCGGTCTCGGAGGAGCCGGAAAGTCTCTGGGTGGGCTTATAGGAATCAGAAGTATAATACTCGGTGAAGTAACCAATCAGAACACCGGCAACCAAACCGGAGATTACCGCCCAGAATACGCCACTGTGTTCCGGCAGAACGATGAAAATCAGTATTCCTGCGCCGATGGCGGAAAGAACGGAGCTGATATAGGTACCCCGACGGAGAGAGGACAACAAATTCTTCTGGGTTGCGCCCTCCTTAGTGCTGACAAAGAATGTACCAATAATAGAGGAAATGATACCGATTGCCGCAATCAGCATGGGAATGACAATACCGCCAAAGCCCAGACCTGCCGCAGCAGCCAGCGCGCCTGCAGAAATGACAGAACCTACATAGGATTCGTAAAGGTCCGCACCCATACCGGCAACGTCACCTACGTTATCGCCCACGTTATCGGCGATAACTGCCGGGTTTCTGGGGTCATCCTCGGGGATGCCTGCCTCTACCTTACCAACCAGGTCGGCACCAACGTCTGCCGCCTTAGTGAAGATACCGCCGCCCACACGGGCAAAGAGAGCCATGGAGCTGGCACCCATACCAAAAGTCAGCATAGCGCTCATAATTTCATTGGCGTCATTGAGGACTGCCTTCAGAATGATAAACCAGACGCTGATGTCCAACAGACCCAGACCAACCACAGTCAGACCCATAACGGTACCGCTGGAGAAGGCAATCTTCAGGCCCTTATTGAGACCCTCCCGGGCACCGTTTGCGGTTCTGCTATTGGCATAGGTAGCAATTTTCATGCCGATAAAGCCGGACAGGCCGGAGAAAAAGCCACCGCTCAGGAACGCAAAGGGTACAAACCAGGTAAGGACACCGAATGCTGCCATGATACAAAGAATCACCAGCATACAAGCAAAAAAGATGGTAACCGTCTTATACTGACGCTTCAGATACGCCATGGCACCTTTGCGGATTTTTGCCGCAATGTTTGCCATCTGCTCGGTTCCCTCGGGCTTGCCTTTTACCCAATAGAACTTGTAGCCTGCAAAAAGCAGACCGATGATTGCCGCCGCAAGGACAAAATACGGGGCGATGTTAACAAAAGTTTCCATACTACATACCTCTCTCTTTATATATTTTATTTTTCATTTTTCTCATTGTAATTGTTACCGATACCGCAGCCGGTACGCCGCCACTGCGACGATCTCCCGGGGAAAGTTGGGGTAAAAGGTTCGCGCCGAGGACTTTACCGAAACCGCCACCGGGTTCACAAACCCCACATAGCTCGCTGTATTCCGGCAGCGATAAACGTGAAAATCATTGGTGACAAAGGCGATATAATAGGGCAGGTCGCCTTTGCGTTCGTCCAAAATCTGTTTGGTAAAAAGGAAGTTCTCATAAGTGCTGGTGGACTGTTCCTCCTTGAGAATCCGGCGTGCGGGAATGCCACGCTTCTGCAGGGCACGGAAAATGGCCTCCGCCTCTGAAATTTCTTCATCGGCACCCTGACCACCGCTTGCCACCGCCATACACCAAGGATGCTCCCGCAGATACTTGGCAGCCGCCTTCACCCGTTCCTCTAAACAGATGCCCGGCTCACTGCCTTCCAATCGGCAACCGGGAATAATCAGGTAATCCGGCGGCTGGTTAAAGGCAGGGGTATCCGAACCGGCGTTTCCGAGAATGACACCGCCTGTCCAAAAGACGCCCAATATAACCATAAGAATCACCAGGGACAGTATGACTGCCAAAATTTGTTTCTTCATACTGCACCTGCCTTTCTTTTTTGTCCTAGGTTTCTTTTTTATCTTCCCCGATTTTTCTTCTCCTATCATCCTATAACAAATTCAAATAAATTTTCGTTTCAAAGACATGAATTTTCAAAAAGTGCACATACTAAGTCCAGAATAACAACAAAGAAAGGAGCTTGTTATGGATACACTTGCTTTAATTTTGGTGATTGTCGGCGCCATTAACTGGGGAAGCATCGGCCTGTTCGGGCTTGACCTGGTAGGAGCGCTCTTTGGCGGACAGTTGTCCGTCATGGCACGGATTATCTTTACCGTGGTTGGGCTCGGAGGTATTTGGGCAATCACCTTTTTCTTCCGGGATCACATCCTGGGCAAAGGAAAAGAATAATAGCAAGAAAGACGTCACCACGGCGTCTTTCTTTTTTTCATATTTTATCACAGCACGCTTCATTTGGCAAGAGCGAATCCTGCCGTTTTACCGAAAGTTTTTCAAAGACAGGTGCCGCGGCAAACCATTGACCATAAAGGGCTCCAGCTCGCCGATGATTAAAGGGCGGCAGTATTCCGTAAATTCGTCAGTAACACCGGTGCCGTCCGGGGTAATCCATTTTTGGGGTACGTTCTTCACCGCATTGGCAATTTTATAGACGTCATAGGTTTCGGTCATAACGTGATAAGGCTCGTTGGAAACCCGGCGAAATACCACCATCTCTCCGCTATGGCCCTTCAATGCCGCCCGAATGGCGTCTGCACCTGCCATAAATGCCTCGGTAATATCCCGGCGGGATACCAGATGGGAGGCACACCGCTGCAAAGTATTTAAAGCAATGTCTCTGGCCTTAATGCCCAGCTGCCGGTGAATCTGCTCTGTCAGATATGCCGCCGTACCGGTGAGAATTTTATGGCCGAAGGCATCTTCTGCCGCATTCTTAAGGCTTTCCTCGCAGACATAATTGCCATTTTTGCTCCGCAAGCCCTCGGAGACCGCAACCACCACGGTTTTCTTTTCCTTCCGCAGGGCATCCACACGGGTAAGAAAATCCTCACTGTCAAAATCCCGCTCCGGCAGGTAAATCAAGTCCGCTCCCTCGCAGTCCTCGCCTTTGGCAAGGGCGGCCGCTCCGGTGAGCCAGCCGGCATTTCTTCCCATAATCTCTACTACGGTGACGGATTCCATGTTATACACATCACTGTCGCAGATAATTTCCTTCATGGTTGCCGCCACGAACTTCGCCGCACTTCCAAAGCCGGGAGT
Organism: Clostridia bacterium; assembly: GCA_036308515.1. GTDB lineage: Bacteria > Bacillota > Clostridia > Monoglobales > Monoglobaceae > Ructibacterium. The sequence goes on along the minus strand of JAXJVM010000203.1, from coordinate 3,719 downwards.
GTGGTCGGTTTCTGCCAGGTCATTGTCGATGGTTTTGGGCACGCCCATAAACCGAATCTCACTTTTCGCCGCAATGGCGTAGGCAGATAGCTTCATGATGGTGTCCATAGAATCATTGCCGCCGATATAAATGACATATTTGACGTCCAGCTTTTCCAGAATTGCAAAAAGCTTTTGATAAACCTCCTCGTTCTGGCGCATATCCGGGAACTTATAACGGCAGCTGCCCAAAAAGGATGACGGGGTTCGCTTTAAAACCTCCACATCCATTTCATTACGGATATAGCAATCCAAATCCACATATTCTTCACGCAACAAGCCCTCGATGCCGTTGCGCATGCCGTAAACCTTCTCCACGCCGGCATCCTTTGCCCCTTTAAACACGCCAACCAAGCTTGCATTAATCACTGCGGTGGGGCCACCGGACTGTCCTACCATTACATTTCCTTTTATCATCTGCTCCATTACCTTTCTGTGTTTCACTTGTTTGATACTTCTATTCTACCAAAAAATCTTTCGTATTTCAACTGTTTTATCTTGGTATTTGGCACGTTTTGGCACATTTCTTTTTGTATACTTTTCCTGTAGCCGGAACAAAAAACAAAAAGGAGTGATTTTATGTCCATCTGGTTGAACCCTAAAGGAAAAACCTATGCAAGCACCGGGCAGAACGCCTGGTTCAAGGAATATGCCGAGCGCCTGACCGAAAGCCTCCGGCAAGAAATCAACAAAGCGTTGTCCCCACATCTTTCCGGGACCGGCCATCGCCACCGGGCAGAGGATATTGATTTTGACCAAACCACGGTAAAAGCCGCCCTAACCACCGAAGCAGAAACACGCACACAAGCGGATGCCGCACTGGAATCCGCTATCGCCGCACTCACGACAAGGGTTACCGCACTGGAAGCGGCAAAAACAGATGCCGATTCCACAGGCATCGAGTAGCCGGGAGGAAACATTATGAACACTGAAATCTTTATTGCATTGCTTTCTCTAGCAGGAACCTTTGTCGGTTCCCTCTCCGGTATTCTCACTGCCAACAAGCTGAGCAACTACCGCATCAGCCAGCTGGAGAAGAAGGTCAATCAGCATAACAACCTGATTGACCGCACCTATGGGCTGGAGCAGAAATATGCGGTACTGGAAAACCGTCAAAAAGTAAGCGAACACAGAATTGAGGATTTGGAACACGAAAGGAGCGACCATTATGAGCATTAAAGCAGATACCATTGCAAGAACCATTGTTTTAGGCCTTGCCCTTATCAACCAGCTGCTGGCGGTTGCCGGCAAAGAAGTGTTACCCTTTACCAACGATGACATCTATCAGGTTGTGTCGTTGGCGGCAACCTTTATCACCTCCGGTGTTGCCTGGTGGAAGAACAATAGCTTTACCAAAGCAGCCATCGAAGCAGATACATACCTGACGGAGGTGCGCAATGGACAAGATTAACCGTCAGATTGCCTATAACCGCACCGTCCGGAATGCGACAATCCGGTATATCGTGGTTCACGATACCGGGAACACCGGTACCGGCGCGGACGCACAGGCACATTTTAACTACTTTAACGGCGGTAACCGGGACAGCAGTGCAGATATCTTTGTGGACGACCACGCCGCATGGTATGTAAACGACTATGCCAAGTATTACTCCTGGCACTGCGGAGACGGCAAGGGCAAATACGGCATCACCAACGCCAACAGTGTGGGAGTGGAAATGTGCATCAATGCCGATGGCGACTACCAAGCTGCTCTGCGTAACACGGCAGCGGTTGTCCGGGAACTGATGGCAGAATTAAAGATTCCCATTGACCGTGTGGTGCGCCACTATGACGCCAGCCGGAAGAATTGCCCGGCAAGTATGTCGGCAAACAACTGGGCGAGATGGAACGCGCTCAAGAACATGATAGAAAGCGAGGAATTGACCATGAACCAATATGAAACACTGATTGCAAAAATCAATGGCGTGGAAGCGAAACTGGACAAGCTCACCAATCCCATGATTTACAACTACATTGACGAGAATATGCCCTCATGGGCACGTCCCACCATCCAAAAGCTGGTGGATCAGGGCGTTCTCAACGGCGACGGAACCGGGTTGAACCTTACAGAAGACATGCTGCGGATTCTGGTTATCATAGATAGGCTTTAAGCTGACAGGGACGGCAAACGCCGTCCCTGTTAATCTTCGCATAAAATGTTGTACAGGGTATGTCCCTGCTCCATGGCATATTCCACAGTTTTATAAGTGCCGCTCCGCATCCGGGTCAGATAGAAAATACAGGCTGTGCTATGGTCTACCATAAACCGGTTTCGGCGCATCATGCACCCGCTATCATAGGTCTCTGCCAGATAATGCACCAAATCTGCCCGGGCAACAATCCTTTCATACTGCTGCTTCTCACCTAAGCCCCAGCCTCGGGTCTGATCCCGGCAGGGGAGCGCCAGAATCAACCGGATATGGGGAAACTCCCGGCGCAGGTCAAGCACAGTCTCTGCCGCTAAGGTATCAAAACCTCTGGCGCCGCCGGCAATAAAGTCACAAATCCCGTCCTGAATCAATTGTCGTATCTGCTGCTCCAATCGCCGGGCAACTGCCTCCCGGTGCACCGGAGCAATGACACGATGACCGGTAAAACAACAGGTTTTTTCTTTTATCGTCACAAACATCACCAAAAAAAGTATAGCACAAGTGGACGTTGCCTGTCAATTCCTATGAAATCTTATTTGGGTTCTTTACATTTTTTTCTCATAGCAGTATAATACTAACTGTAATACTAACCAAACAACGGAGATGATTCTTTGAAAATTATCATTCAACTGGGCGGTCTGTTCCTTCTGTGTCTGACCTGCGAAACCATTGCCGATTTTCTCCCCTTTGCATTTCCTGCCGGGGTTTTGTCCATGCTACTGCTATTTGCCCTCTTTCTTCTTCGGGTGATTCGGCCGGAATCCTTACAGGAAACCTCGGATTTTCTTTTGAAGAACATGGCGTTCTTTTTTGTGCCTGCAGGGGTGGGCATCATTAAATACTACAATGTTCTGGCATCGGTGCTTTGGCAGTTCCTGCTTATCTGTGTGGTTTCTACCATTGTAACCTTCGCCGCCACTGCCTATACCATCCGGCTGGTCACTGCACTTCAGAATCAATGGCAAAGGAAAGGAGACCGTCATGAGTGAGTTTTTTCCTATTATATTATCCATCACTGATACACCTTTGTTCGGCATCGTCCTTTCTCTGCTGACCTATGCACTGGGTCTGTGGCTCAACCAAAAGGCAAAGAGTCCCTTGGTGAACCCCATGCTGATTTCGGTGGTTTTGATTGTCGCCTTTTTACTGCTCCTTGACATTCCCCACGAACACTTCCAACACGGCGGCAAAGTCATCGAGCTCTTTTTAACACCGGCAACTGCCGTTCTGTCCATCCGGGTTTACGAGCATTTCCGGTTGCTGAAGAAAAACTTACTTCCGGTTCTGGCTGGCGCAGCAGTAGGCTCCATTGTTTCCATTCTCTGTGTCCTGTTCTTCTGCCGGCTGTTCGACTTCGATGCAGCACTGACTACATCCCTGCTGCCGAAGTCCGTCACCACGGCAATTGCCGTTCCTCTATCAGAACAAAACGGCGGAATCCCGTCTATTACCGCAGCCGCACTGCTTTTCACCGGAATGCTGGGTGCCATCTTTGCCCCCTATTTGGTTCGTTTGTTCCGTATTAAGAAC
>JAXJVM010000202.1:0-39101 GCA_036308515.1 Clostridia bacterium | reverse complement strand
TGGTCCGGTAGTTCAGTTGGTTAGAATGCCAGCCTGTCACGCTGGAGGTCGTGGGTTCGAACCCCATCCGGATCGCCAATTTTATATGCTGCCCTAGCTCAGTAGGTAGAGCACTTCCTTGGTAAGGAAGAGGTCGGCGGTTCAAATCCGCTGGGCAGCTCCAAACAAAAACCTTGAAAGCTTTGCTTTCAGGGTTTTTTTGATTCCTTCTTCCATCCATCCGTGTTACCATACGGGAAAGGAATGGCACTCCTTGTCACTCAGATTGATTTATAATCAAATAAAGAAATGAGGTGACGAACATGGCAAACAGACGTATGTTTAGTCTTGATGTAGTGGATACTGACCGTTTTTTGGAGATGCCTACGAGCACGCAAGCATTATACTTTCATCTGGGAATGAGAGCGGATGATGACGGGTTCGTTAGTTCTCCTAAAAAAATATGCCTTCTTGCCGGAGCCAGTGAGGACGATTTGAAGCTTTTGATTGCAAAAAACTTTTTGATTCCTTTTCCTGATGGCGTATGCGTGATTACAGACTGGAAAATGAATAATTATCTTCGTCCTGACCGATACAAGAAAACCGTGTATCAAGAGCATTTTACCCGGCTTAGTATCAATGAGCAAACAGGGGCGTATAGGCAGTCGGATACCAATGGTATACCAACGGTATACCAAATGGATACCCAGGATAGGCTAGGTAAGGTTAGGATAGGTAAGGCTAGGATAGAGATAGGGAAAAGCACACCCGAGCATGAGCCTAAAAAGAAAACCTCTCCTTGCCGGCACAAATACGGGGAATACCAAAACGTACTGCTCAGTGATGAGGAACTGGACAAGCTGCAAACGGAATTTCCCTATGACTGGCAGACACGCATTGAACGGCTCAGCGAATATGTGGCAAGCACCGGTAAGAGCTATAAAAGCCATCTTGCAACCATCAGGGCATGGGCAAGAAAGGACTCTGCTTCAACCGGTGCCAATGACCGAAAATGGTGCACCATGAACGAGCCGTCACCGGAAGAAATTTTAGGAATCACGGAGGTAACGAAACATGAATAGACAGGCATCCCCCTTTCAAGAAGCGGTAGACACCATAATAGAGAAAAGCCGTCAGGCAAACCCCATACATGACGAGGATTACATTGGCGAAGATGGCTTGTGTTACTGCCACAACTGCAACACACCAAAACAGATGCGGGTTGCGGAGCTGGATGGGCGAATTGTCCCCATAAAATGCCAATGTCAAAAGGAAAAAGCCCAGCAGCAGGAGCGAGAACGTCAGCAGGAGCAGCTGCGCAAAAAATGCCAGGAGCTGCGGCAAAGAGCATTTACGGACTTCCATATGCGTGAATGGGATTTTGACCACGATGACCGTGAAAATCCACGCCTTTCCGATGCACTGCTGCGGTACGTAAGGCAGTTTGAGAGCTACTACCAGACCGGCACCGGGATTCTGCTTTACGGCACGGTGGGAACCGGAAAATCCTTTTCTGCCGCCTGTGTGGCAAATGCGGTAATCAATCAAGGAAAATCGGCGTTTATGACCAACTTCTCAAGGATTTTGAACGAGCTGCAGAGCACCCATCAGCGACAGGAATACATAGACCGGCTTTGCAGCTATGCGTTGCTGGTGCTGGATGATTTGGGTATGGAGCGGGATAGCTCCTACGCCTTAGAGCAGATCTATAACATCATAGATAGCCGGTATCGTTCCAGAAAACCCATGATTATCACCACAAATTTAGGCTTACAAGAAATAAGCAGGTGTCCCAACACCGAACGGCGGCGGATTTATGACCGGATTCTGGAGCGGTGCTATCCCATCCAAGTCATTGGGGATAGCCGCAGAATCATGGCAGCAAAAAAACGGCACCATGAGATGAAAGCGGCTTTAGGCTTATAGCATGGCATAACATTCCCTGTTCCATCTACTGCTTTCCACAATACACAGAAACCGAAAAAGCACTCAGTGGATTTGGTGCAATCTTCTACTTGATTCGGTATCAATATTGTGCTATGATAGATTAAGGAGGTTAGGACAATGATGAAGATTATGTTTGTCTGCCACGGCAACATTTGCCGTTCTACTATGGCAGAATATGTGTTCAAGCACATGGTGACCCAGGCTGGTCTGTCCGACCGGTTCTATATCACTTCCTCCGCCACCAGCCGGGAGGAAATCGGCAACGGTGTACATTACGGCACCCGGAGCGTGCTCAGGCAGCACGGCATTCCCTGCGGTGACCACCGGGCGGTGCAGCTAACCAAGGAGGACCTTGACCGTTACGACTACATCATCGGCATGGACAAGGCAAACCTCAGGAATATGCGGCGGATTCTGGGCAGCGAGGATACTAAAATCTGTCTGCTTTTGGACTTCTGCGGCAAGCACGCCGACATTGCCGACCCCTGGTACACCGGGAATTTTGACGAAACCTACCGGGATGTCACCGCAGGCTGCACGGCACTGCTCCGGCATCTCACTCAATCAAATACATAAAAATTGCCTCCCTTCCGGGAGGCATTTTTTGCTGCATGAATCGCCATCGAAAGCATTTATTTACGGCAGGGATTGAATCCCATCTCGTAGGGCACAGCCTTTAGGATGTGCCGATACAGGCACAACAAGACGCTGAAAATCATTGGAAATTTCCTTATTTTTAAGGAATGTAAAATAAAATTCTACTTATACTAGGGATAAGACTATGGCATGGAGGATTTTACTATGACACACGCACTCTGGACGGACGGCGTTGCTTTACCGGAATTTCATACGCTCCGCGGCAATAAAAAAACCGATGTGTTAATCATCGGCGGCGGCATGTGCGGATTGTTATGTGCTTATTTTCTCAGGCAGGCAGGGGTGGATGTGCTCTTGGTAGAAGGAAACCGCATTGCCTCCGGCATCACCAAAAACACTACGGCAAAAATCACCGCTCTGCACGGGCTGATTTATGCCAAGCTGCTGCGCACCGAGGGAAAAGAAAAGGCACAGATGTACCTGACGGCAAACCAAAGGGCATTGCACGCCTACGAACAACTGTGCACCGAACTGGACTGTGATTTTGAAAAAAAGCCGGCATACACCTATTCCCTGACCCACCGGGCAAGGCTGGAGGACGAGGTCAGGGCGGTGAATGGGTTAGGATTCCCGGCAGTCTTTACCGAAACCCCGGAGCTTCCCTTTCAAACGCAGGGCGCGGTCTGCTTTCCCGACCAGGCACAGTTTCATCCCTTGAAATTCCTTGCCGCACTCACAAAGGGACTGCCCATTTACGAGAACACCTTCATCCGGGACATCACCCCCACCACGGCAATTGCGGACTGCGGTACCGTCACCGCAAGGCACATCATAGTTGCCACACACTTCCCCTTTCTCAACAAGCACGGCAGCTATTTTTTAAAGCTCTACCAGCATCGCTCCTACGTGTCCGCCTGGGAGGGTGCCGGGAGCCTAAAGGGGATGTATGTGGACGAGGACAAAAAGGGAATGTCCTTTCGTAGCTACGGTGATTTTCTGCTTTTGGGCGGCGGCGGTCACCGCACCGGCAAGCACGGTGGCGGCTGGGAGGAACTGAATACCTTTGCCCGGCGCCATTATCCCGAAGCAAAGCTGCAGTTTCAATGGGCGGCACAGGACTGCATGAGCCTGGACGCTATTCCCTACATCGGTCAGTATTCCAAAGGAACGCCCAACCTCTATGTGGCTTCCGGCTTTCACAAATGGGGCATGAGCTCTTCCATGGCGGCGGCACTGCTGCTCACCGACATGGTGACCGGCAAGAAAAACGACCTTGCTCCGGTGTTTTCACCCCAGCGAAGCATGTTAAAGCCCCAGCTTTTCCTCAACGGCATAGAGGCAACCATCAATCTGCTGACGCCTACGACCAAGCGTTGTCCGCACCTGGGCTGCGCCCTGAAATGGAACCCTGCAGAGCATACCTGGGACTGTCCCTGTCACGGCTCCCGGTTTGAGGAAAACGGCAAGCTCATTGACAACCCTGCCACCGGCGACGCCAATATATAAAGAAAGCAGCGGACGAACCGCTGCTTTTCTGTTAGTTCTTGTATTCATAAATTTTTATCATGCCCATTGCCGAGGACAAATCCACGGTTTCGTCCGAAAGACAAACGACCCGACTATCGGTACTTGCTTCCAGCAAAATCCCCATAGCCTCACGGAGTTGTTTCTTGCCGCCAATGATGATTTTGGACGGCTGGAAGTCCAGAACCCGGTTGATTTCGCCGCAGAGAATGACCCCCATAAAAAAGCTATAAACCTGGGACGGATTGCCTTTCAGGATATTCTTCAGCACCCGTGCCTTGAACAGGGCTTCGTTGATGCCCTTTTGGCTGCAATAGGTATACCCCTGCAGCAGGTAGTCTTTATCCATCCGGGACTGGTCAAAGCTGACCGCATCCTTTAAGATGGTATGCTGAGACAGTGCCGCCGCCATTTCGCCGGTCAGCATGGTAGAGAACTCCTGAATCTTCCCCTCTGCATCCAGACGGATGATTTTGGAATGGGAGCCGGGGAGAATATACACACCCTCGCCGTCGCCTTCCTCCACAATCCCCATAAGCTCAGTCTCCTCGCCGCGCATCATGTCAGCGTCCGCAAGGGAATTGCAGGCGGTTTTCACGCCACGCATAAACACAAAGGGAATGGGGGAGATTTCCTCCAGCACAACCTCTTCCATTGCCTGATGCAGCTGGGCAATGCCTACGGGAGCGGTGGCATGGTCAAGCTGATACAGTCCGAACTCCGAGGTAATCATTCCCGATGCAAGAATCCGGGTAATATCCTTGGCTTCTATGCCGTTTTTCGTCAAAAGCTCCTGAATGCCTTGCTTTACGGTAGCCTGCAGCAGCCCTTCTTCCTCCATGCCGGATCTGGCACCTACGCCGAACTTCAAGGTATCGGTCATGGTTCCGTTCTGCACCAGAGAAATTCTGGTATTGGTGGTTCCCCCGTCAATGGTGATATAGTTCGCCATTACTGCACCACCTCTGTATACTTTTTCGCAAGTGCCGTAATCCCGGCATAGTCCCCGGCGGCAATCAGCTTTTTATTGATGATATTAGAGCCAATGCCAAAACCGCTGACCCCTGCCTTTAGATACTCCGGCATATTGGTCTCGTCCACGCCGCCCACAGCAAGAAGCTTAATATGGGAAAGGGGTGCCGTCACCGCCTTGACATAGTCTACGCCCATGTTGGTAATGGGGAACATCTTCACAAAATCCGCCCCGGCTCTGTGGGCAATCTGGATTTCGCTCGGGGTCAGTGCGCCGGGCATGGAAACCAGACCCAGCTCACGGGTTTTCTGAATGACCTCAGGATAGGTGTCCGGCGAAATGATAAACCAGCCGCCGGCTGCCTTGGTCAGCTCCACCTGTTTTTCGGTAAGGACGGTACCTGCACCGATGTACATTCTGCCCGCAAAATGCTCCGCAAGCATTTTGATGTTGGCGGCGGTATCCTCGTCACTGACTGTGCCATCGGCACTATAAGTAATCTCCATCAGGCGGATGCCGCCTTCATACATGGCCTCTGCCAAGGGAATCAGATTTTCGCGCGCTACCCCTCTGACGATTACAATTATCTTTTCCTTTTCTACGGCGTCCATCACCTTTTGTCTCATTATATTACCTCCATGGTTTCTTACAAGGATTTGTAACAAATTCATTTTATCACAGCTTACGAGGGAACGCAAGCCATGTTTTGCTTATGTTCTCTTACTTCTTCCATAATTCTCGGTCAATGTTGGGCGTCAGCTGTGCCAGCATACCGCCGTCTACCACCAACTCTGCGCCGGTGGTGTTTCTGGATTCCTCACTGCCGAAGTACCACGCCGCATTGGCAATGTCCTCAAACTCCGCAATATCCTCAATAGGGGTATAATTGGGTAGAATATATTGGATGTTGTTCTCGTTTTTCTTCCAACGTTCGGTCTTAATCATGCCCGGCAGGACACAGTTCGACCGGATGCCGTACTTGCCCCAGTCCACCGCAAAGGATTTGGACATGGCAAGAATGGCGCTCTTGGAGGAGCAGTAAGCACACCGGTTCTGGGTAACCCGATGGGCAGAATTGGAGGTGATAAAGACAATGGCACCTTTTTTCTTCTCCATCATCTGCTTTGCCGCCTCCCGTGCCAACAGGAAGTTCCAGCCGATGTTGGTGTGATACACATGCATAAACGCTTGAATATCCACGGTCAGGCTCTCCTGTCCCTGTCCCAGGTTGGCTGCGTTCAGTACAAGGGTATCCAGAAGATATCCCATGGAACGGATATCGGCAAAGATAGCCTTGACGTTGTCCTCATCAAAGATTTTTGTTTGGTAGCCCTTGGCAAAAACGCCGTAGGTTTCGGCAATTTTTTGTGCCGCGGCTGCGGAATTTTCGCCGCTGCGGCTGCCGATGAATACGTCATAGCCCTCTCTGGCGAACCTTGCGGCAATGGCAAAGCCGGTGCCGTTGGTTGCGCCTGTGATAAATACTGATTTCTTCATACTCTGCACCTTACCAATCTGCATTGCTGCCATCTTCGTAATACTGACGGGGAGTAGTCCACTTTCCGTCATAGATTTTATCCTTCAAGGCTTCTTCGTCCAGCTCCACGCCGAGACCGGGCTTGGTGGGAACATCAATATAGCCGTCCTTCAAGACAAAGGGCTCCTTAATGTAGCCAACACCCAGGTCAGACTTATCCGGATCTCCCGGATGCTCCTGTACCAGGAAGTTGGGGATGCAAGCGTCAAGCTGCAGGCAGGACGCCAGAGAAATGGGTCCCAAGGGATTGTGAGGAGCCACCGTTCCGTAGTACATCTCTATCATAGCCGCCAGCTTTCTGCCCTCGTAGATACCGCCTACATGACAGATATCCGGCTGAATGACGCTGACCGCCTGTTTTTCAATCAACTCCCGATACTGCCATTTGCCAAACAACCGCTCACCGGCGGCAATGGGAACCGTGGTGGAACGGGCAATGTTTACCATACAGTCCACATTCTCAGGCAGACAGGGTTCCTCAATGAACATAGGCATGTAGGGCTTTAACCCCTCAATCAAGCGTACCGCCATGGCAGGGCTAACTCTGCCGTGAAAGTCTATGGCAAGGTCTACGCCATCGCCAATCAGTTCCCGCACCTTGGCAAAGCGTTCTATGTGCTTCATGGTGTTGGCGGGATTTTCGATTGCCTTAATGGGGGGAATGATGGAATACTTCAGTGCCGTATAGCCCTCATCCAACCGCGACTGGGCAATCTTCAGCATTTCTTCCACGGGAAATTCCCCGGCAGTGCCGGCAAGCTTGATATGGGTATACATGCGGATTTTATCCCGGCATTTGCCACCCAGCATTTCATAAACCGGGCAGTTGTAATACTTTCCCTTGATGTCCCACATTGCCTGCTCGATACCGCTGATGGCAGAGAGCATCAGAGGGCCGCCGCGATAAAAACCGCCCCGGTACAGTGCCTGTACATGGTGCTCAATCTGCATGGGATCCTTGCCGATGAGGTATTCCTCAAACTCCCGGATGACCGCCTCTACAGAGGTACAATGCCCCTCCAGCACCGGCTCACCCAAGCCCACAATATCGGTATCGGTGTACATTTTCAGGAACATCCACCGGGGCTTTACCTTAATAACTTCCAGCTTTGTAATCTTCATACTTCCACCTCTTATAATTGGATTTCCTGATAAAATGCAGGAACCACTTTATTTTCATACGCAAATTGGTGCATATCCAGCCCATCAAACAGACCGCAATGCATAGGCACAGCCTTTGCTCCCAGCCTTTCGCAAAACCGCTTACCGTCTGCGAAGTTCATGTTATTGCCCCGACCGTTGACCGGGAGAAACACATAGTCAATCCTCTCTGGCAAATCCCCAAAGATTCCCTCATGATACAGGGTGTCACCGGTGATATAGTAGGTTTTTCCCTCTGCCTCCATCACAACGCCGATGGCACAGCTATCAGAATGCTCGGCTTTTACCGCAGTGAACCGAATGCCATGCTCCGTCCATTGAGTGCCGCGGTTAAACTGCACATAATTGTGGCTTCCGCCAAACTTCCGCACCGTCTGCCAGGCGTTGCCCGAAGCAAGGACGCAGACCTCCTTCCCGGTGTTTGGTGCATCCACGCATACCTCGTCCTCTACGGTCAAATAATGCCGCAGGGTATCCGGGTCGGTGTGGTCAAGATGGTCATGGGTCAGCACGATCATGTCCGGCTTGCACTTGAAAAAAGTCTCGTCCACCGCAACACGCCGCTTGTTCCGAGGCTCGATGCGCTCCACACTGTTTGACAGATACGGGTCAACAATGATGGTCGTGCCCTCCGTCTCAAAGAGCAGTCCTGCCTGTCCCAGCCAGGTTACTTTCATGATTTCTTCACCTCTTCCAGGAAGATTTTAGATACATAGGTTTTGGTCTCATGGGGCGAGAGAGCATCAAAGCCAGCATAATCCCGGTCAAAGGGGACGTTCTGGCAATTTGCCATACAGGTCTGTGGCTCCAGACAGATATACTCGTCCGCATCGCCGTTATAAATCAGCCGCCAGCCGAACTTGGCATCATTCTCGTAGACCACTTTCATATGCCGGGCACTATCATACAACACAATGGCACCGCTGCCACCTGCCCGATAGTGACGGCTCAGCTTTTGGGAAAGCGGCCGAAAGCTGCCGTTGTTCAAAGCTTTGGTCACTGCATCCTCCGGCAGAATCCGCCCGGTGGGCAGGTACACCGCCATGTTCCGTTCAATTTCGTCACCGACCTCTGCCAGAACCCGTACATCCTCCGCCTTTGCACCCTGGAGAAAGGGTACCCGGAAGGTGGTATGAAAGCCCAGAAAGTGCGGCATATTTGTCTCTGACAGGTTGGTGACCGCAGTCTCCTGCCGCAGACCCTGCTCGCTTAGAAAATAGGAAATATCAATCCGGAACTTATGCGGAAATCCCAAATAATTCTCCGCCGTATAGGCGCACCGGACAAAATCCGTGCCCTGCTCCACAATGGAAAAGGGCATCCGATGCAGTTCCCCGTGGAGATGGCAGCCTGTCTTAGGCTCGTTCACCGGGAACCGGTAGTCCCGTCCCTCAAAGGTAAACCGTCCGCCGGAAATCCGGTTGACCGGATAGAGAATGGGCATTCCGTAAAGAAAGGGATTGTCGGGGGTTGCATCGCCCCGGCTACGCAGAATATCCGCGCCGTAGGTACTGTTGGTCAGCCGCACGCAGTTGGCACCACGGCTGACGTCAATATCCGCCTGGTAGCCGCCGCCCTCAATGGTAAGTAGCATTTGTTTTCACCGCCAATTTTTTACTGATTCTATTATACACCAAGTCTATATGTGCTTCAATACTAAGAATTTTGCTATTTAATCATACTTTTTTTATACTTGACCCTGCCGGCAAGATGTGATACAGTAGGCTTATAGAAAAAGAGGGGACGTATTATGATTCAAATTTTATGTGAGCAGCCCTATCGGGAGAGCCTTTGGTGCAAGGAAATTCTTTCCGGTCTGCTTCACGCCATGAAGAAAAAGCGACTGTCATTTACAGAAATCAGCGACACTGGTGCCATCAAGCCTCGGGACGAAGTATTTGTTCTGGGTTCTCATCACGTGTGGCTGAACAACGTGATTTATGCCGCCAACCAAAAAGGCATCAAGCCCATTCTGCTCTCCAACCGGCTGGAGGGTGCCCTCCACGGACAGTATCACAGTGTGTATACCGACATCAACGGCTCCATGGCGCACCTGATTGCACTGCTCACCGACAACGGCAAAAAACGCCTGGCACTCTACGGAGTGAACACCACCTCAGTTTCGGACATCAGCCGGATGCAGAGCTTTCAGGAAACCACGGACGACACCGCCCAGGTGTTCTACAACGATGGTTCCCTGGACAACTGTTTTGCCTCCTTTCTTCCCCATAGCCGGGACTTTGATGCCGTTATCTGCGTCAACGGACTGGTGGCGGTCTCTCTGGTCAAAAAAATTCTGGAAATCAGCCCTGCAGTCTTGGATACCCTGATGATTATCAGCTGCTCCAAGAACTCTTTGGATTCTATTTATGCAAAGCACATTCTTTCGCTGGATGCCAATTACGGGAAGCTGGGAGCTGCCGCTCTGCTCATTGCCGACTGTGTCAAAAAGAATCCCTACCTCTCCAATATGACCCTGACGGTCACCTGGGATATGGACGAAACCCGCTTTGCAGAAAGCACCGAAACAAAGATTGGCGGCTTGCAGACCCCTCATCATAGCTTTTATGAGGATACCGAAGCCGCCCAAATGCTGCGGCTGGACGCCCTGCTGGACTGCTGCAGCGAAACGGATCTTAAGATTCTTAAACTGCTGATCCGGCATACCCCCTACCGGGAGATTGCTGAAGCCTGCTTTATGTCCGAGAGCAATGTGAAATACCATATCAAAAAATATCTGGACTTGACCCAGGCAAAATCCACAACCGAGCTGGTCAACCTGCTCAAGCTGTATGATTCTTAACTATTGTGGGACAATGCCCTCTGAGCCGACCCCCAAAAGTTAGACCAAAAATCTAACGATTGGGAGGTCGGTTTTTTTATCTTTTGTACATATGGTTATAGCACACCGGGAGCATATTTTATTACGATATGCACACATAATAGAAAATGTCTATTCTCAAATATTGTAGGGGCAATTCACGAATTGCCCGAAAATAAATTAACACAATACGGAAAATATGTAGAACAGATTATCGAAATATTGCCTGACAGGTTTAATGTGTCAATTCCTAAATATGTTATTATGCCAAATCACATTCATTTGATTATAGAAATTAACAATAATAACGAAAAACGGGCGATTCGTGAATCGCCCCTACAACACCATCGTGCTATTATTGATAAAATAGCAGGATTTCTAAAGATGAATGTATCAAAGAAAATACATAATTCATATAACGAAAAAATATGGCAAAGGTCCTATCACGACCATATCATTCGCGGTGAAAAAGATTATCAGAAAATATGGGAATATATAGACACAAATGTGGTAAGATGGAAAAAAGATTGTTTCTATAATGATTAAAGGTCGCAGTGAATTTCACTACGACCTTTTATTGTCCTTTAGAGTACATCGCTTAGGACGGCTCTTTGTTTTACAACGTCAGAGAAATTAGTCTTCCTTTGCCATTCTCTTGTAAACTGCGTATCTTGCAGCCAGGTCTTTTTCAGCCTTATCGAACAGCTTTTCAGCGACCTGAGGATAGCCCTTCTGGAGCATGAGGTAACGGTTCTCGCCCATCATGAAGTCCTTCACGTTGCCGGTGGGCTCTTTGGAGTCCAGAGTGAAGGGGTTCTTGCCCTCTTCTGCCAGCTCGGGGTTGAATCTCCACAGGTGCCAGTAACCGGTCTCCACTGCCTTCTTCTCTTCAGCGATGGAGTTACCCATACCGCCCTTAGCCTTGATACCGTGGTTGATACAAGGAGCGTAAGCGATAATCAGGGACGGACCCGGATAAGCTTCTGCTTCTTTGATTGCCTTCAGTGCCTGCGCCATATTTGCACCCAGCGCAATCTGCGCTACGTAAACATAACCGTAGGTGGTAGCAATCATGCCGAGGTCTTTCTTCTTTACCTTCTTACCGGAAGCCGCGAACTTCGCAACTGCTGCGGTAGGAGTAGCCTTAGAGGACTGACCGCCGGTGTTGGAGTATACTTCGGTATCTACAACGAAGATGTTGATATCCTCGCCGGATGCGATAACGTGATCCAGACCGCCGTAACCGATATCGTATGCCCAGCCGTCGCCGCCGAATACCCACTGAGAACGCTTCACCAGGAAGTCGGTTCTGTCAGCGATATCCTTGATAGCAGGATTGCTCAGGTCAGCATCCTTAATCAGTGCTTCAATCTTGTCAGCAGCAGCCTTGGAGCCATTTGCACAATTCTTTGCTTCGATCCATTCTTTGAATGCAGCAGCCAGTTCAGGAGAAACTACATCCATAACCTCGTTCATTCTGGATTCCAGAGTTGCACGAACCTTCTTGTTGGCAACAACCATACCCAGACCAAACTCAGCGTTGTCCTCGAACAGGGAGTTCGCCCAAGCAGGACCTCTGCCGTTCTCGTCCTTACAGTAAGGCATAGAAGGCGCAGAACCACCCCAGATGGAGGTACAACCGGTGGCGTTAGCAACCATCATTCTGTCACCGAAGAGCTGAGTAATCAGCTTGATGTACGGAGTCTCGCCACAGCCGGCACAAGCACCGGAGAATTCCAGATAGGGCTGTGCAAACTGAGAGTTCTTCACATTTGCAGCAGGATCTACCAGGTTTGCCTTGTTGGCAACCTTCTCGATGCCGTAGGTCCAGTTGGGTTCCTGAGCGGCAGATACTTCGTCGATAGGCTTCATCACCAGAGCCTTACCCTTAGGAGCAGGACATACATTGGCACAAACGCCGCAGCCCAGACAGTCAAGGGGAGATACCTGCATTCTAAATTCCAGACCGGCAAAGTCCTTACCAACCGCCTTCAGGGTCTCAAAGCCTGCAGGAGCAGCAGCCTTCTCGTCTTCGTTCACCAGAACGGGACGGATTGCAGCGTGAGGACAAACCAGAGAACACTGGTTACACTGGATACAGTTTTCCTTCTGCCATTCGGGAACCAGAACGGCAACGCCGCGCTTCTCAAAGCGGGAAGTACCGGTCTCGAAGGTACCGTCCTCTCTGCCGTTGAATACGCTAACCGGCAGCTTGTTACCGCGCTGACCGTTTACGGGGTCAACGATGCTGGTAATAAACTCAGGACGGTCGCCGTTTTCAACAGGAGCGTCAACTGCGTCCTTCCAGGAAGCGGGAACGTCAATCTTAACCAGAGCGTCAATAGCACCGTCAACTGCCGCGCAGTTCATGTTAACGATTTCGTCACCCTTCTTGCCGTAGGTCTTCTTGATGGCTTCTTTAATCAGAGTAACCGCCTTATCAAAAGGAATTACTTCAGAAAGCTTAAAGAACGCACTCTGGGTAACCATGTTGATACGGTTGGGACCCAGACCAACTTTTACTGCCACGTCAACCGCGTTGATGGTGTAGAAGTTGATGTCGTTTTCAGCGATATAACGCTTTACGTTTGCCGGCAGCTTTTCGTCCAGCTCTTCGGGAGACCATACGCAGTTGAGCAGGAAGGTACCGCCCTTCTTCAGACCCTCGAGGATATCATACTGATAAACGTAAGCAGGCTTATGACAGGCAATGTAGTCCGCCTCATCCAGCAAGTAAGTAGACTTGATGGGAGTTTCACCGAATCTCAAGTGAGACATGGTAACACCGCCGGACTTCTTGGAGTCATAATCAAAGTATGCCTGTGCATACAGGTCGGTGTTGTCGCCGATAATCTTGATGGCGTCTTTGTTGGCACCAACGGTACCGTCGGAACCGAAGCCCCAGAACTTACAACGGGTAGCACCGGCAGGAGCAGCGTTCACTCTCTCGCCCAGTTCCAGAGACAGGTTGGTTACATCATCGTTAATACCGATGGTGAAGCCATTCTTAGGAGCAGCAGCGTCCAGATTGTTGAATACGGCTACCAGCTGGGTAGGCGTGGTGTCCTTAGAACCCAGACCGAAACGACCGCCCACAATCTTGGGAGCATTTTCGCTGTCCTTATACAGGTTGCAAATATCCAGGTACAGTGGCTCACCCAGAGAACCCGGTTCCTTGGTTCTGTCCAGAACGGCAATCTTTTCTACGCTCTTGGGCATTACATCAAAGAAGTATTTTGCAGAGAAGGGTCTGTACAGGTGAACTTCCAGTACACCAACCTTCTCGCCCTTTGCATTCAGGTAATCAACGGTTTCTTCCAGTGCCTGACATACGCTGCCCATAGCAACGACAACCTTCTTGGCATCGGGAGCACCATAATAATTAAAGGGCTTATATTCACGACCGGTAATCTTGGTGATTTCCTTCATGTAATCAGCAACGATATCCGGAATTGCGTCATAGTACTTGTTGCTAGCCTCACGACCCTGGAAGTAGATATCGCCGTTCTGTGCGGTACCTCTCAGAACCGGATGCTCCGGATTCAGGGCGCGGTCTTTGAATTCCTTCAGTGCGTCCTGATCAATCAGACCCTTCAGATCCTCGTAGTCCATAACCTCAACCTTCTGGATTTCGTGAGAAGTACGGAAGCCATCGAAGAAGTGTACGAAGGGAACGCGACCCTTGATTGCAGCCAGATGTGCAACACCGCCCAAATCCATAACTTCCTGAACAGAACCGGATGCCAGCATAGCAAAACCGGTCTGACGACATGCCATAACGTCCTGGTGGTCACCGAAGATGTTCAGTGCATGTGCAGCGATTGCTCTCGCACTTACGTGGAATACGGTAGGCAGCAGCTCACCTGCAATCTTGTACATATTAGGGATCATAAGGAGCAGACCCTGGGATGCGGTAAAGGTGGTGGTCAGAGCACCAGCCTGCAGAGAACCGTGTACAGCACCTGCTGCACCAGCCTCGGACTGCATCTCAACAACTTCTACGGTTTCGCCAAAAATGTTCTTCTGGCCTTTGGCACTCCACTCGTCCACATATTCAGCCATCGTGGAAGACGGGGTGATGGGGTAAATTGCCGCAACTTCAGTAAACGCATAGGCGCAATGAGCCGCAGCACAGTTACCGTCCATGGTCTTAAATTTCTTAGCCATGTTTTTTTGCCTCCTTGGTATTTATTAAGGTTCATTATTTTTCCAAAAAGCTTGGTTTTCTATAAACCAATCATAAGTATAGCACAAACGGCTTATAATTTCAAATGGTTTTTTCAAAAAAACCGAAAAAATTAAAGAATTTTTTTACAATTTTTCGTGAAAGTTTTTATGCAGGTTGGAAAATAAAAAATTTTTCAGGTTTCGGTTTACTATTTACTCAAAATGTGGTAAGATAAGAAGATGAATCATGTAATTACGGAACCAAATCGTCTTTCCGATTTGGAATATTTCAAAAGCGCCATGGGCGGTTTTACACCATAATTATTCATTCTTCACTATTCACTATTCGTTATGGCAAGGAGTGATATCTATGTGGATTAAGGAACTAAAAAAATATCTTGGGATTTTTGCGGTGGGCGTTCTGCTGATTGCCGTCTACAAAACCTTTGACAGTATGGATAAGCTGTTTGAGACAGGGCACAGCATCCTCTCTCTGCTGACACCCTTTATTATTGGCATTTGTATTGCCTATGTCCTTGCCATCCCCTGCCGGAAAATCGAATTGCTCTGCCAGAAAACCAAGCTTGCCTTTCTGGATCAGCATCGCCGGGGTATCTCGGTAGCTGCCATCTTCCTTCTGTTTTTGGCAATCATCGCCCTGATTTTATTGGCAATCATCCCGTCCCTCATCCGCAGCATTACCCAGTTCATGGAGCAACTGCCCTCCCTGCTGCAAGGGCTGGTGGAATGGCTTGCTTCCTTAGGCATCTCCATTGACTATCGGGTCTTTGAAAAGCTTCTGGAAAGCGACTTCTTCTCTTTGGATAAGCTTCTGAGCGGCTTTAGCTTTGACAATGTGAACCGTTACGCCAAGGGGGTTATGAGCTTTGGCGGTGCATTGCTGGACGTCTTTTTGGGAATCATCGTTTCGGTGTATCTGCTGATGGATCGCCAAAATCTCAGTCAAATGTTCCGGCGTATTGGGCATTCCTTTATTCCCGAAAAGCACCGGAGGGTACTGGGCAGATATCTGCACAAAATCAACGAATTTGTCACCCTTTATATCTCCTGCCAGTTGGTAGATGCCGTCATTGTCTTTGTGCTCTCCTTCCTGGTGCTGACCATCATGCAGGTGCAGTACGCACCGCTTCTTGCGCTGATGGTAGGCGCTTTTAACCTGATTCCTTACTTCGGTGCCATCGTTGCCACCATTTTGGCAGGGCTGATTATCGTGTTCACCAAGAGCTTCACCTCCGGTCTCATTGTGGTGGTGGTACTGATTGTCCTTCAGCAAGTGGACGCCAACTTCATCCAGCCCAAGCTTCTGTCCGGCTCCCTGAACATCAAACCGGTGTGGGTCATTCTGGGCATTGTCCTGGGCGGCGGCTTGTTTGGCGTTTTGGGTATCTTTTTGGCAGTTCCCTGCTTTGCCCTGCTGCGCATCATCGTGCTGGATATTCTGGAAAGCCGCGAGCATCGGCTGGCAACCGCCGCAGATACCCCCCATGCAAAAAAGAAAGAATGACATACAAAAAAGACCCCAAATCGGGGTCTTTCAGCGTGTCGAAAAAATCGCTCTACCGCAAGCATGGATTATAAAATAGACTTGTAGGGCAGGATGCCTTCTCCTTGAGGAGAAGGGGGACCGCTTTCGCGGTGGATGAGGTGGAATGACCTTAGCTCCTACCAAAGATATGTATCATACCTTCCTTTTTCAACATCTGCCTTTTATTTCACAATTGCAACCTTTTCCATGACGATGGGGGTGGTGGGCTTATCGGAGCTGTTCGTAGGGGTCTTCAGGAACTCGTCCACCGTTTCCATACCCTCGATAACCTTGCCGAATGCCGCATATTGTCCATCCAGATAGGTGACATCCGCATAGCAGATAAAGAACTGACTGGATGCGGAATCGGGCTGGTTGGATCTTGCCATGGACACCACACCACGGGTATGGGACAGGGTATTCTGTTCAAAGCCGTTGTCGGCAAACTCGCCCTTGATGGTCTTGCCGCTGCCGCCGGTGCCGTTGCCCTTGGGGTCGCCGCCCTGCGCCATAAAGCCGTCAATAATCCGATGGAAGGTCAGTCCGTCATAAAACCCGGATTCCACCAGGGTCAGGAAATTCTTTACGGTTTCCGGCGCATACTGAGGTGCAGTTTCTATGACAAAGGTTTTGCCGTTTTCCATGGTTACCTTTACCTTTTGGGGCACTGTGGGGTCTACGCTAAGTGCTGCCTCCGGCGTTTTGGTTGCCGTAGCCGTTGCCTTTGCAGTCTCCTTCGGTTCCGCCGCATCCTTGCCGCCGCAGCCGGTCAGCATGCTCATTGCCAGCACACAGGATAACAAAATCAGTCCAGTTCTTCTCTTCATTCTCTTAACCTCCGTATGTTTTTTATCAAGATTACACCTAAAATAGCACTTTGTCAAGAAAATTTCGTCGGATTTTCCCCTGCCCGTTGATTCTGGGTATGAAATGTGAAGATTCTGTAAAAACTTTCAAAATAAACTTGTTTTTTCACTGGGTCTATGATATAATGAACCCTTAATGAATACAATAATTTCCAGCAAGACATTGGATTGTGATATGCTATATATTAGGAGGGAATCGCGTGAAAGGATACATGAAAGGAATCGGGTTCTACGTTCTGTTGTTCTTTGTCATCGTCATGATTTTTATGATGACTTCCATGCCGGGAAAAGAGAACAAGGAAATTTATTCCGATTTGGTTTTAAAAATTCAGCAGGGGCAGGTGACCGAGCTCTCCATTGTGGACGATGTTGCCACGGCGAGGTTGTCTGACGGTTCTATCGTCTCCGTTGAGGTGCCCGGTTATGCCACACTCAAAAGCGACGTGGGCGAAAGTATGCAGCAGCAGATTGCCGATGGCAGTCTGAAGGTAGAGACCCCTCTGCCCTACTCACCCCCCTGGTGGCTGAGCCTGTTGCCCAGTCTGGGACTGCTTATCATCTTTGTGATTTTCTGGTTCATGATGATGCAGCAAGCCGGCGGCGGTGGTGGCGGCCGAGGCATGATGAACTTCGGCAAGAGCAAGGCACGTGTAACCACCGACGGCAAGACCCAAAAGACCTTTGCCGATGTTGCCGGTGCTGACGAAGAAAAGGAAGAACTGAAGGAAATCGTAGACTTTCTCAAGAACCCGGAGCGCTTCCGTCAGCTTGGTGCGAGAATCCCCAAGGGCGTACTGCTGGTGGGCCCTCCGGGAACCGGTAAAACCCTGCTGGCAAAAGCCGTTGCCGGTGAGGCTGGCGTCCCCTTCTTCTCCATTTCCGGTTCGGATTTTGTGGAGATGTTTGTGGGTGTGGGTGCTTCCCGTGTCCGTGATTTGTTTGAAAACGCAAAGAAAAATTCTCCCAGTATCATCTTTATTGATGAGATTGATGCCGTAGGCCGGCACAGAGGTGCAGGTCTGGGCGGCGGCCATGACGAACGTGAGCAGACCCTGAACCAGCTACTGGTAGAGATGGACGGCTTTGGTGCCAACGAGGGCGTCATTATCATTGCGGCAACCAACCGCCCTGACATTCTCGACCCGGCGCTGCTGCGTCCGGGGCGGTTCGACCGTCAGGTTGTGGTAGACGCTCCTGACGTTAAAGGCCGTGAGGCAATTCTTGAAGTTCACGCCAAGGGCAAGCCCCTGGCACAGGATGTTGACCTGTCTGTTCTGTCAAAAACCACCGTGGGCTTTTCCGGTGCGGATTTGGAGAACCTGATGAACGAGGCGGCACTGGCTGCAGCCAGAAAGGCACACACTGAAATCACCATGGAGGATTTGGAAGAATCCATCATGAAGGTGGTTGCCGGTCCCGAGAAGAAATCCAGAAAGGTACCTGAAAACGCAAAGAAGCTCACCGCCTACCACGAAGCAGGGCACGCGGTGGTTTCCAAGATGCTGCCCACCCAGGACAGAGTCCATCAGGTTTCCATCATTCCCCGAGGCAGAGCCGGCGGATATACCCTGTCCCTTCCTAAAGAGGACACCTTCTACCATTCCAAAACGGAAATGCTGGAGGAAATCGTGGTACTGCTGGGCGGTCGTGTGGCAGAGGAACTGGTACTTGGCGACATCAGCACCGGTGCTTCCAATGACATTGAGCGTGCCACCAATATTGCCAAGTCTATGGTAACACGCTACGGCATGAGCGAGAAGCTGGGCACCAGAACCTTTGGTGACCAGAACAACGAGGTCTTTATCGGTCTGGACTACGGTCACACCGTTGATTACAGCCAGGATACAGCGGCCATGATTGACGAGGAAATCCGCAGCATCATTGATACCTGCTACCGTCGATGCAGAGAAATCCTCACCGAGCAGATGGAGAACCTCCACAAGGTGGCAAGCCTGCTGCTTGAGAAGGAAAAGATTGAGGGCGACGAGTTTGACGCCGTCTTTGCATCCCGTGACACGGATGCGGTAGATGCTGCCCTGGAGATTGTCAAGGATCTGCCGGACAGTAAAACAGAGACAACGGAATCGAATCCGGAACAGGAATGACAGGCATCTGCGTCAGAAAGCGGGATAAAATATTGTAGGGAACGGCATTTATGACGTTCCGGTATGCAGACGATGAAAATCCCAAGAAAAACATCGAGTTTTCCTTGGGATTGCTTGCTTTTTCGGCATCTGCGTGTTACATTTTAAAGAAGGTGACAGTATGAATAAAATTACTATAGAGGCACGGGGAAAAATCAACCTTGCCATTGATGTGACAAACAGACGGGAAAACGGCTACCACGATGTGGAAATGATACTGCAGGAGGTCAATCTGGCAGACCGCATCAGCCTGACCCTGCGCCAGGACGGCAAAATCCTGGTGGATTCCGATAACCCCTCCATTCCCAACACCGAGGATAACCTGGCAGTGCGTGCTGCAAAATTGTTTCTGACCCGGCTAGGTCGCAGTGAGGGCGTGGATATCTTTCTGGAAAAACGCATTCCGGTTGGTGCCGGTATGGGCGGCGGCAGTGCCGATGCTGCCGGGGTTCTGAAAGGACTGAACGCCATGTTCGGTGCACCCTTCAGCACAAAACAACTGATGGAAATGGGAACCACTCTGGGCGCAGATGTCCCCTTCTGCGTGCTGGGCGGATGTGCACTGGCAGAGGGTATTGGGGAAATTTTAACCCCTCTTCCTATGCCGCCTGCACTCAAGTGCGTCATTGCCAAGCCGGAGCCTTCGGTTTCTACCAAGTGGGTGTATGAAAACCTGGACTATACCAAAAAGCCGGAGCACCTTAGCGTTTCCGCCGTGGCAGAGGGCATTCGCAGCGGTGATTTGGCAACCATCTGCCAAAATGCCGGTAACATCCTGGAGAACGTCACCATTCCCACCTACCCGGTGGTGGGATGGATTAAGGAGGCGTTTGCCAACGCCGGTGCAGTTCTTAGTCTCATGAGCGGCAGCGGCTCGGCGGTGTTCGGGCTATTCCGGACTGCAGAGGACGCCGCACAAGGCGCGGAGCTTGCCAAGCAATACGCCGACGACATTTTTATACTATAACGACAATACCCCCGGTTGCCAAAAAAATGGCTTCCGAGGGTATATTTTCTTTTTTGCGGTTCATACTACCTTTTGAGGTGATGAATCGTGAAAGCAACCAACAAGAAAAAAGAAAGCATCTTTGCCAAGCGCGGATTTTTTATTGTACTGACCGTGATTACCGCGCTGATGGTGATTACGGTGACCATGAACCTGATTATGCCCGAGGAAGAATCCACTGCCCAGCTGGATCAGGAGGTCTGGGAGCGTGCGGTACAGCAGTCGGCAAAAACCTATGACGACGCGCTGACCAGCGTCTATACCGAGGAAGCCCAGGCGGTGGCCAGCACCGCACTCCCCACAGAAACTGCCCCGGCAGAGGAAACCCAGCCTCCGGCAGACTCCCAGACGCCGGAAGCCTCCGCCCCCTCCTCCACTGCGGTACTGCTCAAGCCGGTGGCAGGAAGTCTGGCTAAGGATTTCTCTGCAGACGAGCTGCAGTATTCGGAAACCATGGAGGACTGGCGGGTTCATGAGGGCATGGACTTTGCCGCAGACGAGGGCACTGACGTGGTTGCCGCCGCTGACGGCACCGTGGAGACTGTCACCGAGGACGGCATGATGGGCGCAAGCGTCACCATCCTCCATCCGGACGGCATGAGAACCTTCTACGGCAACCTCCAGACGGAGAATCTCATTTCTGCCGGCTCCCAGGTCAAAGCCGGGGAAACCATCGGCAAGGTAGGCAGAACTGCCGCCCTGGAAATCATCGAGCCTGCCCATCTGCACTTTGAAGTTCTTGTGGGTGAAGAATCCAAAAATCCCCACGACTATCTGACAGACACCGTCTCCGATGACGAATAGTCACGCATAACAAAGCCAACACCTATCTTTCATCCTCCCTAAGAAGCCTCGGCAGTTTATACCGCCGAGGCTTCAGACTGTCGAATAAGTCGGTCTACCGCAAGCAGGGATGATAAAACAGACTTATAGGGCAGAATGCCTTCTCCTTGGGGAGAAGGGGGACCGCTTTAGCGTTGGTAATATTTACGATTGCTTCACTTCCAGATAAAACTGTGCAAGGGCAGCGTGCAGATACGGCCACAGGAACAACAACCCCAGTCCCATAGTCGCTATGGCAAGAATCAGCCACAACCAGAAGGAAAGCAGCAGCTTCACCAACCGCCACCGGTTGCCTTGCATCATGGCTCTGGATTTTTCGCAGACGTCCTCATCGTCCAGTTCCGGCTCTTCTGCAAGAATAAAGGGAACCATAGCATAATCCAGCAGCTTCTTCACCCCCGGCACAATCAGAATCAGTGTCCAACAGAGAATTTTCAGCAGGGTAAACAACAGATTCTTGACGGTGCGGAAATATTTACGCCGAAAGGGTGCCGCAAGCTCCGCAGGATTGGGTTCCTTTCCGGTTCCCAGCAGGAAAAGCCGGCAGAGCCCCACCGCCATGGGATTGGCCGCCAAGAGGAACACCAAAAAACTCACCAGCGGAAGCACCCAGGAAAGAATCCGATAATTTTCCGCAAAGCCCTCCTGGTTGGCGATATCGGTCAAAAAATTCGCCGCTGCACCAATCAGAAAAACAATCACCACCGGAAGCAGATAGACTGCGTACCGTCCTTTTAGCTGCGCTCTGGCTCGTCGTCTCAATTCTTTGGCATTTGTCATTATCTTCTTCCTTTCCTATACCTTCGCGCCTTTATTATACTATGATATAGAAAAAGAATCAATCCCCAATTTTATTTTTGCGCGTCTCACCGGGCAAAAATCTTGCCGCAGGCGATTTTGTTTCCGGCGTTGCCCGAGGGCTGGGTGACAAAATCGTCCGGATTGGCATGAATAATTACCACCCGTCCGAGTATCTCCCGGACGGTAAACCGGTCGGTCAGCACCGACATCGACCCATAGCCATGATTGCCGAACAAGGGCGGCAAATCACCGGCGTGATGGGGATGGGGCATCCTTCGGGGATTGTAATGTCCCCGGGCATTGGCAAAGGGGTCCTGCTGGTTGCCGGTACAGCTATCCCCCTCGTGAATATGAAAAGCAAAAATCCCGGTATCCTCTTTTCCGCCGCAGGGCAGACCGCAAACCTTGGCGTCCACCAAAACGCCGCGTTCTGTCTGGGTAAATGTCACCATACCATGCAGTTCCGGATGAGCTGCATCCCCCTGTACCCGTGCCGCCGCCCGAACCGGTGCACATCTTCTTTTCATCCTAAACACCTCCCCAAATAGTATATGCACGTCACCGAAAATGTGTCCTTATACCTTGACTTTATCATGTTCACGAAAAAAACTCCGTCCTCAAAAAGAGAACGGAGCTTTTGGTTGTTAGGTCAGGGCTTAATCCAAGGAAAGAATCTTGATGTCATCAATGCTCATCACGGATTGTCTACCTGCGGAAGTAGCGATATATAACTGGCTGAAGGTGCCGAGTGAAGCGTCTGCAACCTTTGAAGATCCAACCAATGCATCATCGATATAATACGCCGCCGTTGCACTGGTACCATCAGAAGAAGTTGTATAAACAATCTTCACTTTATACCATTGTCCCACATCTCTGCTGGCTGTGATACTTGTTACCTTTGCTGTCAGTGTCAGTGCATCACTAGTTGAAGTCTGCTTTGTCGGGATAATATATGCAAGCTCTTTATTGCTGCCTTCACTGGTAGTTCCCCTCGCTTTTGCACCGCTTTGGGTTACATCGTACTGTTTACTTACATAAGTTGTACCGCTAATCATATCATGCTTCACACGATATTCTACAACAAAGTTTTTCGCACCTTTCGCAGAAGTATTCTCTATGTACACCTGAGCTCTGGCACCAGCACTTCCATTACCATCATTATCCGTAAGGGTAAGAATCTGATTGCCGCTTTCATTGCCTATCGTAGTCGTAGCATTTTCACCACCGGCGTTTGCGGATTCATTTGCAAATCTGTAGTAACTTGCTAATTTTCCGTCCTCCAGCAATACAGTTGCATCCTTAGTCACTGTTGTATCATAGCTTTCAAAGTCATCCTCGAAGTATTCCTTGGCAACGACCTTATAGGTGGACTGTCCTGCGGGAGTAGTACCGCTTTCGGGAACGGTGGTGGTAACGGTGGCAGCGGTTGCGTCATACACTGCTGTACCGCCATTTTTTACACTATAATCACCCATGTTCAAACCTTCAAGGCTTGCGGCATTGACATAAATAGTGCCGTCATGAATGTAGGCGTTATAGGTGTCGGCACCATTGGTAAAGGAAACACTTTCCAGTTCTGCACTACCAAGATAATAGGGACGTACGCAGATGTCGTCGAAATAAATGGTAGCCGCATTGCTACTGGACGCAAAGAACACCAGTCGGTCTGTATTATGATAATTGATAGGCTTGCCTGTACGAATCAGTTCTCCGTCAACATAGAAATTGACTTCATCCTCAGAAATACATTCCATTTTCATCTCGTGCCAGGTATCACGTTCAAATGTCTGGCTGGTGTTACGCTCGCCATCAAAGTCAGCAATTCTATATTTGGGTGTAGTACCATCCTGAGCCCCCATGGACATAACTGTCTTAGTTGCTGTATCATAATATCTTGCATGAAGCCATGTACCGCTAACATTGGAATTCTCTACAGAGTTTCTGGAGAACATTACTTTGTAGGAAATTGCATACGGTGGCTCAATGGCATTAAAATTATATTGGAAGCTTGCTTTCACATTTGCGGTCGTACTATAATCATCAATCTTATATACCTGATTGCTTTCATCCTTGGGGTCTGCCTCAATGGCAATGGTAGACGTATCACCTGTAGAAATTGTTTGCTTAATTGTACCTTTCGCACCCGAAGTTGCAATCACTGAACTGTCCTCAAAGTCGACAATATTTACCTTGTCGGAGGTCACAACCTTATAAGTGTTGGTTGTCAGTTCGTCCTCCGAAGTGACAGTCACGCTTGCGTTATTGTCAGCAACAACATAAGTTGCGCCGTCGGAAACTACCACACCGGAAACTCCTGCTGCAGAAATATCCGCGTTCGTATCTACGTAGATACACTTGGTCTGGTTATCCACTACTGTCGCATAATCGCCAATCTTAATGGCAGACAGGGTGGCATAACGGCGTAGGGTTCTGAGGTCAGTACCATTTTCCAGCGGAGACAGTTCATCATCCCATGCAAAAACCCTCACAGTACTGTCGGCGTCCACGGTTACTGCACCGCCGGTATAGAACTCTTTGGAGGTATTGGCAGCAATCTCACACGAGGTCAAATCCACATCTGTGAGGATGGGAGTTGCTCCAGCGGAATATACCGCTGTAATGAGATCAAAGCTCCGCGCCGTGCTCGAATCGTTCTTTACTCCAACCGTTGCAGTATAGGAGTTTGCGCTCGTTGCTTCCTTCACGCTAAAGTCGGTGTCCTGGGTAATTTGTGCCGCGTATCCGGAAATACAAGAGGTCGCGAGCATAGAAAAGGCTGCGGCTGTGGTTACCACTTTTTTGAATACTGAATTCATAATCAACATCCTTTCTTTTTTATATAGGTAACATTTATTTTTTACAAAGAGTGTTCCAAAAATCTCTATATTGTTTAGCAAAAACGGAGTTATCCACACTTCTGCCGAACAACTTATTGAGGTAATATCTTGCCAGAAACATCTGCTGGGTTCCGTCGATGTCTCCCTCAGCAAGCTGCTTACCTGCAGGAATCCCACCGAAGCTGCTTGTGGATTTGGTCGGGTACATGGACGCACCGCCGTCCTCCTTGAAAAATAGCTTCATATACTCGGCATAAGCATGAAGAACGGGACGCTCCTGCGCTTTCAGGCAGCTTTGCACCGCATCGGCATCATAGCCTTTGAGAATGGATAGCATATCTAAGGTATTGCGCAGGTCACAGGCAGTAGACGGCTCTTCACCGGAGAACAATGTCCCCGTAATGCTTTTGGTAATTTTGTCAATATTGGGCGGTGCGGTATTAAAACGGTCGTAGATGCGTACCACTTTAAACGCACCTGAAAGAGCATTGAAGCAAGTATCGCCTGCCTTTGCCCAATATCCAGTGTCCTTATCCTGACGCTGGGCAAGCCAGTCAAACAGGGCGTCAATATACGGCTGATACACCGACTGATCCAGCTGAATCAGGTAGCTGGTGTCTTCATAGGTCAGGTCACCCGCCGTCCAGGAATTGTTATCCCAATCCCGCGATGCAACCTTGGCAATGAAGCTATCCACGCTCTTAAGATAGGACGGAAATCCATTAGGCAAATCATTCTCAGAGCTTGTAGCGGCAAGGGTAAGCAGACTGTAAGCCTGGGTGCTTCTCTCTGACGGGAGCAAATAGAGGGGGGCTGCCCCAAGAGCGTTTAGCTTATTGACGCATTGCTGATACACCCGCATCTTATTGCGGTCAGTGTATACACTCGGGTCTACACCATAGTCATAGAAGAAACCGTCTGCATCACTTTGTGCATTTTGGAAATAAGCAATCAACTTATCCTTGAACGCATCGGGCATGGTACTCAAAGCACCGGTTTCACTGCTATTCAACATGGCATACACAAATGCCGTAGATTCCAGCGAGGGAACATAGCCCTCATTCTGCATACCGCTGATGGTGGTATAGAACCCACCCGTTGCCGGGTCATAAAGCTCCGTCAACCAAGGCAGAACTCCCTCAAACATGGCATCAATCTCAGCATACACCGCATGCACTCCGTCAAGGGCATCATTGGCATAGACTGCAATATCATCCAGATACATGGTTCCCATACGGGAATCGGTGGAGAAAATACTAAGCCTTGCAAGACTTGCATAGTTCAGCGGTGATGCCGTATAGATACATACACCGTCAAGATAAAACCGAACCTCATTCTCCGCCATACAACTGAGCTTGATTTCATGCCACGCACCAAGATTTAGATAAGCATCGACTGTTTTTTCGCCATTGGCTGACTTGGTGTAGAACTTGAGGGAACCGTCTCCCAAATCCGATACCGACGCGGACATAATCGTCAGGTTGGATGCATCTCTCAGATGGAACCAATCGGTGGAAACATCATGCACACCCTTTTCGTAAGCCTGCCGCTCATACATGATTTTATAGGTAATGCTATAGGGTGGAGACAGTGCTTCCAGATTGTATACCGCTCCGATTTTTCCGCTCTCGGTGGAGTTATCCGCGAGACAGAGTACCTGATTGGATGCATCATCCTTGTCCGTTTCCACCGTAACCGAGGTATCAGCATTGCCGGAAACCGTCCAGCCATCCGGTTTCTCGCCGATTGTCTCCTTCTCAAAATCAAGGAACTGTAGCTCGGTTGGCTTTAAGGTATACGTTTGGGTACTGCTTCCATCATCCGCGGTAAAAATCAGGCTTTTGTTTGCCGCATCATAGCGATACGCAGCGCAAGATGCCTGCAGATCCGTCACAGTGACGTTTTCCAAGTCGGTGGCAGTGTCCACCCAGATGATTTTTGCGCTGCTGTCTGCAAGTGCAGGTTTTCCGTTTATCTTGAGATAGGAAATTTTCATCTCCTTCCGCCGGGTACGAAAGGTGGTTCCCGACTCCAACGGCTGCATAGCTTCATTCCAGACGAAGGTTTGAGGGTTCATTCCCTCTGCCACCGTTACGGCAGCAGAGGTAACGATTGTATTTGTCTGTGCAGGCACTGTACACCGTTTGATGCTGGCATTACGCAGAACATGGTCACTGTCGTACATTCCCACAAGAATCGTTGCGCATCTGTCCGTGCTTTCGTTATTCACCAGCCCAACACTTGCGGTCATACGTCCCGACTTGGTGCTATAACTGACATCAAAGGTCGTATCCTGTGACAAGGTTGCAGCAAATACCCCAGCCGTTGACAGGGCAGTCACTGCAAAAAACATCGCCGGCAAAATCTTTTTTATAACTTTTATAACTTTCATTTCCCACATTAGTATGCCGTCACTTTGATGTTGTCTAAGCCCAGATAGCACTTTCTGAGACCACTGGTGATGACGTCAAGACCGTCAATGTAGCCCATACCTTGGTCATACACCAAATCGGTTACGTTAGGTTGCAGCTTGCCGTTTAAGTAATACTTCACGTGCAGCTTACCATCCCGGTCATACTCCAGAGAAAACTTCATATCGAACCATTCTCCCTTTCGCACGGTGGCAAACTCGGTATATGCCGTTCCAGTACCGCTGGCGTGATGCACTCTTAGAGAATAGCAGTCGGAGCCGGTATCCACGGCGCTGATTCTCACCGGGTTCAGCTCCCCGGATCCAACACGGAAGTTGGTATCGCTCACACTGTTGCCCTTATCGGTATAATCCCGTTCCCGGTCAAACATCAGGCTGCATTCAATATCTACCTTGCTGTAAACCCTTGGAAAGGCTTTTCTTGCAGAGTGCACATCGGATTCAATGTTATCGTTCAACTTCAAATATTGATCTGTTTTGTTATAAATGTTTTTCGTTTCAACAGTACAGTCACCGGTGCGGAAACCCCAGTCATCATGGGTCAGTGCGTAGAAGTCTTCTATTTCTTCAAAATCCTGTTCATAGACCACGCCCGGTGCGGCGTCATACTTCTTCTTGACGATGGGTTCCTTGGTCAGAATCTTATTCCAGAATTCGTCATAATACTCTGCCAGATGGGAGTTATCCACTTCTCTGCCAAACAACGCTGCGATTCTGGTGCGCGCCAGCCACATCTGCTGAGTGCCGTCCATATCGCCCTCACAGACCATGTTGCCGACGCTCAAACCACCAAAGATGTTTTGGGACTGGTTCATGTAGGTGGAAGCACCGCCGTCCTCATGGAACATATCGCCAATCATCTTTGCATACAGTTCTATAATTTCGCATTCATGCTCCTGAACCATCTTCTTTACTTCCGGATCATGTCCACAAAGGATAACCAGCGTATCTGCAGGATTTCTAACATAGCAGGCAGCTGATGCGGAATAGCCACCCCGCAGGGTTTTGAGTACGCTTTCGGCAATGCCCATACTGTTGGGTGGTTCGAGGTTGAAGCGGTCGTAAATTCTGACCACCTTAAATGCACCGGAAACGGCATTAAACCCGTAATCCCCCGGCTGTGCCCAATAGTGGGTCTCCGGGTCCTGATGCTCGTTAAGCCATTCAATGGCGGCATCAATATAGGGCTGCTGCAGGCTTTCGTCCAGCATGAGAATGTAGGACAAATCCTCATACAGCAGGTCGCCTGCCGTCCAGGAGTTGGTTGCCCAGTTACGGCTTGCGGCATTCTCAATAAAGGCATTGACGCTGGAGCAGTAGGAAGGCACGCCGTCAGGCAGATCAATCACCGTATCCCGATTGAAATAGGTGCTTTCCGTTTGGGCAACCTCATCCTCCGTCTCATCCTCGTTTTCGGCTTGTTCTTCTTCTACCTCCCCCATGTCAGCTCTTGTTTCATCAGCCAGGGCTTCCTCCAGTGCCAGGTTATAGTCAATGTTATAATCGGAGACGCCTTCTTCGATGACATTTCTCTCCGAAGGCAGCGCATAACGAACTTTGCCGCCCAGGGTCGGAATCTTGGAGGTCACCTGCTCAATCACTCGCATTTTTGCCCGGTCGTTGTAATTGGGGGACTTTGGCCAGGGTTCTTCAAAGTAGCCGGTATCCGGGTTCTGACAGCTGACAAAGAAGTTTAAAAGCTTCTGACGGAACTGGTCAGGCATAGAAACAATGGCGCCGGATTCGGTCCTGCCCAGCATTGCTACCACAAAGCCGGAGGCTTCCAGCGAGGGATAGAAGCCCTCGTAGGTGGCACCGCTGACCGAGTTGTAAAAGCCGCCGCTTTCCGGGTCATAAAGTTCTACCAGCCAGTCAAACACCTTTAAGTAATAATCGTCAATCTTGGCATATGCCGCCATAATACGGGCATATTCTTCCGTTTCAATTTTCACCGTCTTTTCCGCGTCCACATACTCCGCCTTACTGCCGGTCAGTGCCACTACCAGCCTGGGGGATACCATGGGGGTTCCGTTTTCGTGGAGCAACAGATCCTCAGCAGTGCAGTCGGGAAGGCCGCTCACCTTACCGGTGCTGAAATTCGCCGTCAGTTGTTTGTCACCGTATTTGGCAGTAAGCGCCTTTGCAGCTTCGTCATAGGTATATTCCAGTTTTAAGGTGTCAAATAGCTCGCAGGCGGAGATATAGGCAATTCCATTTTCCAACGCAACCGGTGTTTTATAAGGCTTCAGCTTGCCGTCCACCGTCAGATTATAGGGAATCTTTATGGGGGTCAGCCCCACCAGCTCGTTGATGTTGTTCCAGGTGTTCACGTTGCTTCCCTGACCCACAAAGCGGACAAAGTTCGCCTCGGTCTTTTCTAAGGTAAAGTATTCAATCTCCGCCGTGGTACCGGAGCTTTTGCCGTCATACACGATGGTCCAGTTTTCATTATCCAGGGAGGTCTCTATCCGGAAGGTATAAACACGGGCATCGCCGCTGGTAAAGGAAATACCGATTTTCTCTACCGTGGTAGTCTCTGCCAGCTGAAACTTCAGCCATTGGTTTCCGCCGGATGCCGCCCACTTGGTGGAAAGCTTGCCGTCGATGACATTGGTAGGAACATTACCGGTCTCGTTATCCGAGGCGGTTACCGAGGATTCATAGACCGTCAAATCCAGCGGTTCCTCGTCTGCCGCCAGGGTCACTGCCGGAAACGTGCCTGCCAGCAGTGCCGCCGCAGTCAAAAGGGCTGTGAGTTTTCCTTTCATTTTGGTTCACTCCTTTCCAAGCTTACAGATTTTTTACAAAGAAATTGTCCAAATCCATAACCCCTGCAAACTCTACTGTGGTTATCACTTGAGATTCGGTCACGAAAGGCAGATTTGCAACCACTTCACCGTCAATGGCAAGCTCCAGCCGAATGTTTTCGTACATTTGGTCGTAGATGCACTTGACAGAAATCTTTGCCGTCTGGCTAGCCTTCAGCTTATCGGTGTCAATAAGAGATTGGTAAGCACCACAGTTGTAGTATAGCTTACCATTCGCATCACAGGTGAAATCACAGGAGCTGTCGGCGGTGTTGAGCTTCAGGATTTGCGCGTTGGCAAGGCTCGCACTAAGGAAGTCAAAGCCAATCTCTGCCGAAAGGTTCACGTTGGCAGTATAGCTTGCCTTACTACTGATTTGAGCGGTACCATTGTTCACGGTCACACCACTCCAGCCACTTAATGCGCTTGCGTCTGCAAAATCGTTGGTGTAAGAAACCCCATCATCCTTGATCTCTTCTATCTTGATATCGTCATAGGAAACCACACACTGCCGCTTGGTAGAGGTGGAGAAGTAAAATCTGGTTGCCGTTTTCACAGTTTGTCCGGAGGGAGAAGCCTCAATCTTCAAGGATTCACCGTCGGGGTCTGCAAAAGTATAGTCGGTGTAATACTTGCCGTCGCTTCCTTTGTAGTAGTACATCTCAATGTTGTACCAAACACCCGGAGTAATCTTAAAGTCGGATTTTGTCTCAGTTTTGCCGTTTTCTGCGTAATTCATATAATATGCATCCGTCTTATATACAGGCTGAACACCGCAAAGGGTAGTATTGGCACTGTCTCTTACATAGAAGGGTGAAGAACCGAAGTCATGCAGGTTAGCCACCCTCTTCTCGACCCCCGGGATATGTGCGTACCGCACCTTCATGGTCATCTTAAAGGGAACACTGCAACTAAGCACATCCTTAGACCGCATTTCAGCCTTTGAGCCATCCGAACCGTCACCGGAATAGTCGCCGAGGACGAGAATGTTGTTACCGTCCTCCTTCATCACATAGGAATAACAATCGGCGGCATCACTGCTGAGCGCCCAGTTGACTGAATCCTGGGACAAGGGGGTTGCATTGGTCTTATAGTTCTCAAAGTCAAAAGTGACACTGTTGCCTTCATATTCCGCCTTTACCGTGTACACCTTTTGGGTTCCGTCTGCCGCGGTTACCGTAATGGTTACGGGGTTGGTGTAGTCCGTACCGGATACTTCATAGGAGGCACCGTCAGGAACTATAACTACTGCCGCCGCACTGCTCAAAATAGTGTCTTTGGGCACGGTCACTGTAATGAGTTTGGAGGCGTTGTCAATGCTGCCTTCGATGCCGTTTAAGGTGAACGCCGTCACAGATGCCTGGCTGCTCTTGTCCGAAAGGGAGGCAAAGGACTTCAGCGGTGTTCTGACATTCAGGTCACGCACCAGAAAAGCATGGATGGCATAACCGCTGCCGGAAGGAACCGTCTTGGTAAACTCGATGGTCTTACTTTCATACGCCGAAGCGGTCACGGTTTTGGCTTCCAAACTCTGCAGAACACCGTCTTGATAAAGTCCGCAAAGCACTGAAAAGGCTTTGGCTTCCCCGCTCGCATTGATCAAGGAGTATTTGCAGACAATCGTTCCTGCCTGGATGGTGCTTAAAGGAACCTTGGAGCCGGACAGATAAAATACGGCTTCGCCATAGTAGACACTGTCATCCAGCACTGCGGGGTTTTCGGCATATACAGAGATGCCGAGAGATAACATTACGATTAAAAGTAAACTGA
Organism: Clostridia bacterium; assembly: GCA_036308515.1. Taxonomy (GTDB): domain Bacteria; phylum Bacillota; class Clostridia; order Monoglobales; family Monoglobaceae; genus Ructibacterium. Next base: position 7,344 of record JAXJVM010000202.1, on the reverse strand, counting down.
TTATTTTCTTCATGGCAGCCTCCTTATTTCACTACAACCAAATCTTTGATTTCATAATACCGTTCCGAAACAAACACTCTGCTGGGCTCGTTGGAATACTTTTCGCCTTCGAAGTCGTTGATAGAAGCAGGCTTGAACTCCTTATCCTTAGTATCAAAAATCCAGAAGACATTGCTGCCGCTGCCGACGCACTTGTAGATGGTGTTTTTATCGGTGGTGTAAAGCAGAAGGGAATTTCGCTTATAATCTACGTTATACGCCGTACCAATATATACGCCAACCGCCGCACCATAGTCATACGTACCGGGCTTGTTAATGGAATATTCGGCGTAGCTGCCGTTGTTCTCCGGGTCAAGGGAGGCAACCACGTCAATCAGCCGCAGTTTCCCGTTGGAACCATATGCGATACGAAGTGCATCTCCGGGGCGAATGTTCTTGAATACATCATAATCATCACAGACATATTCGCATTTTGCACCTTTGAAGTAACCGCTAAGGGTATATACATTTTCACCATCGTCACCCAAGGCCGTGTACGTCTCATTGATATAGAAAAGTCTGGATTGATAAGGTTCTTCTGACCCCTTAGTGACTACAATTACCCGGGGAATGAAATACTCATCGGAATCATACACCTTGAGGTCGTAGGTTTTATCATTGATAAAGTAGCTGGTATCGGTTACAAAGATAGCATCCTCGTCCACACAGCCGTCAGAATCCGTCGCCGTTTTCGGAATTACAAACAACGTGGTAGTGGTCATCTCTGCGCTGTACTTTTTGTTAAAGCTCTTATCCTTGGATTTATACTTCTGGCTGGACAACACGGCATCCAGAGTAAATACATCCTCCGTATAGCCTGGGTAGCCGGATTGGGTGCTCTGGTCCGTGGCAACCTCGATTTCGGTCACAGCACCCTCTGCATTTTCTTTGTACTTGATGATCTGGGGTGAAGCGAGAATCGCTGCCGCTTCGCTGCAGGTTTTCGACTCGCCGTTTATCATGAGTTTTTTCGTAAAGGTGTAGTCAACCCATTCTCCTTCATCACTGAATAACCGGATACTAAACTTATGGGTAAATCCGGCGTCGTCCAGGCTCGTCTTGTTGAGGAAGCCGTAGCGGAAACCGTTGTTGGTAAAATCGGCATAGGCAATGTTACCTGTATAGTCAAGATAGAAGGTTCCTGCCTTACCAAGTTCCAGCTCAGGTACCTGTTTGGATGCTATCGCATCCATATAGTCGCCCGAAATCCTATAAGTAGTTCCGTCTATGATAATTTCGTTTCCATCTGCGCTTGCCGGCAAAGTCGTAATGGTGCCGCTGAAGGAAGCATCACTGCGAACAAGGGTAATATCTTTACCGTCAAGGCTGATCTCTGCAGAAATAATATTCTTTTTGGAGATGGTATTCAGGGATGTACTATAGAGACTTTTGGTATTAAAATTATAGCTATACATCGCAACACGCTTATCATCGTCTGTGTTCACTTCCAGTACGGTATTTCTGATACCATCAATGATTCTGCCTTCGCTATAGTTCACACCCACCGCATAATAGTTTTTGTATTCATGAATGAAAATGACATCATACTTTTTATCTCCGTTATTGTCCAAAAGGGTAATATAACCCGTCTTTGGGGTAAGGAGAGCCACATCAAAATCATAGACCGCCACATTGTTGTAAATCACGTCCGCTTCATTGCTGAGCTTGACCTTCTTCTCACTATCATTTTCATCATACACAATCTCTGTCTTAGACGCTTCAGAAATCTTGGAAGCAGTGATGGTAACCTGATTGTTATTGGAGGTTTTTTCAACGTAGATGATGGTATCCTCTGCCCACCAGCACTTTACTTGATAGCCCAGAAGCGTCTCTGCGTTGGAAGTTCCGCATTTGAGGTTCTTTTCACCGATACGGACATAGCCGTCATCAAGGTCGCTCTGGCTCATCAGCGCGGTTCTGTTGTTTGCCTTCACAATGCCTTCCAGATATTCGGCGTTCCAGTACTTTGCAAGCAGGTTTTTGCCCTTGCTTACCGCATAGGCATAATCATCACCATATTTGGTCTGCTCCATCACGTCGATGTTCAGTGCATTGCGGCAGATAAGTGCCGCGTCGCCAACGGTAAGCTCATCCATCTTAGAAAGCTCCATACCGTCAAGCAACCCCAGCTTGCTGCCGTAAACCCAGTCTACGTTATAATCGTCACTCTCCACAGCCGGACGATAGCCGAGGATGTCTATGAAGCTGCTGACTGCCTGGTATGCATAAACCGGGTCATTGGGCTTAAACATTCCGCTTTCCGGCCGTTTGAAGTAGCCATAGGTAATCGCTCTTGCTACATAGGGATAATAGGAATTTGATGTATCCATATCCGAAAGCTGCGGATCTGTATATACCGTTGCAGAAAGATTAGTTACCGCACAAAGTGCTTTTACAAATTCTGCTCTGCTGATTTTTGCATCATAATCATCCGTCTCGAAAAGTGAAAGCTGCGTAGCATATTGGGCAGCCGCATCCTCATTTTCACTTGCGAAGGATACAGACACACTTGAAATCATCATTACGATGATAAGAAAACTTACCATTGCCTTTTTCATTGTGCAGCACCTCCTTGATTCTCTGTAAAGTTCATTAATTGATAAACAGCTTTTGCCGCCATGGCTCTGTTTACACTGTCATTGGGTGCAAATCGGTTATCACCCACACCGTTTAAGATTCCGGCACCGGAAAGCTCACCGACTGCAGTCTTTGCCCAGTCTGCCACATCGGCAGCATCCTCGTAGGCAAGGTCATCCTTTAAAGCGGTAATATTCTTGGATTTTATGATTCGGCTCATAATCACAGCCATTTCCTGACGGGTGATACTGCGCCCCGTACCGAAGGAACCATCTCCTACACCCTCTACAATACCGGAGGCACAGGCAGAGGATACGTATTCTCTGTACCAGGCACCGACAGGAACATCACTGAAGCTTGCAGAAGTATCGGTGGGAATATCAAAGGCTTCCACAATCAACTTGACAAATTCTTCTCTGGTGATATCCCGTTCCGGCTCGTAGCTCTCGCTGGATACGCCAAGAATAATCTTTTGATTGGCAAGATACTCAATGGCTTCAAATGCCCACTCGTAACCTGCCAAATCGGTAAAGTTGGTTGCCGGAGTAAGCTGAGAGGTAGCATTGCCGGTAGGCTCTGCTTCTGCAGAATTTGCAACCGGTGAGCTGGGTGCGTAACCACCCCCTATGCTTCCGCCGCCCCAGGAAGAACCGCCGCCGGTAGAGCCGCCGGATCCTCCATTATAAGAATCGTAAAAGGTTTTGATAAAACCGGAAATGTCTGAATAGGACGTGAAATCGGTTTTGCTTTCTATTTTCTTGTAGAGAGCAAGCCGTTTTTCTTCTGCCGTTGCTCCGGATTGCTGATACGCTGACGGGATAGTTATGTAGTCGGAATATGCTGCAATCAGAGCTTCTGCTTTATTTCTGGATGCTACATTGAACTTTGCCGCACATACAGTCTCGTTATATACTGCTTTCAGTTCTCCGGTGGTCTGTAAGCTTTTCTTCATCAAAAGTGCCGAAGCTGCCAGAACCTCGTCACTTGAAAGTTCTGACAAGTCTACGCCAAGTACAGATGCGTAATCCGTAAGAAGTTTGGCATAGCTTTCTGTATTCCCGACAACAGAAAGTGCCGAAAGAACACAAGCTTCATCAAAAGCCGCCTTGATTTGCGTCGAATCAGAAAAATCTTTTTCGGCTTTTGCTGCCAGCATTTTTTCATAGACATCGGATACCGACTTCACCTGGGTATAAATGCCGTCAAACGCAATGTTGAGCACATCACTGTATTGTTCGGTCAGTGTCTGCAGTTCACTTGCAGTATCCATCTCCGCGGAAACAAACTGTTCTGTAATCGCTTTTCTGTCGCTGGCTGCAAGATAATAAAATTCCAAAGGGATTACTGACTCAAAATTACCCGAAAAGCTGATTTCGACAATGTAATTTCCCGATGCAATATCACCGAGGGTAATTTTCTTAGTAAAACTACCGGTTGTATTGGTTTTATCCTGCACCAGCGCCACAAGGACTTTACCAATATTGTCATCGGTAAAAGTTGCATCCGATGACTTGGCAAACACCGCTGCCATATATTCACTCCCGGCAGCATCTGCAGTTCCCGAAATTTTAATTCCGTCTGTCTCAACCAGTACTTCTGCTTGCTGCGCATAGGCACCTACGGAACACAACAGCACTGACAGAGCCATCAACAAAAAAGTTACTCGCTTTTTCATGACTGAAAGCCTCCCTTTATGAAAGTATATCTTATGGCTCCATTTTACCGAAAATTTTGTTAAAATGGAATGCATATTATACGCAGAAAATTACATAAAATGAACATTGGGGAAAGTATGTTTTTCCTCTCTTCCTATTTTATGGCACTATTGTAAGAATTAAAAAAATACAAAATATATCAAATCCATATTGACATACAAAATTTATAAATATATAATAAAGTTTATAAAACGGAGAAAGGGTGAAAAGATGAAATATACAAAGGAAATTGCAAAGTCCTACCCTGAGAGCAGAGTTGTAACAACCTGCACCGTTCACGGCGAAACAGATGCAGTCTATTTTCAAAAATCTCTGAATTTCCCCTTTCATCTGTATAGCATGGGGATCGGTCAAACCCCGAAAAAGGATGCCATTGAATACAACAACTTTGCTATTGCCCATCTGGAGTATGTCATCGCGGGAAAGGGCTACATCGAAGATAAAGACAAAACCATCACCGTAAACGCCGGCGACTGCTTCATTTTACCTCAGAACAAAATACATCATTATTATGCGGACAAAAAGCAACCCTGGGGGAAAATCTGGCTGAATTTTTCAGGCAGTCTTTCCAAGACAGTCATGGAAAAGTATGGCATCAACGGCATCTGCCACATTAAGAATTTGAATATCTATGATGAGATGCAAGAGATGTTTAGCATTTTAAAACAGGTTGACAAGGACGATTTGGAAATTTCCAATGAGATATTTATCCTGTTTTGCAAGGTGATTCAAAAAATTTCTGCCCATATTACAACACCGCAGCAGCTCAATACCGCTTCCATTGCAGATATCACCAAAAGAACTATCGACATGAATCAGTTTCACTCCCTGGACGATATTGCGAAATTCACTTCCTATTCCAAGGCGCAGATTATTCGGAGCTTCAAGGATAAGTACGGTGTAACACCGTACCAGTATGCCCTCAGCGAAAAGCTCAAGCAGGCAAAACAATATCTTGAAAACTCTAATATCTCTATTGCGTCCCTGTCTCTGCTTCTAAACTTTTCCAGCCCCAATCATTTTTCCTCCTTCTTCAAACGGGAAACCGGGCTGACACCGGCACAGTACAGAAGAGAACATGCAAAAAAATAGCTTGCAGCTTTTGGGTGCTGCAAGCTATTTTTAGATGAACAAACGATTTCTTAGATAAATTGATATGCGGTGGTGGTCTGGTAGGTTTCGCCCTTTCTCAGAATGATGGAGGGGAAGTGCGAATGTACCATGGCATTGGGGAATGCCTGGGTCTCGAAGCAGACACCCTGATGCTTGGCATAGGAAACACCGTTTTTGCATATGGTCGATTCCACGATGCTATTTCCGCAGTAAATCTGCACACCGGGCAGGTCGGTATAAATCTCCATAGTGATGCCGGTTTGATCGCCGGTAAATGCGCCCACCTTACGGTAGCCTCTGCCACGCAGGCAGAAGTTATGATCAAAACCGCCGAACATGGTAATCTGCTCCTCGTCAGATGCGAATACCTCGCGCAGCTTCTTGCCTTCTCTCAAGTCAAATGCCGTACCGGTTACAGAGACAATCTCGCCGTTTGGCATACACTCATGAGTGTTGGGGGTACAGAAGTCACAGTTCAGTTGGACGGTATGACCGTCTACGGTACCGGAATCGTGACCGTTCATGTTAAAGTAGCTATGGTTGGTGAGATTCATCAGCGTATCTGCATCACAGGTGCCTTTGTAGTCAATGCGGATGGCATTTTCCTTGGTCAGAGTATAGGTTACCTGAACCTCCGCATTGCCGGGAAATCCCTCTTCGCCATCAGGGCTTTGGAGGCTCAGCACCAATGCCGGTTCCTCTCCATCCTGCATTTCTGCGTCCCAGACCTTCATACGGAAGCTATTTTCCTCGCCGCCGTGGAGGTTGTTTCTGCCATCGTTTTTCAAAAGAGTATAGGTCTTGCCGTTCAGGGTAAATTCCGCATTTTCCAGACGGTTGGAGTTTCTGCCAATCAGGGCACCAAAGCAGCCTTCGTTGTTCAGGTACTGCTCCAGGGTATCTCTGCCCAGCACAACATCCACACCCTTGTAGGTCAGGCTCTTAATGATGCCGCCGTAGTTGATAATCTCAGCGGTCAAGCCGCGTCCGTTATCCAGCGTAAACAGGGACACCTCTTTGCCCTGAGTTTCGCCGTAAAATTCTTTTTTTATCATAGGTATATCCTCCCTAAAACTTAAATATTCCATGGCATTTTAACAATGAGGTTAAAACTTTGCCGCAAGCTCCAGTGCATCGTCGATATGGGGGCAGAAGTGGTCCGCACCAACCTTCTCATAAAAGCCCGACTTTTTCATGGTCTCAAGGGGCTGGGGGTTCACATGAGAGAGCACCAGTGCAATCCCGCGTTTTTCACACTTTTTGCGAAGCATCTCCAGAGAGTTCATCGCCGTGGCATCCAGTGCAGGCACGCCGCGCATCCGCAGCACCAGACAACTGGTAAACTCCTTCAAGGTAATATCCAGAATCTTATCCGCCGCCCCAAAGAACATGGGGCCGCTGATTTCGTAGACACGCACACTCTGGGGAACCATCCGCAAATCAATACTATCCGGGTCATCTTCATCATCCACGTATTTCCAGCCGGTGACGGCGGTTTCCTCGCTCATACGCTTCATAAAGAGCATCGCCGCCAGAATCATGCCCACCTCAATGGCAACCACCAAATCAAAGAGCACCGTCAGCACAAAGGTGGTAATTAGAACAATGATATCGCTCTTGGGGGCAGATTTGACAACAGAGACAAACTTTTTCCATTCGCTCATGTTATAGGCAACCATAAAGAGAATCGCCGCAATAGCCGGCATGGGAATCAGTCCGGCATAGGGCATCAAGAAGAGCAGCACCAGCAGAAGCACCACCGCGTGAACCATACCGGCAATGGGCGTTCTGCCGCCGTTTTTGGCATTGGCAGCAGTTCTGGCAATGGCTCCCGTTGCAGGGATACCCCCAAAGAGTACCGAAGCGATATTGCCGGCACCCTGGGCAACCAGCTCCATAT
>JAXJVM010000201.1:0-15972 GCA_036308515.1 Clostridia bacterium | reverse complement strand
TGTTAATTCCTCTCTTTCCTAAATCGCATCAAAAGACCGAAAAGAATTTCGGTCTTTTGATTGGAGTTTTACAAATCTTATTTGTCGTTCAGCGCAACGACGCCGGGAAGGTCTTTGCCCTCTAAGAATTCCAGAGAAGCACCGCCGCCGGTGGAAATGTGGCTCATCTTGTCGCCAAGACCTGCCTGGTTTACGGCTGCAACACTGTCGCCGCCGCCGATGATGGTGGTAGCATCCAAATCTGCCAGCATCTCAGCAATGGCATTGGTACCCTTTGCAAAGTTGGGCATTTCAAATACGCCCATAGGACCATTCCAAACAACGGTCTTTGCATCCTTCAGGGCATCCTTGTAAAGTGCGATGGTCTTTTCGCCGATGTCCAGACCCTGCCAGCCGGCTTCGATGCCGCCGCGGCCAACGGTCTTACTCTCTGCATCGTTGTCAAATTCTTTTGCAACAACGGTATCTACAGGAATCAGAAGCTTAACGCCCTTTTCTTCTGCCTTTGCCATCATTTCTTTTGCGTAGTCCAGATAATCCTCTTCCAGCAGAGAATCACCGACTTCTTCGCCCAGAGCCTTCATGAAGGTATAAGCCATACCGCCGCCGATAATCAGGGTATCAACCTTTTCCAGCAGGTTGTTGATTACAGAAATCTTGGAAGATACCTTAGAACCGCCCAGAACTGCAACCAGAGGTCTTACGGGGTTGTTTACTGCATTGCCCAGGTATTCGATTTCCTTGTTAATCAAATAGCCGCCAACCGCGGTATCAATATACTCAGTAACACCAACGTTGGAGCAGTGCGCTCTGTGTGCGGTACCGAATGCATCGTTTACGAAAATCTCTGCCAGAGAAGCCAGTTCCTTGCTGAATGCTTCACCGTTCTTGGTTTCTTCTGCACGGTATCTGGTGTTCTGGAGCAGAACTACATCGCCGTCCTTCATAGCGGCAACGGCAGCCTTTGTGTTTTCGCCGACAACGTTATCATCAGCGGCAAACACAACCTCCTGTCCCAAATGCTCAGACAGAGAAACAGCAACAGGTGCCAGAGACAGCTCGGGCTTGGGCTCACCCTTGGGCTTACCCATGTGAGAGCAAAGGATTACCTTTGCGCCGTCAGCTACCAGCTTCTTGATGGTGGGCAGAGCGCCTACGATTCTGGTCTCATCGGTAATTTTGCCATCCTTGATGGGAACGTTAAAGTCGCAACGCACCAGGACTTTCTTGCCCTTTACCTGAATGTCATCAACAGTTTTCTTGTTCATGGAAGATACCTCCAAAAAAATATATAGTATGTTCCCCCGTTTTGGGGGCTGATTCTATGACAAATTCCATAGGATATTTTTACCCAAATCTCATTGTAACCTACTTTCTAAAAATTATCAAGTAGTTTTTGCGGATTTCTTGTTAAAAATTTCACTATTTTTTGTTCGCTTTTTTATGCCATTTTTCGCGCCACGGAATTGACAAAATCCCCCATTTGTGCTATATTAGTCCCGTTGAGAAAACTTATTTCTTCTAGGAGGGTTCAACTTGAATACCAAAGTGAAAACAAAAGATTTAGTTATTTCCGCGCTGTTGATTGCTATCGGAATCTTAATCCCCATGATCTTTACAGGCTTGCCGTTCCGCATTGTGGTCGGTCCTTATTCCGCAACCCTGATGGCGCATGTCCCCGTTATCATTGCTATGTTTATCTCTCCGTGGACGGCGGTATTTACAGCCATCGGCACAACCATCGGCTTCTTCTTTACCGCACCCCTTATTGTGGCAGTTCGTGCTGCATCCCACGTTGCCTTTGCCATCCTGGGTGCCGCTTTGATTAAAAAAGGCATGCGCGCACTTCCCCTTTGTATTCTAACCGGTATTCTGCACGCAGTGCTGGAAGGTATCGTTGTAATGATATTCTATGTAGGCGGATTTTCCACACCGAACGCAGGGTATACCATTTCTCTGCTGGTTCTTATCACAATCGTCGGAACCTTTATTCATCACTGTGTTGATTTCGTTATTTCTTATGCAGTTGGAAAAGGTCTGGCAAGAGCAAAAATGCTTCCGGCACTGCCACGCATCTGGTAACGAAAATATACAAAACGCCGTCTTTCTCGACGGCGTTTTTCTTTGGCAAAACAGAACGATACAAATGCAGTAAAATAGTGATATTCCAACTGATACTAAAAAAAGACATCCAAAGGATGTCTTTTTCTTGGCGTGCCGCAGAAGATTCGAACTCCCGACCTTCTGATCCGTAGTCAGACGCTCTATCCAGCTGAGCTAGCGGCACATGTTCAACCGAACCATGTTATTATAACACGGTTTTTTCAAAAAAGCAAGTCTTTTTTGAAAAAAATTTCTTTTCTCCATATTTTCCATTTATTTTTAGAAATTTCACACCTGGTTCATACATGATTCACAAACCTTTGTTATGATACATTTACCCACTAGGAAATAATAGGACAAAAAAAGACATATATTTTATTGAAGAATCTATGGCAAAAATAATTCGGATATGTTAGAATAGGAGGACAGGTAACATGAACAGTAACAACACCGTCTATGTATCAGACCAACTGGAAAGCGGAAATATTGTACATATCCTCGCGGTGTTTTCGGGCATGAACGAGGATGCCATTGAGCGCCAGCTCCGCACCGGAAGAAATCCCTGGGATTTGGCAAAGGAACTGGGAGTCTTGGGCAAACTGCGGGATGAGCTTTTGGGCAGAGTGATTTCTTATCTTGAAATCATGGTGCAGGAACAACAGATTTCCCAGGAAGATGCAGACGAGATGATTGCCTGCTTTGAAATGAACGTACCCACCGAGGACGCACCAAGAAAGGCGGATACCTATGCCGACACAAAAACGCAATTACCAGAGAGAACTGGAACAGATTCTTAAAGGTCTGGAAGAATCGCGCACCGTGCCCCGACTGCTACTGCATAGCTGCTGCGCTCCCTGCAGCAGTTATGTACTGGAATATTTAAGTCAGTCCTTTGCCATTACCGTGCTCTATTACAACCCCAATATTTCTCCCCGGGAGGAATACGAGCACCGCAAGGTCGAACAGCTTCGGCTGATTGCCGAAGGAGACTGGAAGAATCCCGTCGACTTTTTAGACTGTGACTGGGACGCAGGCTCCTTTGATGCCATTGCCAAGGGGTTAGAGAACATTCCCGAAGGAGGTGTGCGGTGTTTTGCCTGCTACCAACTCCGGCTGCAAGCCGCTGCGGCGGCAGCAAAAAAGGGCGGCTATGATTACTTCACCACCACCCTGAGTATCAGTCCTCTGAAAAACGCACAAAAGCTCAACGAAATCGGCGAAGCCCTCTCCCAAAAATACGGTGTCAAGCATCTGCCTGCCGATTTCAAGAAGAAAGAGGGCTACAAACGTTCCATCGAGCTTTCCCGTAAATATGGGCTCTACCGGCAGGACTACTGCGGCTGCATCTACTCCAGAGAGCAACGGGAACGGGAAAAAACGAATCCTTAATTTTATTGCAGCGATAGCCGCAGCAGCGTTTCTGCCGCCGTAGCAACCTCGCCGCAAGAGGCGTTCTCTGTCGTTGACAGATAAGCAAGCACCTCACCGGCATACGATGGCAAACAAGCTCTGTTTTCATACAACCGTCCAACGAATCCCGCCAGAATACGGGACTTAAGATACATTTCTCCTGCTTCAATGACCGGCATCAATGCCCGGTCTTTTTCTTTTACCAAGCAAAGTGCGGTTACTGCCAGTGCCGTCTGCTCCACGCGTTCCTTCTCGGATAACACCTCTGCACTATAAATTGCACCATTACCGCGTATATTCTTCCGCAAAGTCTCCAGACAAGCCTCGAAAAGTTCTTTCTTTTCCTCCAGGCCGTACACGTGACCGCCCTTCTCACCAAAAATAGTACGCCGCCCCGTCATCTGTCCGCCGCTCAAGCACACCTGTACCGGTATCCCCGTTTCTTGTCCGTCCGCGGTGGATACCTGCAGCATGGTTTCCGAGGAAAGCACGCCGTAGCGCAAGCTGAGCTCCTCCATCTGCTTTTTGATTGCCATAATGGAACCCGCATCCGTCCGCCGGGTCAGATACTCCAAGTGTTTCAGCTTTTCGGCGGCATACATCTGCGCCGCCATAGGGAAATACTCATAGGTCTGCAACTGGTTCAACCAAAGGGTTTCCTTTGCTATGCCGTCTTGCCAGAGAGTAAATCCTCTCGGCAACTGACCAGCAGTACACACCGCCAGTTCCAGATAGCCGTCTGCCGCAATATCTCCGCCAAGCAAAAGCAGTTCCTGCGCCGTCCCGTCCGCAGGCGTCACCTGCACGGTAGTACCGCAGCAAAGCACGCGGCTGACCGCTTTTTCTACCCGTTCCTCGGTCAAATCCTCCGGGTAAAAATGCGTATGCAGCCCATATTCCGCTCTCTGCCAGTACTCCGCCAGCGGCGTGTGTAAATCTTTACCCAAAGTAAAAAGCTGCACCCCCACCGGCGGCTTTCTGCCGCGAAGGATTCGGCTTAGTCCCTCCGGCATTCCGCCGGAAATCAACAACACAAGGGTTTCCGGGGTAATCAGGGGATGCTCCAGTAAGGCACACACATCACCGCCTGCTCCGCAGTCCGCCAAGGCATAAAACAAAGCTTGTGCCGTGCTCTCACCGGCAGGTGTAAATCCCCCAAATACCGGCGTCTGTGGATTGCTTGCAAGGATAGCCTGTACTGGCATCCCATCCGGTAATGCTTGAACCACCCGAAAGAGAAGCTCCTTCACCATACGTTGGGCTTGTCCGTCCCGGAGCCCTGTATGGTCAAGCAGAAGCAGCACCCGGTGTTTGGGTGCACCTTGATACATTTCCGGTTTTTCGGAAATCAACCGGTATATTCCGATGCTCTCCCCCCATTGCCCCTGCGCCAATCCACAGGATATCTGCGACATCATCTCCATATCCAGCACAAAATCCCTGCCCGATGACAACTCCGCAGAAACTTCAGTTTCGGTTTCCGTCTCCTTACTGACAATGGCATGGCTTGGCGAGGTCACCTTGGTATGGTCCTCTCCCGTATAAAGATTGATTTCTGCCCTGTAGTCATCTCCCCCCAGCGGAAACACCAGACGTCGTCCCTTCCCTCTGGGTTCCAGGGGAAGGAGCAGCTCCAAAAGTAACCGCAAGTCCGTTCCTGTCTCCATACTGTCCCATTGCAGACAATAGGAAACCGGGGAAAGCCTGGTCAGACGGACGCCGCTTTCCCCCGTTACTTCCGTTAAGGGACAAACCGATGCCCGCACCAGCTTGCCCTCTGGGGTCAAGACCTGAAATCCGGTAATCTGTCCCCCCTCAGGCACGGGAAATACGCACCGCGGAGAAATGGTTCCGTGATACTCATTTTCAAAGGTATATGCTGCCTTCAGGTGGGCATATCCAAATCTAATTTGACCGTCAACGGTAATTTTTTTCAGCAAATTCATCGTTATCTGGTGGGGATAATCTCTATCCAATAACCATCCGGGTCTACAATAAAGTAGATTCCCATGCCCGGATTTTCATAGCAGATACATCCCATCTCTTTATGCTTGGCATAAGCAGCCTCAAAGTCATCCACACGCAGTGCCAAATGGAATTCGTTATCTCCCAGGTTATAACCGTCCTTTTCCCAGTCACGGAGCCAGGTAATCTCCAGGGCATGCTGGGTGACACCGTCTCCCAGAAAGACGATAATAAAACTGCCGTCTGATGCCGTCTTTCGGCGAATCTCTTTCAGCCCCAGGCTCTCCGTATAAAAGGCAATGGACGCCTCCAAATCTTTTACATTAAAATTATTATGGGCAAAAGTAAAATTCATAGTAATCCTCCTGTCTTAATACAGACTCCATTGGTATTCTATCCTATTTAGAAAAAATATGCAAGAAAAACCTTTCATTTATCCATTCGCTTCCCTATCACAGATGCCTTTGCGGAGTTTTGCAACCGCCTTTTTTTCAATCCGAGATACATAAGATCGGGAAATATGCAGTTTTTTGGCGATTTCCCGCTGGGGCAAACAATTGCCGTCAATGAGCCCGTATCGAAGAATGATAACTTCCTGTTCTCTGGGTTCCAATTCCTTACGAATGTTTTTATAGAGCTGCTTGACCTCCATATTGGTATTGATGGAATCAAACACATCCTCACTGTCATCACTCATCACATCCATAAGCATAATTTGGTTCCCCTCTTTATCCGTCCCGATGGATTCATTCAGCGAAACATCCCCCTGCTCCTTCTTCTTTGCCCGAAGCAGCATCAAAATCTCGTTATCTACGCACCGGGCGGCATAGGTGGCAAGCCGGGTTCCTTTGTCCGGATTAAAGCTGGAAATCCCCTTGATTAAGCCAATGGTGCCGATAGACAAAAGTTCTTCGTGCTCCTGACCGCAGCCGGTGTACTTTTTGGCAATGTGCGCCACCAGCCTGAGATTATGCTCAATCAGGGTATTTCTGGCGTCCATATCCCCCTGCTTAAACCGTTCCAGACACTCCCGTTCCTCCGCCGCCGACAAGGGCTTGGGAAAGGTATTGCCGTTGGCAATATAAGAAAGCAGCAGGGTCACCGACTGCAAACACTGTAATAAAAAACCAAGCATACAAACACCTCCGAAAAATACTTCTCAGGGTTATTTGTATGCCGGTTTTTGTCCCATTTTGCCAGTCCGCAAAAAACCTCCTGTCGAAAATCCCTGTATTGTATTAGACAAAGCAGGGATTTTCGACAGTCTGAGCCGACGACACTATGTCGTCGGCTTACTTCTTATTTTCTAGAATCCAGATACTTTTTCATGACATTGCGGGCAACGGGAACTGCGTTGGCACCTCCGGTACCTCCGTCATATTCCAGCAGCACCGCAACGGCAATTTTCGGGTTTTCCGCCGGGGCATAGCCCACAAACCAAGCATGATCCTTGTTGGTCTCGTTCTCAGCAGTCCCAGTCTTTCCGGCAACGGTCACACCGGAAATTTTTGCGCCGGTTCCGGTTCCGTTTGTCACCACTCCGCGCATCAGTTCATCCAGGTAAGCGGCACAATCCGCACTCATGGTCTCATACAACACCTGGGGCTTGGTGGTAGAAAGCACCGTTCCGGAAGCCGTGGTCACCGTGTCCACCAGATACGGCTGCATCATCTTGCCGCCGTTGGCAACGGAGGCACCCATCATTGCCACATGGAGGGGTGTCATCAACAGATTCCCCTGGCCAATGGACACCATTGCAGCGTCCGTGTTGGTCAGCTTCTTATACTGCAGGGTGCTCTTGCTCACGGCAATATCAAAGGAAACCCCTTTATTGATGCCGAACCGTTCCGCCGTCTCCATCAGCTTTTCGGTGCCCATTTCATAGCCCAGGTTACAGAACACAAAGTTACTGGAAACCTCAAAGCCCCGTTTAAGCCCGATTTCACCATAGGCTTTTTTGCCGTAATTGTCTATCTTAACGCCGTCTTGCTCAAAGGTTCCGGTATCCTGAAAGATCTCTCCGCTTCTGCCGGACTCATACGCCGCCGCAGCGGTAGCTATCTTATAGGTAGACCCCGGCGCATAGAGACCGTGAGTGGCTCTGGCGAGCAGGGGAGAATTCTCTTTCTCAACAATTGCGTTCCAGTTCTTTTCCAGACTAGCGGCATCGGGAGCAAAGTCCGGATAGCTTGCCAGAGCAAGCACCTTACCCGTGGAGGGCTCCAGGGCAACCACCGCACCGTTTCTGCCGCTTAATTGGTCATAGGCATACTTTTGCAGGTCATGGTCAAGGGTCAGATGCAAATCATAGCCGGAACGGAGCTCGTTAAAACTGATGGTAATATCTCCGTGACCCATCAGTTCCTTGTCATAGGTCATTTCCAACTGGCTTTTCCCGTAGGTTCGAGAATAGTAGCCGATGACATGGCTGTATAATTTTCCTTGGGGATAGCTTCGGGTACGCGCATCTCCATCCACCAGCGTCTCTGCCAGAAGCACCCCGTCGCGGTCATAAATATTCCCGCGCTTTACCTGCTTCTCGTCCTCCCATTGTCGTTTGTTATAAGGGTTACCGGCCACTTCTTGGGCTTCAAACATGTTAAAGTATAACAAATAACTCACCAGGGACAGGAACATCAGGCAAACCACAACCAGCACACGAATGATTCGCTTATTCTGGGAATAACCGGGTTTTTTAGGTGCATCTTGAGGAATTGCTTTCTTCTTGTCGGGCTTATCTTTCACGGGAATCACCCCCCACACCGCGTTCCTCCTTGGCGGAAATCGCCTGGATAATACCCAGCGAAATAAAGTTCACGACAATGGAGGTTCCGCCATAGCTCACAAAGGGCAGGGTAATGCCCGTCAGGGGAATCATCTTAATGACGCCGCCCACAATGATAAAGGTCTGGACGGCAAACATCAGTGTCAACCCCAGGCAAACCGCTTTGTCATAGACATTTTTTGTGGTAATAGAAATCTTAAAGCACCGATAAGCAATCAGGAAGAACAACAAAATGATTGCCGCACCGCCGAACACACCCATTTCCTCGCAGACTGCCGCAAAAATAAAGTCGGAATGCACCTCCGGAATATAGCCGGGAGAACCGTTACCCAAGCCTCTGCCAAAATAGTTACCTGAGGCAATAGCAAACAGTGACTGGGTAATTTGATAGCCTGTATTGGAAATATCCTCCCAGGGATTCAGCCAGGTGCTGACCCGCACCTGAATGTGGTACAAAAACTGATATCCCAAAATCGCCACGATTGCCGCAAGTCCCACATTCATCAGCAGGAAGGCGTAGTTCTTCTCGTAAACATAAATCATGAAAATATAGATGGCAAAGAGCACCAAAATCGTGCCCCAGTCTCTCTGCAGCACCAAAAATCCAATAAAGAGATAGGTCACCAGCCAGGTGAACCACTTAGGTTGTATTCTCAGGAAGGGTTTCTCCCATGTCTTAGAGTAATAGCACGCCAGCATCATAATAAACAGGATTTTTGTAATCTCGGAAGGCTGAAAACTAATACTCCCAAAGGAAATCCAGTTTTTAGAACCATTGACGGTTTTACCGAATACCAAGGTTGCCAAAAACAAGCCGGTGCCCATGACGAAATACAGAAACCATAGCTTATTCCAAAAGGGAATGTTGTAGTAAATCACATAGGCAGTAAAAAACGCCACGCCGCCAATGGCAACCCACATAATCTGCTTGATTCCATATTCCAGATTGATGCGGCAGAGCAGCAACACACCGATGGTAATCAGCATACACGCCATGAGCATGATAAACTTATCGCCCATTTTACACAGGACAATGATGGCATACATCAGCACAAACAGTCCCAAAAGCCCTGCACCCACATAGAGCATATTAAGATTATAATTATTCTTGACAAACAACAGTGCGAACCCGAAGAGGTTCATCAGCATCAGCAGATATGCCGGACGCCGATAGTTCAAGCCTTTAAATTTCGCCATGAGAACCTCCTACAATTCAAATACAAAACGCAGGTCACCGAAGGAAATCTCATCCTGGGCATCCAGCATGACACAGTCACGGATGCGCTGACCGTTGATCATGGTTCCGTTGCGGCTGCCCATATCCTGCAGATACCACTCGCCCTTTTCATACCAGATACGAACGTGCTCGCCGGAAATATACTTCTCCTTGAGCACAATATCGCAGCTTCGGTTTCTGCCGATGGTCGCCTGCCCGTATATCATATACCGCTTTTTCAGCTCCAGTTCTGCCGCCTTTCGGCTATGGACAGTCTTGAGACTGGCAGTCTGCAGGCCACTGACATTAACGCTCTCATTTTCAAAACGACTCATCTTCTTGACGTCCAGATAAATCAGACGAATCACCCCGAAGATGAACAGGTAAATAATCAAGGTAAAAATATAACTGAAAATCGAGGACAAGAAATTATAAAAGGTCAAAGACCACACCTCCTATTGGCAGTGTTTTGTCGATACTTACATCATTCACCGTGATTTCTACCATTATACACCACCCGCCCCAAGAAGTCAATCCGGCATAGAAAAACGCCGCCCGATTGGGCGACGTTTTTAGAAGCTCTTATTTTGCAGTCTGGTATTCCGTGAGCTTAGTCTGGAAGTCTTCTCCGGCAGTCTCGATGCGGGAGAGAACCTCCTTCAAAGAAATCTTTGCAATCTTTTTGTCGTCAAGCTTGATGCCCGCCTGGGTTTTCCAGTACTCGTACAATTCATAGTCACCAACCACTCTCTGTGCGATATAGAAGCCATCCTCGTCCTCAACGATACCGCTGACTTCGTTTGCTTTCAGTGCAAATACGGCGGTTTCCATTTCATCAGGCTCATTGGTCTTAGACAGATACTTTACGGAAGCATCGGAGCCGCCCTCGGACACCACTGCCTCAAAGTCCTCGCCGTTGTTGACGCGGTCAAGCAACTCCTGTGCCTTAGCACGTGCCTCTTCGTTGGAAGCAGCCTGTTCTGCTTCGTCTTCCTTGGTTTCCTTTGCTACGTAAATAACTCTGTAAGCGGCGGTATCCTCAGACAGATACTGCTCCAATACGCTCTTGTCCTCGGGATAATAATCCTCGGAGTTTGCCTGGAAGGCCGTAGTTGCAGCCTGCGTCTGGGTCTGCCACAGATTCACCTGTATAAAGCTCTTCTCGGAAGCAAAACCGCTGGCTTTCAGCATCAGGTTAAACATTTCTTCAATATTCTCTTTACCCACCTGTTGTTCCAAAGAACGCTTGGTGGAGCTCAGGGTATATTCGCTGTCACTGCGCACACTGGCTTCGTCCCAATCCAGCTCCGTATCCCGGGTAGCCCAGAGAACCAGTGCAGCTTCTTCCATCATGTCTTTTGCATTTTCTACAACCACTTCTTCAGCAGTCTTTCCGTCTGCACCGGCAGCTTCCCAGTCGAAGTCTGCCATGGCACCATTATATGCGCCGCCGTTTTCACTCAGATATTCTGATGCAGCCTGGTACAGATAATATTCCATAACCGGCTCGGTAATTTTCGTACCCTCTACGGTAGCAAGCGTTGCACCCTCAGGGATGGCTCTTACCCAACCGGGAATCTGCATACCAACCAGCAGAATAATCGCGCCAATGACAGCGGTACCAATCAAAGAAAGCACCAGATTACTCAGCGTCAAGGTTACCTTTTTAGGCTCCTTTACCGGAGCAACCTCTTCCTCGGCTTCAGCCAGGGCTTCTGCATCGAAGTCAACATTCTCTGCATCCTCATCTGCAACCTCTACGGCTTCTGCGGCACTGTCAATCTCATCCTGTACTTCCGCTGCAGCCTCAGCGATTTTCTCGCTGACGTCCTGACGAACCTTTTCCTGCAGTTCAGATTCTTCTACAGAGCCCTGAACCTCTTTGTTTTCGTTTTCCACTTTTCTCTCTCCTTTTATGATAACATCATTCTTTTCCCACCAGTATACACTACTTTTTTGAATATTTCCAGTGTTTTTTCAAATTTTTTTCTCCTCCGGTTCATTGTTTACATTCCGTTCACAATCTTCCCCGTCCCGTGAGAACAGCTCCGCCACTTCACGCACCGCAAGAAAGTAAGGATTCTCCTTGCCGGGCGCAGGTTTTTCCAGCTTAAAGTGAAGCTTCGGCTTGTTGGGATTGGGCAGGAATAACTCCCGGGGGCGTCTGCTGATTTCCGCAACCAAAAGTCCCATATCAGGCATATTTTCCGTATCAAACCGGAAAATCACTTGGGAACTGCTGCCGATAATCTCCGCAATCCCGCCTTTTTGTGCCAGGCTCTTAATCAGTGCCACCTCCATGAGATTCTGTACCTCTCTGGGCACCGTACCGTAGCGGTCCTCAATCTCGTCATAGGCATCGTAAAGCTCTTCCTGACTGGCAATGGCGGCAATCCGTTTATAGGCACCGATACGTTGGCTGTGGTTACCGATATATTCCTCCGGAATATAAGCAGAAACCGGCAGGTCAATCTGGGTTTCGGTCTTTTTCTCGGGTTCCATGCCCTTCTCTTCTCGTACTGCCTGTTCCAGAAGCCGGCAGTACATTTCATATCCAACCGCTTCCAAATGGCCGCTCTGCTCTGCCCCAATCAGATTACCTGTACCACGGATTTCTAAATCCCGCATAGCAATCTTAAAGCCTGAGCCGAATTCGGTAAATTCCTTGATAGCAAGAAGGCGTTTTTCCGCTTCTTCCGAGAGCATTTTGTTCCGCCGAAAGGTCAAATAGGCATACGCCAGACGGTTGGAGCGCCCCACGCGTCCCCGAAGCTGATAAAGCTGCGCCAGTCCCAGATGGTCGGCGTTCTCGATGATGATGGTGTTGACGTTGGCAATATCCAGTCCCGTCTCAATAATGGTGGTGCAAACCAGAACATCTATTTCGTTCTCGGAAACTGCCATCATAATCTCTTCCAATTCCCGTTCGTGCATCTTTCCGTGGGCAACTGCCACCCGTGCATCGGGAACCAATTCCGCAATTCGGTTGGCAGCTTTATGGATTCCCTCCACACGGTTATAGAGGTAATACACCTGCCCACCCCTGCCAATCTCCCGGGAGATTGCCTCCCGGATAACATTCTCGTCATACTCCAGCACGTAGGTTGCCACCGGGTACCTTTCTCCCGGTGGCTCATTGAGCAGGCTCATATCCCGGATGCCGCTGAGGCTCATATGCAGGGTTCGCGGAATGGGGGTTGCCGACAGGGTCAGCACATCCACTTCTTTGCGCAGTTCCTTTAGCTTTTCCTTATGGGCAACGCCGAATCGCTGCTCCTCGTCAATAACCAGCAGACCCAGTTTATGGAAGTTCACGGCCTTACCCAACAATTTATGGGTGCCGATGACCACGTCCACCTCCCCGGTTTCCAGTCCCTTGAGGACGTTTTTCTGTACCCCGGGAGGGGTGAACCGGGAGAGCATTTCCACCCGGATGGGATAGGTCATCATCCGTTGCTTGAAATTGTTGTAATGTTGGGATGCCAGAATGGTGGTAGGCACCAGATACGCCACCTGATAACCGCTCATGACCGCCTTGAAAGCCGCGCGCATAGCAACCTCGGTCTTGCCGTAGCCCACATCACCGCAAAGCAACCGATCCATGGGATGGGGGCGTTCCATATCCCCTTTGACCTCTGCAATACTGCGAAGCTGGTCACCGGTTTCTTCATAGGGGAATGCCGCTTCAAAGTCCTTCTGCCATTCAGTGTCCTTTGCAAAGGCGATACCGGGGATCTTGGTACGCTGTGCGTAGAGGGCAATCAGCTTCTTTGCCATATCGGATGCCGCCGCTTTTACCCGTTCCTTGGTGCGTCCCCACTCCACGCCGCCCAGCTTGTTAAGCTTCAGGCGGCTGCCCTCCTTGGCCGTGTGCTTGAATACCAAATCCAACTGATCAGTGGGCACGTACAAGATATCTGTGCCCCGATACTGAATCTTTAAATAATCTTTGCGCACACCGTCCACATGGAGCTGTTCAATACCGGTATACAACCCGATACCGTGATTCTGATGAACGATATAGTCCCCGGGATTCAGCTCGGTAAAGCTGGAAATCTTGTCTCCGGGCTTACCTTTAAACCGGCGGCGCTTTTTCTTCTCACCGCCGAAGATTTCCCGGTCGCCAATGACCGCCGTCCGTATCAGCGGATACTCAAAGCCCCGCCGAATACTGCCTTTGGTAATCACAATGCCGCCGGGGTTGGGCAACTGAGTCAAGGTCTCCTGATAGGAGCACCGAATCCCCTCATCTGTCAGCTGCCGAAGCAGGTTTTCTCCGCGGATCGCGGATCCTGCCAGAATGACGGTGCGGTAGATATTCTGCTGATAGAACCGCAGGGAATCACAGAGAAACTCCAGCTTCCCCTGAAAGCCATTGAGGCTCTTTGCGGTAACGCTGTGGGTACGCGCCGGGCGATAATCCGGCGTCCCGTGAGAGATGCCGCTAAGCCCCACAAAGGTTTGCTTGGTAAGACCTGCAATCATGGCCTTATAGGGCAGTGCAAAAGTACCCTTGGCATCGTAAAGCACGCCCCGCTCTGCCATATCACAGAGCTCCTCCTCACGCTGACGTTCTGCCCCCTGCATTTTTTCACTGATACGTGCCGGCTCATCCCAGAACACGGTAATTTTTTCATCCAGATAATCCAGCAGGCTCGGGAGATTCTTATCATAGATATAAGGAATGTATTTATCCAGGGACGGGAACACCTGCCCCTGCTCCAGCCGTTCCGCGTCTCGGCTGAGACTGCCCCGAAGCTTATCATCCCGTTCTTCGGTGCCGGCAAGCTGCTTCTCCAGCCGATGCAGCTTCTGCGCCAGTTTTTCACGCTGGGCATCGCTTAACAACAATTCTCTTGCCGGGTAGACGGACACCCGCTGCAGACGTTCCACCGTTCGCTGGGTCTCCGGGTCAAAAAGGCGAATAGAATCCACCTCTGTATCAAAAAACTCAATCCGCACGGGATTGTCTAAGGTTCCGTCACAGGGATAAATATCCAGAATCCCGCCCCGGATACTGAACTGTCCGGGACCTTCCACCATATCCTCCCGGCGGTAACCCAAAAAAGTCAGGGTTTTCGCCAAGGCATCCAATTCCGCCTCGTCTCCCTCGGTAAGGGTAATGGCATGGTCGGCATAGACCGTGGGCGGCACAGTGACGCTTGCCAGTGCCTGAGGTGTAGTCACCACATAACAGGGTTCCTTGTCCTCTGCCAGGTGCCGCAGTACCGAGAGCCGCTGACGGGTCACATCCTGACCTTTTGCCTCTACATCATAAAAGAGCAAATCTGTCTCAGGATAGAGGTAGGTGCCCTCACCGCAGAAAAAGCGCAAATCCTCATAGAGGTTCCGTGCCGCCTCGGTATCCGCCGCTACAATCAGTCCGCCGGTGTTTAACTTTTTGCATACACAATAAATCAGGTGTGCCCTGACGGAGTCCGACACACCCAATACATTAACCGGCGTATTTTTCTTTTTTAAGTCTTTGGTCAGCTCTTCGAACTCAGCAAGCTCGTCAAGCATCTGAAGATATACGTCCATAGCCTCGTTTAGCCGTTGAATTGATTCATGGCAGATTTGGGATCATGGAGAATCATCTCCTCCACCGCTGCCGCCGCACGGATGACCGTCTGAATCAAAACCTCGACCTCCTCCTTGGAGAATTTACCCAGTACATAATCCTTCATATCATAGTCCGGGTGGTCGGGGGCGCCAACCCCGATTTTAATACGTGGGAACACATCAGTTCCCAACTGATAAATAATATTCTTAATGCCGTTATGACCGCCGGCACTGCCTTTTTCCCGAATCCGTAGCTTGCCCACCGGCAGGGAGATATCATCGTAAACCACAATGATATGGTCATCCTCTACCTTGAACCAGTCACGAATTTCCCGGACGGCTTCGCCGCTGAGGTTCATATAGGTCTGGGGCTTGATGACCAACACCTTTTCGCCCCCGATTCTGCCCTCGCCGTAGACGGCACGGAACTTTTCCTTGTTCAGGGAGAT
The DNA here is from genome assembly GCA_036308515.1 of Clostridia bacterium. Taxonomy (GTDB): domain Bacteria; phylum Bacillota; class Clostridia; order Monoglobales; family Monoglobaceae; genus Ructibacterium. Next base: position 482 of record JAXJVM010000201.1, on the reverse strand, counting down.
ATCAAACTTGGCACAAATAGCATCCACTGCCTCAAAACCCATGTTATGCCGCGTGCCTACGTACTCCCGACCGGGATTGCCCAGTCCAACGATGAGATACATCTGTCTTTAGTCCTTTCTTCTGTTCTTGGTAACCCAGCCATCCTTGTTGACCTGTCTGGCTCTGGCAATAGCAAGGGCATCCTCCGGCACCTCGGCGGTAATGGTGGAGCCTGCCGCAGTATAGGCACCCTTGCGCACCGTCACCGGAGACACCAGGTTGCTGTTACAGCCGATGAAGCAATCATCCTCAATGACCGTTCTGTGCTTGGAAACACCGTCATAGTTCACCACCACAGTACCGCAGCCGAAGTTGACTCTCTCACCCACGTCAGCGTCACCCACATAGGTCAGGTGTGCAATCTTAGTGCCATCACCGATGCTGGCGTTCTTAACCTCTCCAAAGTCGCCCACCTTGTTGCCGCTGCCCCTGGCGGAGAGGG
>JAXJVM010000200.1:0-8762 GCA_036308515.1 Clostridia bacterium | reverse complement strand
GCGTAAACCCCCGGCTTGTTAGAAACCACGGTAACAATCTCGCCGCTTTGGATAATGCCGCTTTGCTGGGCGTCAATCAACGCCTGCAGGTTGGTTCCGCCGCCGGAAACCAGTACGCCAATCTTTAGCATATATCCACTCCCTTTTCGCCGGCAACAATTTCACCGACTACAGTAGCTTTTTCGCCGGCTGCGTTGATGACGGCAACCGCCTTGTCAGCCTGGTCTGCCGGAACGGCAAACATCAGTCCTACACCCATGTTATAGGTATTAAACATGTCTCTTTCGGACACGTCACCCAGCTTCTGAATCATCTTAAAGATAGGCAGAACCTCAAAGCTGTTCTTGTCAATCTTAGCTCTGGTGCCTTCTTTCAGCATTCTGGGGATATTCTCAATAAAGCCGCCGCCGGTGATATGAGATACCGCACGAACATCCACCTGTTCAATGGCAGAGAGCAAGGGTTTAACATAAATCTTGGTGGGAGTCAGCAGTGCTTCACCCACACTCATTCCCAATTCGTCACTGTATGTATGCATTCTCTTTGCGCAGTCTGCACTGTCGTCAATGCCGAACACCTTACGCACCAGAGAATAACCATTGGAGTGTACACCGGAGGACTGCACACCGATAATTACGTTACCAGCCTCCAGCTTAGAGCCATCAATGATTTTGTCCTTATCCACAATACCAACAGAGAACCCTGCCAAATCGTATTCCTCCGGGTCATAAAAGCCCGGCATCTCTGCAGTTTCGCCGCCAATCAAAGCACAGCCTGCCTGAACACAGCCGTCAGCTACACCCTTGACGATATCTGCAACACGCTCCGGAACGTTCTTCCCAACTGCAATGTAGTCCAGGAAGAACAGAGGCTTTGCACCGCCGCAGGCAATGTCGTTGACACACATTGCCACACAGTCCTGACCTACGGTATCATGCTTGTCCATAACAAAAGCAAGCTTCAGCTTGGTTCCCACGCCATCGGTACCGGAAACCAATACCGGGTTTTTGTAACCCGTCCCAATCTCAAACAGACCGCCAAAGCCACCGATACCCGAAAGCACTCCGGGAATATTGGTACGCTTTACATGTTCCTTCATCAATTCTACCGCCTTGTAACCGGCTTCTACGTCTACTCCTGCATTTTTGTATGCCTGACTCATGATAACTCCTCCTCTATGCTTAAAGATTGTTCAATTCTTCTTGTAATTTTGCGTCCTTCTTCATGACCGCCTCTGCCATGTCCTTCTTGAAGGCTTCCAGCTTCTCTGCCAGTGCATCATCCGAGAGTGCCAGCATCTGTACTGCCAGGATTCCGGCATTGTCCGCACCATTGACCGCCACGGTGGCAACGGGGATACCGGAAGGCATCTGCACCATAGAAAGCAGGGAATCCAGACCATCCATCAACGACGATTTGATGGGCAGGGCAATCACCGGAAGGGTGGTGTACGCTGCAATGACGCCGCCTAAATGGGCAGCCTTACCTGCCGCCGCAATGATAACCTTCACGCCCTTTGCCTTGGCATTCTTTGCAAACTCCTCTGCCTCATAAGGGGTACGGTGGGCGGAAATTACGTGTGCCTCAAAATCTACCCCAAACGCCTTTAACTGGTCGATTGCCCCCTTGACTACGGGCAAATCTGAATTACTTCCCATTACAATTGCAACTTGTGCCATCTATTTCTCTCCTTATTTATGATTTTTGGTAAACGAACTTTCCGTCTACCATGGTATATGCTACATCACTGCCCCGCACCGCATACACTAGGTTAGACACCGTGTTATGGTTGGGGGTAAAATGTGGTTTGTCAAAATCCAATAAAATCAGGTCCGCCAGATATCCTTCCTTGAGCTGACCTAAATCCTCATATCCAAGCGCCTTGGCGCCGTTGACGGTAGCCATCTTTAAAACCTCCCATGCCGGAAGCAGGGTGGGATTCAGACTGATACCCTTATGCAGAATTCCGGTAAGCTTGATCTCCTCAAACAAATCCAGGTTGTTGTTACTGGAGGCTCCATCGGTACCCAGTGTAACATTCACGCCTTTTTCCAGCAACTTGGGAATTTCCGCCACGCCGGAGGCAAGCTTTAGGTTGCTCACCGGGTTGTGTACTACAGTGACACCGCGGTTTTTCAGAATCTCCATGTCCTCCTCGGATAGCCAGACGCAGTGTGCCGCCGTACAAGGCATATCAAAGACACCACATTGCTCCATCCACTTGGTGGGACTCATTCCCCGTTCCCGGAGACAATCCTCGTTCTCGGTTTTGGTTTCCGACAAGTGCGTATGTATCTGCAGTCCGTGGTCTTTGGCAAACGTCGCAGCGGTTTTCAGGGTTTCCTCACTGCAGGTATAGACCGCATGGGGGGAAATTCCCACTTTCAGTCTGCCGCTGCCGTTTTTGACCTGTTCCAGAAGCTTCTCAGTCTTTTCCAGCTTCTTTTCCAGAACGCCATCAGTGATACCCTCACAAAGAACGCCGCGCATGCCCAGTTTCTCTGCCGCACGGGCGGTCTCCTCCTGAAAGAAGTACATATCATGAAAACAGGTGGTTCCGGATGCCAGCATTTCCTGGATACCTCTGACACTGCCCTCATAGACCATTTCCGGGGTCAGGGTGTCCTCAAAGGGGAAAATCTTTTCAAAAAGCCAGTCCTGCAAATTCATGTCATCGGCATAACTGCGCAACAGGGTCATTGCCGTATGGGTATGGGCGTTCACTAGACCAGGCATTGCCACCATGCCGGAAGCATCCATGGTTTGGTCAAATTCCCCAGTGGGTTTTTGGGTTCCCACATAGGAAATCCGGTTGCCCTCAACCAGAATATATGCATTCTCAATCACCGGCATCCCGTCGCACATGGTGACCGCCGTTACATGCTCAATCAAAACGCTCATTATGCATACCTCATATTTTCAACTGTTTGATCCTTAATACTATCATAATACCGCTTTGCCTCTGCTTTTGCAAGGCTCATGTCCAAATTTCGGTAATTTCCACATTCTATCTCACTGTTACCGGGCATTTCTCCGTCATAATCCATGATGGCAAGAAGCAACTCTTTTACCAGTGCCAGATTATCCGCGTGATTCTCGTGGCGCATCAACAGATAAAACCCAGTCTGACAACCCATAGGTCCAAAGTAAATCACCTTATCCGAAAGCCGGGAATTGCGCGCCAGTGTAGCGAACATATGCTCTAAGGAATGCATAGTGCCATTTGAGAGCAGGTCTCCCTGATTGGGTCTGCGCATCCGCAAATCATAGGTCACTACATCACCGTCAATTCGGGAGATGTACATGCCAACATCAATCTTTCTATGGTCTACTGTAAAGCTTGCAATTCGGTTCACAGTTTTTCCACCACCTTTGTCAAAAGTTGTGTCACAATTGCCGTGCCGTCCTTTTCTGCAGTGGCAATTACGTCTCTGTTAAGCCCGCCGTTTTCCATACCTGCTGCCATATTAGTAATGCAGCCAAATGCAAGCACCTTCATGCCGCAATGAGCGGCAGTGATAACCTCCGGCACCGTGGACATACCCACCATATCTGCACCAAGGAGCCGCAGCATTCGGATTTCTGCCGGGGTCTCAAACTGGGGTCCGCCCATATAGGCATAAATCCCCTCCGGGAGGTTCAGTCCTAGCTCCTTTGCCGCGGTTTGGGCAAGGCTGCGAAGCTGCGGATCATAAGCCGCGGTCATATCAAAGAACCGTGTTCCTAATTCCTCAGGGTTTCTACCACGGAGCGTGCTGTCCAAATCCAGCTTGATGTGATCGCTGATGGCAACCACCTCACCGGGATAGTACTCCGCGCAAATGCCGCCAACGGCACTGACAATCACCAGTTTTTTTACCCCCAAGGCATGAAGGGTCTGCACAGGAACCGCAAGATCGTTCATGGAGTATCCCTCATAAAAATGTACACGCCCCTGCATACAGGCGACCCTTTTTCCTGCTAAGGTGCCAAAGATTAGGTTTCCCTTATGCACCGTGGATACGGGAAAGCCGGGAATTTTGCTAAAGTGAATCACCGTTTCTGCCTGTATCTGCTCTGCAATCTCGCCAAAACCCGAACCCAGAATAATCCCGATTTCAGGCTGAAACTTGGTACAGGATTGTATATATTCTGCTGCGTGTCTATACATGTTTTCTCCTCATTGTAAAACAGCCTGACGCATACCCCTATCGGGAGTATGCGTCTAAGGCATGATTTTTATTTAAAGTACTGAACACCGGACTTAAAGATCTTTTGATCCTTATCGCCGGGGATGTTCTTGAACACATCGTCCTTGAACCGCTCGGAGTGACCCATCTTACCCAGGATTCGGCCATCCTTACTGGTAATACCCTCGATGGCATAGTAAGAGCCGTTGGGGTTGTAGGGCATTTCATAGGTGGGATTGCCGCTTGCATCTACGTACTGGGTAGCAATCTGTCCGTTCTTCTCCATTTCAGCAATAACCTCAGGGCTTGCCACAAAGCGACCCTCACCGTGAGATACCGCAACCTGGTGGATATCGCCCAGGTTCACACCGCTGAACCACGGGGACTTCACAGAGGAAATCCGGGTGGAAACAATCTGGGAAACATGGCGGCCAATGGTGTTAAAGGTCAGGGTGGGGCAGGTATCGTCTACCTTACGGATTTCGCCGTAGGGAACCAAGCCAAGCTTAATCAGTGCCTGGAAGCCGTTACAGATACCCAGCATCAGACCGTCGCGCTTGTAGAGCAGTTCCATAACCGCATCCTTCACCCGCTCGTTTTCAAAGGCAGCCTTGATGAACTTACCGGAACCGTCCGGCTCATCACCGCCGCTGAAGCCGCCGGGCAGCATAATAATCTGCGCCTGCTTAATGGACTCCACAAACCGGCTGATGGAATCCTCGATGTGTTCCGGTTTCAAGTTCTTAAATACCTGCACATCCGCAACACCGCCGGCACGTTCGAAGGCGCGTGCAGAGTCGTATTCACAGTTCGTTCCCGGAAATGCCGGAATAAAGATTCTGGGTTTTGCAAAGGACTGAGAGGGCTGAATGTTCACACGCTCACCGTAGGCGAAGGTCTTCATGCCCACATCCTCAAACTCTGCTTTGGTAGCAAAGACCTCTTCCAAAGGCTTTTGCCATGCCTTGCTGAGGGCATCCAAGGAGATTTTTTCTCCCTCAATCTGAATCGCAGGTTCTTCGGTAGTATGACCCAATTTAATCACATCTACCATATCGCCCATGAGTCCGGTAGCGCCAATACCCTTAACCTCTACAATCACACTGCCGTAGCAAGCCTTGAACAAGTCTTTCTTGTCGCAGCAATCATTGAACTGGAAGCCGATGTTGTTACCAAAGCCCATCTTGGTTATCGCTTCCATGACGCCGCCGTAGCCCACAGCCCACGCAGACTGAATCAGGTCTACCTTGGTGTCGTTAATCATCATGCAGAGCATATCATACATGGCCTTGAGGCTTTCAAATTGGGGCATGTTGTTCTCATCATACTTGGGCTTGATCCAGAATACCAGGTTATCTGTACCCTTGAATTCTGAGGATTTTGCAATCTTGGCACGAATAGGAGCCACTGCAAAGGAAACCAGGGTCGGAGGTACATCAATATCATTGAAGGAACCGGACATACTGTCCTTACCGCCGATGGCAGCGATGCCTAACTTCTCCTGTGCCAGATAACCGCCAAGGAGTGCCGCCAGAGGCTTGCCCCAACGGTTCTTATCAGTGCCAAGTCTCTCGAAGTATTCCTGGAAGGTCAGGTAAATATCCTTATAATCTGCACCGGCGCAAACGGCACGGGTGACAGAATCAACAACCGCATAGACAGAACCCAGGAAGGGGTTTGCCTTGGAAACCTTGGGGTTATAGCTGTATGCCATAACCGTTGCGGTCTCGGTTTCTTTATGAATGGTAGGAATTTTCGCAACCATGTTCTGCTGAGGTGTCAACTGGGTCTTACCGCCGTAGGGCATGAACACCGAGCCGGCACCGATGGTGCTATCAAACCGCTCCACCAGCCCCTTCTGGGATGCAACATTCAAATCCCCCATCAGGTTCGTGATTTTTTCTGTCCAGGTCTCACCCTGAGGTGCGGCATCAAACAGGCTGCCGTCATAGTTGCCGGCAGGAACAAAGACATCGTTATGTTTTTCAGCGCCGTTGGTGTTGAGGAAGTCACGGCTGATGTCACAGATGGTCTTTCCCCTCCAAGACATGGTCAGACGGTTGGTGTCGGTAACCTCTGCCACGATGACCGCCTCTAAGTTCTCAGTATCTGCTTCTTTGATAAACTGTTGCGCATCCTTGGCACGAACCACCACTGCCATACGCTCCTGGGATTCGGAAATGGCAAGCTCGGTGCCGTCCAAACCTTCGTACTTCTTAGGAACCTTATCCAGATTGATGGTCAAACCGTCAGCCAATTCGCCAATGGCAACAGAAACGCCGCCTGCGCCGAAGTCGTTACAACGGCGAATGAGGTTGGTAACCTCTTTTTTGCGGAACAAGCGCTGGAGCTTCCGCTCTACCGGCGCATTACCCTTCTGTACCTCTGCACCGCAGGTTTCCAGGGAGCTATCGTCGTGTGCCTTGGAAGAACCGGTAGCACCGCCGCAACCGTCACGACCGGTCATACCGCCCAGCAGAATAACCACATCCCCGGCTTCGGGTACTTCACGGATGACATTTTCTTTCGGTGCCGCCGCAATAACCGCACCGATTTCCATACGCTTTGCTACATAGCCTTCGTCATAAATCTCGGATACCTGACCGGTGGCAAGACCAATCTGGTTACCATAGGAGCTATACCCCTGGGCTGCGCCCACGGTAATTTTACGCTGGGGCAGCTTGCCCTTCATGGTATCCTTGAGGGTGGTTCTGGGGTCACCGGAGCCGGTGACACGCATAGCTTGATAAACATAAGAACGACCGGACAGCGGGTCACGAATGGCACCGCCGAGGCAGGTTGCCGCACCACCGAAGGGTTCGATTTCGGTAGGATGGTTGTGGGTTTCGTTCTTGAACATCACCAGCCAGTCTTCCGCAGTACCGTCGGTCATTTCTACTTTTACGTTAATGCTGCAGGCGTTGATCTCCTCGGACTCGTCAAGCGCCTTCAATACCCCCTGTTTTTTGAGTTCTTTCACCGCAATGGTAGCAATGTCCATGAGGCAGATGTTCTTTTTTCTGTCGCCGTAGACATTGGCACGGGATTTTAGGTAATCCTCGTAGACTCCGGCTACCAGCTTATCTTGAATTTCTACGTTATCTAAAATGGTGGAGAATGTGGTATGACGGCAGTGGTCAGACCAATAGGTATCAATCATCCGAATTTCGGTAATGGTGGGGTTACGCTTTTCAGTGTCTTTAAAATACGCCTGACAGAAGGTAATGTCCCCCAGATCCATGGCAAGTCCCATATTCGTGATGATGGCTTGTAAGCCCGCTTCATCTGCTTCAATAAATCCTTCAAGGGTTTTCACATCCTCAGGAACTTCCAGCTTATCTACCAGAGTTTCCGGCTTGTCCAGGCTTGCAAGACGGGATTCAACCGGGTTCACGCAGTATTCCTCTGCGGCACGAAGTTCTTCCTCCGAAACCTCGCCCAGCAATACCACAATCTTAGCGGTACGCACGGTAGGCTTGTCCCCTCCGGTCATAATCTGGACGCACTGTGCAGCACTGTCGGCTCTCTGGTCAAATTGACCGGGCAGATATTCCATGGCAAAGTACTTCCCCTCGGAAATCTCTAAGGTTTCCATGGTCAGATTGTCCACCTGGGGTTCGGCAAAGACGGTGGGCTTGGTAAGCTCCAATTCCGCATCAGAGATGCCGTCCACGTCATAGCGGTTAATCACCCGCACCCCGGTTAAGCCTTTCAGACCCAGATTCTCTTTCAAGTCGTGGTACATAGCTTTTGCCTCAATGTCAAAGCCTTTCTTTTTTTCTACAAAAAGTCGTTTGATACCCATTCTAACGCTCCATTCTATCTAATATCTATGGTTTTTCGGCATTTAGCTTAGAGTTTCATTGAAAAAAAACTCCAAATTACATTTTACCTGTAAAGGCTTATTTTGTCAAGAAAAAAACAAGGGATTTTTCCTGACAATCCCTTGCTTTTTTTCGTTTAATAAGGTCTCCAGATTTCCACCGGTCTGGCATATTCCAAATCCATGCCAAATCCGGGACGGTCTTCAATGGTCATAATACCATCCTTGAGTATATAGCCGGAATAATCCACACCCTCGGTAGTGTCGGGCACGCCCTCTACTGCCGGGCAAATATCCGGAAATGCCGCCGCAATATGACAAACGGTACGGGTTTTCAGCCCAAGTCCCCAGCTATGGGGTGAGCACTTGATACCCTGCGCTCTGCATTTTTCTATGATGGCACGCCATTCGGTTAGGCTATAAGAGATAATATCCATGAGCAACACATCCACTGCGCCGCGCTCTGCCAAATCCATGATTTCTGTGCGGTCATAATTGGCCTCCCCATCCGCCAGGAGCGTTTGGGGACTGTTCTCCATTAAGTAGTCTTTCAGCTTCATGCAGTCTTCATAATTTTCACGAAATCCCTCTTCAATCCAAAAGATGCCACAATCCTTGACCTGTTCCATAAAGCGAATCACCGTATCTACATCCAGTTCATCGTTAAAATCCACGAGAATCTTTGCCTTGGGGTACTCCTTGCGAATGGCTCTGGTAATCTCCACATCCCGCTTAAGACCTGCCTCCGGTTCCATCCACTTGCTGCCTCT
>JAXJVM010000199.1:0-4704 GCA_036308515.1 Clostridia bacterium | reverse complement strand
TCCCGTATTGGTTGCCGCTGACTGGTTTCCCGTATTGGTTGCCGCTGACTGGTATCCCGTATTGGTTGCCGCTGACTGGTTTCCCGTATTGGTTGCCGCTGACTGGTTTCCCGTATTGGTTGCCGCTGCATCCTTAAAGTCAATCTTACTAAAGGTGAAATCAATAAAAGCTTTAATCAGACCATCCAAGCCAATCTTGGCACCAACTTTCAGCTTCTTGGTACAAAACTTTCTATCATCATTGGTCAGACATTCGTCCAAAGCCTCGACCTCTGCGAACTCGTTCAACGCACCTTTCTCATTTACCGGCGGATAGTATTCCAAAACATCCAGCGGATTTTCGCAGAAGTGCATACCGCACTCGCAAATTTCCGCTTTATCTTCCTCAAACACAGTATTCTCCGCATATTGCTTGTCCTTGCAAACCAAGCCCGGCGCAAAGCCTTTATACCCCTTCATGCCCATATTTATTAACTCCTTTTCCATTTTTGACACTGCGTGCCACTTGACAAATTTCTTCTAGTTATGCTATACTATCGTTGATTTTAATGTGTTTTGTCCGTTCGGTGTTTGCCCACCGGCGGACATTTCTTTTTTCCAGTCCCGGTACTGCTCGCCAATATCCTTATCCACAAACGCAAGGCTTACAAACTGTACCAGTCGCTGCAGGTTCTCCCTGTCTTTCACGCTCATTTTCCGTCACCTCCTTACAGTCACATTTCTCGCCAGGGTCTAAGTTCGCTCCACAGTGCGGACACGGTTCATAGTACGGCATTTCTTTTCCCTCCTTTCGCATAGCTTCATGCGGATGATAAAGCCTGTCCACAATAGCAGAATGCCAAACAAGCACCAGTCCGCCCATACTCCGACAATGCCCTGCTCTATGGCAGAGTTTAGCCACAGAGCAGCTACTGCCGAAATGATTGTTATGTATTTCACACAATCGCCTCCTTCCGTTCCATCAACCTTGGACCGTTTAAAGGTTCTGCCGGGGGTTCCCCGCCGGGAGGAAAATATTTAAAAATATCTTCCTTAGGCAGCCCCGCCAAATCCAGTATCTTGTAAGCCTCCTCCAGACCAAACGCACGTCCCGCATCCAATCGAAAACGCCTTGCGGCATAGTCTTCAGAACGTCCAATGTGCTCTGCCACATCTTTTTTTGTGAAACCATTCATTCTCAGTCTCAGCTGAACTTCAAAATATTTTTTTACTTTTCTAATCACAACGATTCCTCCTTTGTTATGAATTCACAAAATATGCCCTTATAAAAACCATAATAGATATCAGCAATGGTATCCACCAAAGTTTGTTAATCCGGTTCCTGCTGTCCCGCTCCTTTACGATTTACTTACGCCTAATAAATCTGAGATTTCGCAGTCTAAAACATTTGCAATCTCAATAAGCTTATCCGTCGTTGGCAACGACAACCCATTTTCCCATTGACTCACAGCACCTTGCGTTACTTTTAACCTATCTGCAAGTTCACTTTGCGACAGATTTGCTTCCTGGCGCAATTTTTTTATAGCATTCACCGTAAACACCTCTCTTTATATTAGTTTGCAAAATATTAAGTATTCTAATATTAGCACACTTAATTAAACTTGTCAAGACAAAATATTAGATTTTCTAATATTTTTTTTCTTGCCTTTTTACGTATACCTATTTATAATATAAGCACAACTAATATTTGTGGAGGTGATTTAAAAATGAATAGAATTAAAATGCTTCGTAAATCAACTGGAACAAAGCAGGTAGATTTATGTAAATTTTTAGGAATTACACAAGGAGCTCTGTCCGGATGGGAAAACGAGAGATATGAACCAGATATTGAATCAATAAAAAAACTTGCTGAATTTTTTAATGTCTCAATAGATTATCTTCTTGGAAGGGCCGAAAGCAACACCATTCCCTTTTCCTATAGCGAAAAAGATGTCCTAAAGATTCCTGTTTACGGCACTATTCCTGCAGGCGTTCCAATGGAAGCAATCGAAGATATTCTGGATTATGAGGAAGTGCCGGAAAGTTGGTCGAATGGTGGCAAAGAATTTTTTGGACTGAAAATCAAAGGGGACAGTATGGAACCGGAATATCGCAACGGCGATATTGTCATCTTTTTAAAGCAAAATGATTGCGAAAACAACGAAGATTGCGCTGTGGCAGTCAACGGCAACGATTGGACTTTCAAACGTGTCGAAAAACTATCCAACGGCATTCTGGTGAAACCGCTGAATCCAAGTTATGAAACAAAATTTTATACCAATCAGGAGTGCGAGGAACTGCCAGTAGAAGTGAAAGGCGTGTTCTGGGAGCTTCGCCGCTCCAAAAGAAAATAAATTCACAAAAGAAAGAGGATGATAATGGGGAAACCGCCGCCGTAGCAATCGGTGATGAGGTGACCCTTAAAAGAGTATACAAATACCATAACCGGCTTGAATTACGGCCGGAAAATCCTATGCATGATGTGCAGAATTACGAAGGTGAAACGCTGGACCATATTGTCATTCTGGGGAAAGCAGTCGCTTTTCAAAGCTACGTAAGATAAAATTAAATCACATATACAAAAGAAAAGAGGAAGTAAAATGTTAGAAGAAAAAATTAAAAGTTTTGCATCAAGAATTGAATACTTCCCGTTCTACCATCGCAATGTGGGAAACTGGAGGTAGTGACCCTAATAGTGAGATGCTTGTAAAAATTGCAAATCTTTTTCAAGTTTCTGTTGATGAACTACTTAACAATAACGCACAAAAAACTAATGCATACAAATAATTAGATGACTAATCTTAACTCTTATTTAATCCACTCAAAGAGAAAATAATTATTAAAATACAAACGAAAAAGGAGAATACTATGGGAATATTTTCTACAAAAAATAAAGACAATGAGAGAACCGTGAATTTTATGGCTGGATGTAACATAGGTTGCATAAAACAGGGATTTGCAATAAATGCAACATTAAAAGAAGATTGTATTTTCATAAAATCTCGCATTAACAAAGAAATGACAACAACTTTAAAATATGAAAAAATCACTGATTGTCAATTCGTAACCGAAAAGGACATTCAAGAAAAAAGCAAATCTGTTGCAGGAAGAGCCATGATAGGCGGATTAGCATTGGGTCCTGTTGGCGCTATTGTCGGCGGAATGTCTGGTATCGGCAATAAAAAAGACACTAAAACTCGTAGTTTCATAATCATAAACTATCAAAGCCAAAATGATGAAATAAATGCCATATCTCTGGAAATAGTAGGTGCAAGTTTAGCGTGGAATAAATTTCTTTCTGAACTTAAAGAAAAGGCAAATATAAAAACAGCCTTATCCGTGGAATTATAGACAAAAAAGAGCCCTCTGCGCCAACAGAGGACTCCTGATATACACCGAGGTGCATACCAAATCCAAAAATAGTATACCATTGCACTCCGTGTATGTCAAGAAAAGGAGTGATATGATGGGTAAAAGAACAAATACTGCCGTTTGGCTTGACAAATACAAGCGGTGGCAAATCAATGTACAAAAGGATGGTATCCGAAAAACCTTTTCCAGTTCTAAGCCGGGGCGAACCGGACAAAGAGAAGCCAATGCCAAAGCTGACCAATGGCTGGATGCAGACATCCAAAACACCTGCATCAAAGTGAAAGAATTGTATACAGATTATTTGGAATCAGTCAAGGCAACTACCTCGGTCAGCAACTACATGAAGGCGGACTCCATCGGGAAGAATTGGATTTTGCCCAATATTGGGCATCTTCAAATAAGCAAACTAACACTGCTGCATCTGCAAAAAATTATTGATAAAGCGTGTGCCAAAGGATTGTCCAGAAAAACACTTTCCAATATTCGGGCAACCATTGCAGCATTTATCAAATACTGCAGAAAAGCAAAAGCCACTGAGCTTATCTGCGAGGATTTAAGCATCCCCCATTCTGCCAGATACAAAGGCAAGCAGATTTTGCAACCCGATGAACTCAAAATTCTATTTTCCGTAGATACAACGTTGTACCGTGGAAAACGGATTTACGACGAGTTGGTAAATGCTTACCGTTTTCAAGTTCTGACCGGGCTACGCCCTGGAGAGCTATTAGGACTCCGTTGGACGGACATCGACGGCAGCATCGTAAATGTGAGGCATTCAAAAAATTGGTTGGGTGAATTTACTGATGGAAAAAACGAAAATGCAATCCGTCGTTTTATACTTTGCACACAGGCGGAACAGATTCTTCAAGCGCAGGCAAAGCTTACACGTTTTAGAAGCATTTTTGTTTTTGATGATATTTCTCAGGAACTGTATCGGCATCGATTTCAACAGTATTGCAAATCCAATGGAATCACACCGATAACCCCCTATGAGTTGCGGCATACGTTTGTATCTATTGCCAAAGCCTTACCAGAAGGCGATATCAAAAATCTCGTTGGGCACAGTGCGAATATGGACACCTTTGGAACTTATGGGCATGAAGTCAGCGGGGATCTTGAGAGGGTATCAGAATCCCTTAGCAACGTGTTTCAAACTGTGCTTTATGGATGATATGTGTTTAAAAGTGTGTTTTTTCAAAAAAGAAAAACCCCGCAAACCTTACGGTTTACGGGGCTTCGCTGGTGACTCCTAGGGGATTCGAACCCCTGTAGCCGCCGTGAGAGGGCGGAGTCTTAACCACTTGACCAAGGAGCCATATTTGGTAGCGGTAACTGGATTTGAACCAGTGACAC
>JAXJVM010000198.1:0-11616 GCA_036308515.1 Clostridia bacterium | reverse complement strand
CGATGGGTGTTCCCCGGGTGAAAACCGAGCGTTCTGTTGCATATATTGACCACAACACGCTGCAGAGCGGTTTTGAAAATGCCGATGACCATCGGTTTATCGGCAGTGTCTGTAAAAAGCACGGCATTTACTTCTCGCGTCCCGGTAACGGCATCTGCCATCAGGTGCATCTGGAACGGTTTGGTATCCCCGGCAAAACGCTGATTGGCTCTGATAGCCACACCCCTACCGGCGGTGGTATCGGTATGATTGCCATTGGCGCAGGCGGTATGGATGTTGCCGTCGCTATGGGCGGCGGTACCTATTATATTACCTGCCCGAAGATTGTGAAGGTAGAACTCACCGGCAAGCTGCAGCCCTGGGTTGCGGCAAAGGATGTCATTCTGGAAGTTCTGCGTCGTCTGTCCGTCAAGGGCGGTGTTGGTAAGATTATCGAATACTGCGGCGAGGGCGTTAAGACCTTGTCCGTGCCGGAACGTGCTACCATCACCAATATGGGTGCAGAACTGGGTGCAACCACCTCTATTTTTCCGTCGGATGAAACCACCCGGGAATTCTTAAAGGCACAGGGCCGTGAAGAGGATTATACCCCTCTGGCTGCGGATACAGATGCAGTCTATGACGAGGTTGTAGAAATCAACTTGAGCGAGCTGGTACCGCTGGCTGCTTGTCCTCATTCTCCGGATAACGTGAAATCCGTAGAGGAAATCGGTAAACTGAAAATTGACCAGGTATGTATCGGTTCCTGTACCAACTCCTCTCTGCTGGATATGCTGAAGGTTGCTCATATCTTAAAGGGAAAGACCGTACACCCCGATGTATCTCTGTCCATTGCCCCCGGCTCTAAGCAGGTGCTGAATATGCTGGCAGAGAACGGCGCCCTTGCCATCATGATTGATGCTGGTGCCAGAATTCTGGAGAGTGCCTGCGGTCCCTGTATCGGTATGGGGCAGTCCCCCAATTCCAAGGGTATTTCCCTGCGAACCTTTAACCGTAACTTTGAGGGTCGTTCCGGAACCAAGGACGGTCAGATTTATCTGGTATCTCCGGAATTGGCTGCCGCTTCGGCACTGACCGGTTACCTGACCGATCCCAGAGAATTGGGCGACATGCCGGAATTCAAGCTGCCGGAGGTATTTACCATCAACGATAACATGATTGTTCCCCCGGTTGCGGCTGAGGATATGGACAGCGTAGAGGTGCTCCGTGGGCCGAACATCAAGCCGTTCCCTGTTTCCGAGCCTCTGGCGGACACCATCGAGGCAAAGTGCAGCCTGAAGGTGGGCGACAACATTACCACCGATCACATTATGCCTGCAGGTGCGAAGATTCTTCCTCTGCGGTCCAATATTCCGAAGATTTCCGAATACTGCTTTGCAGTCTGTGATGAAAAATTTCATGACCGTGCATTAGAGCTGGGCAAGAGCATCATCGTAGGCGGCAGCAACTACGGTCAGGGTTCCTCCCGTGAGCATGCGGCGTTGGCACCCCTGTATCTGGGCGTAAAGGCCGTTATCGTGAAGTCCTTTGCCAGAATCCACATGGCAAATCTTATCAATGCGGGTATCATTCCCATGACCTTTAAGAATGAGGGGGATTATGACCGCATCGACCAGCTGGATGAACTGGCAATGAAAGACGTGATTTCTCAGATTCAAAACGGCAATACTGTCAAGGTAACCAATGTCACTAAGGGCTTTGACTTTGAGGTAGTGGTTGACCTTTCTGCGCGGCAGAAGGATATGCTGATTGACGGCGGACTGCTCAACTACACCCGTGAGAACCAGTAAAATCAGCAAGGAGGTAATACCAATGGCTAAAATTCAGATGAAAACTCCCCTCGTCGAGATGGACGGGGATGAAATGACCCGGATTATCTGGAAGATGATTAAGGACATCCTGTTGACTCCTTACATTGACCTGAAAACCGAGTACTACGACTTAGGCTTGGAGCACCGGAACGAAACCAACGACCAGGTGACCTTTGATTCTGCAGAGGCAACCAAGAAATACGGCGTTGCAGTTAAGTGTGCCACCATCACCCCCAATGCGGATCGTATGACCGAGTACAATTTAAAGGAAATGTGGAAGTCCCCTAACGGCACCATTCGTGCCATTCTGGACGGAACCGTGTTCCGTACCCCTATTATCGTAAAGGGCATCACTCCCTTTATCCCCACCTGGACCAAGCCCATTACCATTGCAAGACATGCCTACGGTGATGTGTACAAGAACACCGAAATGCAGGTTCCTGCAGGTAGCAAGTGTGAGCTTGTCTGCACCGATAAGGACGGCAACGAGACCCGTTCCCTGATTCATGAGTTCACTGACTCCGACGGTATCATTCAGGGACTGCACAATATCGACAAGTCCATTGGAAGCTTTGCAAGAAGCTGCTTCAACTTTGCCTTGGATACCAAGCAGGATATCTGGTTTGCCTCCAAGGACACCATTTCCAAGAAGTACGACCACCGTTTTAAGGATATCTTCGCGGAGATTTATGAGAATGAATATAAGGAGAAGTTTGCCGATGCCGGCATCGAATACTTCTACACCCTGATTGATGATGCGGTAGCCCGTGTGATTCGCAGCGAGGGCGGCTATATCTGGGCGTGCAAGAACTACGACGGTGACGTGATGAGTGATATGGTGGCAACTGCCTACGGCAGCCTTGCTATGATGACCTCTGTGCTGGTATCTCCCGACGGTGTGTATGAGTACGAAGCAGCCCACGGTACGGTACAGCGTCACTACTACAAGCACTTAAAAGGTGAAAAGACCTCCACCAACAGTGTGGCAACCCTGTTCGCATGGACGGGCGCTCTGCGCAAGCGTGGTGAGATGGACGAGACCCCCGAACTGTGTGCCTTTGCCGACAAGCTGGAACAGGCAACCATCCAGACCATCGAGGAGGGCGTTATGACCGGCGATCTGGCGTTGCTCTCCAGTCTGCCCAACAAGCAGAAGGTAGACACCGAGGAATTCCTGCTGGCAGTAAACGAAAGACTACAGAAACTTCTGTAACATCGCAAGCGTCGCTTTGACGCTCGTGTCCCCCTTTTTCGGGAGCCCTAGTGCTTATTGAGGTCGCTTGCGGCTAAATATGAACGAAGAAAGAACTCTCCAATCGGAGAGTTCTTTCTTCGTTCATTCGTTTCTTCGTTTCCCTTACTTTCCTGCACCGAAAACACTGTACAGAATCTTGACTGCCTCTGCACGGGTGACGCTTTGGGTGGGACGGAGGGTGCCGTCAGGATAGCCGCTTAAAATCTTCTGCGCCGTTGCCATCTTCAGGCTTTCCTTACCCCAGTAAGGGATATCTGCCTCGTCTGTGGCGGTGATGGGCGCCTTAGCCAGACCTTGAGGCAGCAGCCGTTCAATGGAGATGGCGTATTCCATACGCTGGATGTTTGCGTTGGGATTAAAGGCTACGCCGTAGTCGGTGAGCTGTCCCTGCATGATGCCCAGGGCGTAGATTGCCCTGACATGGTTCATTGCCCACCAGGGAATGGCATCCGCATCGGTAAAGGGTAGGGTTACGCTTGCGTATTCTGCAGGGTTGATACCCAAATAATTACAGAGCATAATGGCAAATTCTGTTCGGGTCATACTGTCGTTGGGGCGGAAGTTTCCGTCATCGCTGCCGTTGACCACGCCGCAGACGGAGAGGTAACCGATATAGGCCTCTGCCCAGTGTCCTTGGGTGTCCGGAAACTCTCTGCCGCCGGTGAGGATGCCGTAGTCGTAGGCCGCCATGACACTGGCACCGGAAATATCCGTAGCAGTCAGCAGAAGTCGGTGATACTTGTCGGCAAAGCCTTCGGGATAGGTGTAGTTAAGTTCACCGGTGACGGCGTTGTAGCTTGCTTCTACGGGATTTCCGTCCACATAGAGCTTGACAGTGTCTACCACACCATTTTGTGAGGTGATGGCCGCAGTGAATGCGCTCTGTCCAAGAGTGCCGGTGATACTGGGATAGGCATCCGGGTCGGCTTGTACTTCATCTTCCTGAATCTTTACCGGGATTTCGTAGGTGCGCAGTCCGGCATTGACGCCGATGACTCCCGTGGCACCGCTGTGCTCCGAAGCGGTGAAGTAACCGCTATTTGAGATGGTTCCCAGGTCAGCGTCGTCGCTGACTACACGCCAGGTAAAGCTATCATTGTCTACGACCATAGCCTGTCCGTACCAATAAGCGGTCGCGGTGAGGGCAACGCTCTGTCCCTTTGTGAGCACTAGCTCCTTCACCTCCGTACCGGTGTCGGCGTTGTAGATTTTCAGTTCGCCGGGAGTAGCAACTGCCCGGAGCATGGTCTCGCCGGTGACATCGCCGCTCTGGGCTTTGATGTAGACATCACCGTTGCCCCGTACCGTTACCCAGCCGTCCGGGCTGACCTCGGTTTTTAAACCGTCCGGGGAGGGTGTGCCGGCATCCGCTACCAGGGTATAGGCTACATCTGCGGGGATTTCCGCAGGGCCGTAGGAGGAGTCATAGGCACTGTCAAGGCTTAACTTGATGGAGGAACCGGAAAGCACCGGGGTGCCCCAATCAGAAACATTCAGTACATAAGGGACGCCGCTGGGGGCATTATTTTTCTTTAAAAAGAAGAAGTTGGCACAGGCACGCAGCGCACCATCCGAGGGGGAGTTCAATATCTTAAAATCAGAGGTGCCCGGCAGGGTACCGCCCATCGAGGTAGAGCCGCCGCCATCTAAGTTGATGGCCTCCACACATCCCAACTCCAGCAGCCGCTTGGCAAGGGTTGCCTTCCGCACGCCGTAGCTGTAGCCGGTCTGCCGTCCGTCGATGGTGTAAAAGAGGATGGTCCCGTCCTCACGGATACCAATGGCGGTACGGGGGGCGGCACTATCATCAGCATAGTCCAGCTGCCCGTTGGTGAGTAGCTTGCCGCCTGTGGCGCCCAAACCGTATTGCACGTTCTTCCAGCGTTGGTCACCGCCGGTTTCCCGGGTGGTGAAGGTAATGGTTTCCCCAATAGTCAAAAGGTTCAGCCGGTCTTTGATGGATTGATCGGCGGTAGAGGAAACGCCCAACAGCCACTTCCCATCGGGAATGGCAACGGAACCGTCGTATTCGTCAATGCTCTCTACCACTGCGGTAACCGTGCCGCCCAGGGTGATGTCGCCACTAATATTGCTCAGTACCACGTTGATGCCCTGGTCGGGTGAGTAGGTCTGACTGCCGTAGTCTGCGGTATATAAGTACAGGGCGTAGGGCTGACGATATTTGTTGATACAATCCACCAGGGCAGAACCCTTGCTCGTGGTCATGGTGGTCTCGATGGACAGGGAACTCATAAAGGCGTTTCCGTCCGGATAAAAACCTATGGCAGGCAGGCTTTGGGTGTCAGCGGAAATGACCCTGCCGTCAATGATAACGTTACTCATGGGTACGCCTGTCTGGAAGGAGAAGAAGTCCGCATTGACGCCCATGGCGGTGTAAAGCCCCTGACCGGTAAGGAAAGAATTCGCCTGGGTTAGGGTGCGCTTACCGTAGACCGAAGCGCCGTTGGTGAGAATGGGGGTCACGTCCGGGTTGGGGGTGTATTCCATATAGTGCTCTGTCTGCTGCCCTACGGAATCGCTAAAAAAGGTGTTGGTGAAAAACACCGTCCCCTGGGCGAACTGGGTGCTCTTGTTGGAGGTGTGGGTGCCCAGCACATCGGCGTATACCGAAACTGACCCCAGAAACACAAAAAGCACCAGAAGTGCCCCCGAGAATCTTCTTATTAAATTATGCTTTTTTTTGAAAATTTGCAACTTCATCCGTCTGTTCCTTTCTGTCATAAAGCAGGTTGTCCGCCGCCAAAACTGAACAAAATCTCCAAAAAAGCCGGCAAAAGCTGAGTTTTTTAGGACAAAAATCCCTTGACAACCCGTTCTTTACATGATATAATACTTATCTGTTTAATATGCGATAATTTACGCATTTTTTTGAAAATATCTTGTTTTAAAAAGAAAACATAGGTAGTATAACACAGTTACAATTATTTATCAAGACCTTTTTCTCAGCACAAATTCTTCCAAAAAAGAACGGTGGTGGGTAAGGGTTTTCTGCGCTTTCTTG
The DNA here is from genome assembly GCA_036308515.1 of Clostridia bacterium. GTDB lineage: Bacteria > Bacillota > Clostridia > Monoglobales > Monoglobaceae > Ructibacterium. The sequence goes on along the minus strand of JAXJVM010000198.1, from coordinate 5,528 downwards.
GAAAGCAAATTTGTTACGAATGACCCGGATTTATCGGGGTTTCAATAAATTTTTAAGAGGTGAGCGGTTTTATGGTACATCCTGTGAAACTAGGCAAAAACACACGTATGAGTTACGGTAAAATCAATGAGGTTTTGGAGATGCCAAACCTGATTGAGATTCAGAAGAACTCCTACGATTGGTTTTTGGAGGAAGGGCTGAAGGAAGTTTTTCACGACGTGTCGCCCATTACGGACTATACCGGAAATCTGATTCTGGAGTTCATCGATTATCGGCTGGAGGATACCACCAAGTACGACATCGAGGAATGCAAGGAGCGGGATGCGACTTATGCAGCACCTCTGCGCGTCAAGGTCCGCCTGATCAATAAGGAGTCCGGCGAGGTGAAGGAGCAGGAAATCTTCATGGGTGACTTCCCCTTGATGACTCCCTCCGGTACCTTTATCATCAACGGCGCGGAGCGTGTTATCGTTTCTCAGTTGGTGAGAGCACCAAGCGTATACTATTCTCAGGAATTCGATAAGGTCGGTAAAAAGCTCTTCTCCTCCCAGGTTATCCCCAACCGTGGTGCTTGGCTGGAATACGAGACCGACAGTAACGATATTTACTATGTGCGTATTGACCGTAACAGAAAGATTCCCGTTACGGTGCTGATTCGTGCTTTGGGCTTTGGTACCGATGCACAGATTACCGAGTTCTTCGGTGAGGATGCTCGGCTTCTTGCCACCATGGAGAAGGACACCACCTCCACCCAGGAGGAGGGTCTGCTGGAGGTTTACAGAAAGCTCCGTCCGGGTGAACCGCCCACGGTGGACAGTGCACAGTCCCTGATTACCAATTTGTTCTTTGATCCCAAGCGATATGACCTGGCAAAGGTTGGTCGTTATAAGTTCAACAAGAAGCTGGCTCTGGCAGCCCGTGTCACCGGCTTTGTCTCCGGCGAGACCGTTGCTGACCCCAGCACCGGTGAAGTGATCGTCACCGAGGGTGAGGTAATCACCAAGGACATCGCAGCGGCACTGGAAAAGGCGGAAATCAATGCCATTGTTCTGGATGTAGACGGCAACCGCACCAAGGTTATCTCCAATGGTATGGTTGATTTGAAGAACTATGTGGATTACAATCCCCGTGACTATGGCATCACCGAGACCGTACGCGGTATTGTCCTGCATGAAATTCTGGAGCAGTATCCTGATGTGAACTCCGAAGAGTTCAAGCAGGCACTCCGTGACCGGAAAGACGAGCTGATTCCCCGTCATATCCTCATTGACGATATTCTGGCTTCCATTTCCTATATCGGCAACCTGGCAAACGGTGTGGGCTGTGTGGATGATATTGACCACCTGGGCAACCGTCGTCTGCGCAGTGTAGGCGAGCTTTTACAGAACCAGTTCCGTATCGGGCTTTCCCGTATGGAGCGTGTGGTTCGCGAGCGTATGACCATTCAGGATTTGGATGTCATTACCCCCCAGACCCTGATTAACATTCGTCCTGTGACCTCTGCCATTAAGGAGTTCTTCTGCTCCTCCCAGCTGTCCCAGTTCATGGATCAGATTAACCCCCTGGGTGAGCTGACCCACAAGCGGAGACTTTCCGCACTGGGTCCCGGCGGTCTCTCCAGAGAGCGTGCCGGTTTTGAGGTTCGTGACGTGCACCATTCTCACTACGGACGTATGTGCCCCATCGAGACCCCTGAGGGACCGAACATCGGTTTGATTAACTCCCTGAGTGGTTTTGCCAAGGTGAATGAGTACGGCTTTATTGAAACCCCCTACCGCCGTGTAGATAAGGAAACCGGCGTGGTTACCGATGAAGTGGAATACATGACCGCAGATACCGAGGATGGCTACTATGTAGCACAGGCTACCGAGCCTCTGGATGAGGAAAGCCGCTTTGTCAGCAAAAAGATTGTAACCCGGTATAAGGATGAGTTCCTTGAAGTTCCACCCAGCCGGGTAGACTATATGGACGTATCCCCCAGACAGGTTATCTCTATCGCGACTGCCATGATTCCCTTCCTGGAGAACGATGACGCAAACCGTGCCCTGATGGGCTCTAACATGCAGCGTCAGGCAGTTCCGCTTCTGATGCCGGAGTCTCCCATCGTGGGTACCGGTATGGAATACAAGGCAGCACGGGATTCCGGCGTTTGTATTCTGGCGAAGGAAGCCGGCGTGGTAGAAAAGGTTTCTGCAGATGAGATTGTGATTCGCAATGACAATCATGCACTGGACACCTATAAGCTGATTAAGTTTACCCGTTCCAACCAGGGTACCTGTATTAACCAGCGCCCCATTGTCAGTCACGGCGACCGAGTGGAAAAGGGCGAGATTATTGCCGATGGTCCTTCTACCAAAAACGGTGAAATCGGACTGGGACGTAATATCCTTATCGGCTTTATGACCTGGGAAGGTTATAACTACGAGGATGCAATCCTGATTAACGAAAAATTAGTAAAAGAAGATATCTTTACCTCCATTCATATTGAGGAATACGAGGTAGAAGCCAGAGATACCAAGCTGGGTCCGGAGGAAATCACCCGGGATATCCCCAATGTGGGTGAAGACGCTTTGCGTGACCTGGACGAACGCGGTATCATCCGTGTGGGTGCTGAAGTTGGCAGCGGCGACATTCTTGTAGGTAAGGTTACCCCCAAGGGTGAAACCGAACTCACCGCAGAAGAACGTCTGCTTCGTGCCATCTTTGGTGAAAAGGCAAGAGAGGTTCGTGATACCTCCCTGCGTGTACCCCACGGTGAATATGGTATTATTGTAGATGTGAAGGGGTTCACCCGTGCCAATGGCGACGAACTGCCCCCGGGTGTGAACCAGGTGGTACGCTGTTACATCGCTCAGAAGAGAAAGATCTCTGTGGGTGATAAGATGGCAGGCCGTCACGGTAACAAGGGTGTTATTTCCAGAATCCTGCCGGAAGAGGATATGCCCTTCCTGCCGGATGGTACTCCCCTGCAGATCGTGCTGAACCCCCTGGGTGTGCCTTCCCGTATGAACATCGGACAGGTGCTTGAGGTTCACCTTGGCTATGCCGCAAAGGCACTTGGCTGGAAGGTGGCAACCCCTGTATTTGACGGTGCCAACGAGGAAGACATCATGGATGCGCTGGAACAGGCGGGCTATGACCGAACCGGTAAGACCATCCTTTACGATGGACGTACCGGTGAACCCTTCGACAATCCTGTTACTGTTGGATATATGCACTACCTGAAGCTTGCCCATCTGGTTGATGACAAGATTCACGCACGTTCCACCGGTCCTTACTCCCTGGTAACCCAGCAGCCTCTGGGCGGTAAAGCTCAGTTCGGCGGTCAGCGTTTCGGTGAGATGGAGGTTTGGGCACTGGAGGCTTACGGTGCAGCATATACCCTGCAGGAAATCCTGACTGTGAAGTCCGATGATATCGTGGGTCGTGTAAAGACCTACGAATCCATCGTGAAAGGTGATAATGTTCCTGAACCCGGTGTTCCGGAGTCCTTCAAGGTTCTGGTGAAAGAGCTTCAGAGTCTGGCACTGGATATCAAGGTTCTGGACAAGGACGATAACGAAATTGTGCTTCGGGAATCCATTGATGATGATCCGGAGGATTTGCCGGTAAACATCGCAGGTATGGAGGAAGAAGAGTTCCTGGATGCCGACAAGGATGACTTTGAAGACGAGGACGATATTCTGGATGATGTATCGGATATCCTGTCTGATGATGACGGTGATGATACCGAAACAGATCTCTCCGCGCTCCTTGGCGGCAAGGAAAGCAGCTTTGAAGGCGATTATCTGGATTCTGACGACGTCGAGTCCCTCGACCTGATGGCCGAAGAAGAAGATTTTGATGATGACGACATTATATTCTAAGTGATGGAATATACCAGCCGCCTGCGAAACTCACCGCAGGCGGCAGCAGAAATTTGTGAGTTGGAAAGGCTTGGTCGTTATGAGTGAATATCAAAATTTTGAAGCGATTCAAATCGGACTTGCTTCACCTGAGAAAATCAGAGAATGGTCCAGAGGCGAAGTAAAAAAGCCCGAGACTATCAATTATAGAACCTTAAAGCCGGAAAAGGACGGTCTGTTCTGTGAGCGTATCTTTGGTCCCCAGAAGGACTGGGAGTGTCACTGCGGTAAGTATAAGAGAGTCCGTTATAAGGGTGTTGTCTGTGACCGATGCGGCGTTGAGGTTACCCGTTCTAAGGTACGCCGTGAGCGTATGGGTCATATAGAGCTTGCTGTGCCGGTTTCTCATATCTGGTACTTTAAGGGCATCCCCAGCCGCATGGGTCTGATCTTGGATATGTCCCCCAGAGCGCTGGAAAAGGTGCTGTACTTTGCGGCTTATGTGGTTATTGACCCGGGTCGTACCTCTCTGATGAAGAATCAGATTCTTTCCGAAAAGGAATATCGGGAATATTATGAAAAATACGGGGATATGTTCCGTGCCGGTATGGGTGCGGAAGCCATTCTGGAAATGCTCCGTGACATTGATTTGGAAGCTTTGTATCAGGAACTGAAAAACGATTTGGAGGGTGCAAAGGGTCAGAAGAAGATTCGTACCGTCCGTCGTTTGGAGGTTGTAGAAGCCTTCCGTAAATCCGGCAATAAGCCGGAATGGATGATTATGACGGTCATTCCGGTAATCCCACCGGAAATCCGTCCCATGGTGCAGCTGGACGGCGGTCGTTTTGCGACCTCCGACCTGAATGACCTGTACCGCCGTGTCATCAACCGTAACAATCGTTTGAAGAGATTGCTTGACCTGGGTGCACCTGAAATCATCGTGAGAAACGAGAAGAGAATGCTCCAGGAAGCAGTGGATGCCCTTATCGACAACGGACGCCGTGGCCGTCCTGTTACCGGACCCGGTAACAGACCCCTCAAGTCCCTGTCTGATATGCTTAAGGGTAAGCAGGGACGTTTCCGTCAGAACCTGCTGGGTAAGCGTGTTGACTACTCCGGACGTTCTGTTATTGTCGTAGGCCCTGAGCTGAAGATTTATCAGTGCGGTCTGCCTAAGAAGATGGCGCTGGAGCTGTTCAAACCCTTTGTGATGAAGAAACTGGTAGCCGATGGTCTGGCGCACAACATCAAGTCCGCAAAGCGGATGGTCGAGCGTGTTCGTCCGGAGGTTTGGGATGTGCTCGAGGATGTGATTGCAGATCATCCGGTTTTGCTGAACCGTGCACCAACCCTGCACAGACTGGGTATTCAGGCATTCGAGCCGGTGCTGGTTGATGGTAAGGCTCTGAAACTGCATCCGCTGGTTTGTACCGCGTTCTACGCAGACTTCGACGGTGACCAGATGGCTGTCCATCTGCCCCTGTCTGCAGAGGCACAGGCGGAAGCCCGGTTCCTGATGCTCTCTGCCAACAACCGGATTAAGCCCCAGGATGGTAAGCCTGTTACCGTTCCTACTCAGGATATGGTTCTTGGTTCTTACTACCTCACCATCGTTAAATTTGACGAAAAGGGTGCTCCTACTAAGGATCCCGAAACAGGTGAGTATCGTTATCACGTTTATCG
>JAXJVM010000197.1:0-1862 GCA_036308515.1 Clostridia bacterium | reverse complement strand
TTTTTGAATCTGCTGATTACCCTTGTTCGAAAAGTATAGTTTTTCAGCAAGGAATAGTATTATCCAAAATATAAAAACGCACCCCATCTTAACGAAGACGAGGGTGCGTATCTTTTATACCTCCAGGGAGGTTTCGACGAAGGTATAGCCATCGTTCCACATTTCCGCCAGACATTCCGTCTCGTCGGTTGACTTCCAGACACAGGGCTCCTTATAGAAGGAGGAGGGACTTGCGTTATGGCTTTCGCCTCCCTCCAGATGATGGGGACCCAAAAGATTGTGCAGATTGTTTACCAGAGTCAGCCGGATGCGACTTTTGCCCTCGGTGAGGTAGGAGCGAATATCCAAATCTTCACCGTTCCAGATGCTGGCAAAGGGAATGTCCTGGCTGAAAACCAACGTCATGCTGAATATGAATGATGGTGATGAAACCATTGCCGACATCATGATCGACGGCTGTAACATGGGTGTGAAGTCCCTGCACCGATATCTGAACAAGTATCAGGCGGCAGACGAGACCTCCAAGGGCATTGCCAAGGATTTGATTGACCTGGAGCGGCGCCTGACCAGGGAGCTTTGCATCTATCTGTAAGACGCCCCTCATTGGTCACAGCAGAAGATCAAAAAAGAACGCCCGGCCTACCGCCGGGCATTCTTTTTTATTATCTTGGCATTACATAGCATTACATAAAGTTCTTGTGAATATAATCACTGCTGATCTTCAGGCTTTCAAAGGGATCGCCAGGGCAGAAGTCTTCCTCTACCACGTAGCACTTGACGCCGGCCTTTTCTGCAGCGGTCAGAATCTTTTCCCAGTTCATGTTGCCGTTGCCGATTTCTGTGTATTTCTGTTCACGGGTTTCATTGATAATCATCATATCCTTCAGATGGAGGATATCAATTCTGCCTGCGAGTTTTTCAATCCAGTCACACACATCTCCGCCGCCGGTCTGTACCCAATAGGTATCCAGTACAAAGGAGGTGTTCTCGGGATGCAGTTCTTCTACCAACATCTCCATGATGGTCTTGCCGTTTTCGATTTTGGCAAATTCATGCTGGTGGTTATGATAGGTGAACTTACCGCCGTACTTGGCAATGTTCTCACCCACTGTATTTGCCCTTTGAATAAAATCTTTTACTTCAGCAAGGTTTCTTTGCTCCGGCTTAAAGAAATAACCGCCGACACCCATCATCACCGTATGCAGCGCCTGATGATTCTTCAGTGCCTGATCAAAGTCATTGCACATCAAATCAAAATTATCGTGGGTACCTACGATTTCAATCCCGGCTTTTTCTGCCAGCTCGCCATAGACCTCATAGGGAACGGTGCATCTTGCAGTCTGTCCCTGGTCATATCCCAAGTCCTTTAATTTTTTGAAGGTTTCTGCAATGTCCTTCTCATTGGTCATAAAGTCTCTGACCGTGTACAGCTGTACACCCAGCTTTTCTATTTTTTTCATACGATCCTCTCCTGTCTGCCGAAGTCCACGGCAATTTTTCTCTCTGGTCAGTATACTACCCTTTACTAAAATTGTAAATCATTTTTTTGCCAAGTAATATTATTTTTTTGCCCCAACCAATTTGAAGTTACAGAAAAAATAATCTCCTTGTCGGAATGATGCAATGTTCTCATTCCACACTGCACGTAATACGATCCAGCCACAAAGAACCGTTTGTGCGCATATAATAACTCATATTGAACCCGGACAAGGTGGTGACCGGATCCAGTCCGGTTCCGTCGTTTTGCGGATTTTGGTGCACATATTGTTCACGGTGCAGCAAACGCCATGTATCTCCCGAAGGTTATCGCCTACAATGCAAAGGACGAAACCGCGAAGAAACGTTACGGCGTCATTGTTGAT